>JAITWR010000087.1 GCA_031285165.1 Novosphingobium sp.
GCTGGAGTTCGTCACCAGCCTTGGTGCTTAGACTGAATCGATATTCAGCACCAGAAGGTGAGGGCTGCGGGATGATCGGCTGTGCGCCGGAAATTTCGACAAAGTCGAGGATTGCGTAAGTATCGTATGCCTTGTCCGCCATGACGTGCCGGGCGGGAAGTCCAGCCAGAAGCGGAATGCGGAGCGGAGGCCATGCACGGTGAAGGACACGCCCATATCACGCATGGCCTTGGTCAGCGTCATGTCCGACAACTGCCCTCTGCTACGCGATGGGAACAGGAGATCGCTGTCCTTGCCCCTGAGCGGCGCCATTGCCTCCAGAAGCGGGACACGTGGCGCCCCTTGCGCGCTTTCATCCCCACGGCGGCGATCGATCACTTCGACCACCTGATCCCGGCGCTGGAAAAGCTGTAAACCCCGCCCGGCGTCATCCACCTACATCTCTGTGAAAAACTCGGGGAGCACGGTGATTTCCTCGCTGACAATCTCGCGGACCTGAACGCCGAGCCGCCTGTCCTTGAGCAATTCGCAGAACATCTCGCCGTCGATGAGGTCGATGGCCGGTGCGCCGTCGCGGGTTGCTTCCTTGCGGGCGTCGGCAGTGAAAGTGCCGGTGGTGATGATAAGGCCCTTGTCGGCGCGGCCCTGCATCGCGCCCCGGAAATCGCGCACCGTGGGAGCAGAGACGGAGCCGGCATAGCGTTTGCACTGGAACAGCACCTGAAACGATATCAGATTCATGCGCAGCACGCCCGATCCGTCTATGCCGCCATCGCCGGACTTGCCCGTCACCTCCACGCGCACGAAACCGCTTTCCCGCAAGAGGCGCTGGGTCAGCCGTTCAAAGGCATCCGGCTGCATGGTGCGTAACTGTTCGAGCAGGGCGTCGGTCCATACGCGCGTTGCCTTGTCCGCTTCTCCGTTGAAGCCTCCGCTTGCTTCCTGCGCAGCCTTTTGGGCGCGATAAGCCCTGTAACTTTCGGCAACGGCCTTGCGCACCGCTTCGTCCGACCAGTTGGCGGCGGTGCGCCCCTCCTCAGTCAATATCCAGACGCCCGACTTCGGATTATCGACAAAGTCGGAATATTTGAGATAGCTGCGCGCCCAGGACATGCGGTCGGGAGCAATCCCCTCGGCCTCCAGTCCCAGCATCTCGATCAGGGATTCCTCGATCTCCGCATTGGTTGCCGAGCCGCCATGTGCAGCCAGTACCCTGAGCGTCGGCTGCATGAGGTCGTCATATTTGGGCGACTTCTTCATGCTTCTTCATCTATCGGATGGATACAGGATTTTCGGGACGGCGGGAAACGCCTTTGGACGTGGTACTGGATGCCCCGCGAGGATTCGAACCTCGATTGACGGAGTCAGAGTCCGTAGTCTTACCATTAGACGACAGGGCAACAGGCCGGTGCCTCTAGGCGGGTGGAAAGGGCTCGTCAAGACAGTGCTCTTGCTCCTTGCCCATCGGCCCGCTAGCATCCCCCCAGGTACTCGCCGCAACCGGCGGGAAAACGATAACGGGTGCATTGACCATGGCGGAACAGTTTCCGCCGGTGGCGTGCGCGGAGGTGACGGGCGGCAGGGACGCGACGCGGAACGGGCACAGGGCCGACGTTCACGATGCAGCGCCCCCGGCGCCGTCTTCCGTGCCGGCCGGCGACGGACCCTACAGGCCCATCGCGCCGCAGCCGCGCGAGGCGCTGCCGCGTCAGGCCTATGCCGCGATCGATCTCGGCACCAACAACTGCCGCCTGCTGATCGCCCGGCCCTCGGGCGAAAACTTTGTCGTCATCGACGCCTTCAGCCGCGCCGTCCGGCTGGGCGAGGGCCTTGCGCAGACCGGGCGGCTGAGTCAGATCGCAATGGACCGCGCGCTGTCGGCACTGCGCATCTGCGCCGACAAGCTCTGCCGGCGCAGTGTCCAACTGGCCCATTCGGTCGCCACGGAAGCCTGCCGCCAGGCCGAGAACGGCGCCGAATTCATCGAACGGGTGCGCAGCGAAACGGGCATCGCGCTCGACATCATCAGCACGCGCGAGGAAGCGCGGCTGGCAATGCTCGGCTGCCATATCCTGCTGGAGCCCGGCAGCGGCCCGGCGATGATTTTCGACATCGGCGGCGGCTCCACCGAACTCGTGGTGATCGACAGCGCCGAGCCGGTGCCGCGCATCCTCGACTGGCACAGCGTGCCCTGGGGCGTGGTTTCGCTGACCGAAACCTGCGGGTCCGAAGGCGAGGATCATGCCTCGCGCGCGGCGCGCTATGTGCGCATGCGCGAACTGGTGAGCGACAGTTTCGCCGCTTTCGCCGACCGGGCGGCGGGCCTGCGCGCGACCGGGCCGGGCCGCGGCCCGCTGCGGCTGCTCGGCACCAGCGGCACGGTGACGACGCTCGCCGGCCTGCATCTCGACCTGCCGCACTACGACCGGCGGGCGGTCGACGGGCTGATCGTGCCGACCGATGCGATGCGCGCGATCAGTGCGCGCCTGTCGTCACTGTCGCTGGCCGGGCGCCGCGAGCTGCCCTGCATCGGGCGCGAGCGTGCGGACCTGGTAGTGGCCGGCTGCGCTATCCTCGAGACGATTCTCGACGTGTGGCCGGCCGATCGGCTCGGCATCGCCGATCGCGGCATCCGCGAAGGCATCCTGCGCAGCCTGATGGCCGCCAACGGCCAGGGCGAACGCCTGCGCGCCGAATTGCGCCGCCTGCGCCGGATATAGGATGGGGAACCCGCCATGAGCCGATCCGGGCGCGATCCGGGCGAACGCCTGCGCACCGCCAGAAAGCGCACGGCCAGCTCTGCACGCTGGCTGTCGCGCCAGATCAACGATCCCTACGTCAAACAGGCCAGGGCCGAAGGCTATCGCAGCCGCGCGGCCTACAAGCTGGCCGAGCTGGACGGGAAGTTCGGCCTGCTGAAAGGCGTCACCCGCGCGGTCGACCTGGGCATCGCGCCGGGAGGATGGAGCCAGGTGCTGCGCCGGCACTGCCCCGCGGCGAAAGTGGTGGGCATCGATCTGCTGCCCGCCGATCCGATCGAGGGCGTCACCATCCTGCAAATGGACTTCATGGCCGACGAGGCCCCGGCAGCCCTGGCAGCGGCGCTGGACGGGCCGCCAGACCTGGTGCTGTCGGACATGGCGGCCAACACCGTCGGCCACCGGCAGACCGACCATCTGCGCACGATGGGGCTGGTCGAGGCCGCCGCCGATTTCGCCATCGCCACGCTGGCGCCGGGCGGCGCTTTCATCGCCAAGGTGCTGGCGGGCGGCACCGATAGGCAATTGCTGGCCTTGCTCAAGCGGCATTTCGCCAGCGTCAGACATGCGAAGCCGCCGGCGAGCCGCAAGGATTCGTCCGAATGGTATGTGATCGCCCAGGGGTTCAAGGGCGGCATGGCGCAGTAAGGCCCCCGGTGCCGGGGCATAGTGCGCGCGGATTCGCGCTATCACCTGTACGGAAAATGCAGCCGGGCCGGAACCCGGCGCATCCCGATATTATTTCTTCCCGCCAGCCGCAGTGCCTTCCGCGGGCTTCGCTGCGGCGTCTGCCGCTTCCGCAGGCTTCGCCGCAGCGTCCTTGCCGGCATCGGCCTTGGCCGGATCAGCCTTGTCCGCATCGGCCGCGCCTTCCGCCGGAGCGGCGGGCAGCGGCACGTTGGAGCCCTGGGTGTTCAGCCAGGCGATCAGGTTGGCGCGGTCCTGACCGTCGCCGATGCCCGCGAAAGTCATTTTCGTGCCGTTGGCATAGGCCTTGGGGCTTGTCAGCCACTGGTCGAGATTGTCGAAAGTCCAGTTGCCGCCCTTGCTTTTCAGCGCGTCGGAGAAAGCGAAGCCGCCGCGGCCCTGGGCAATCGCCTCTCCGACCAGACCGTAGAGATTCGGGCCGATGCCGTTCGCGCCGCCCTGGTTGATCGTGTGGCACGAGGCGCACTTGGCGAAAGTCGCCTGCCCCTTGGTCGGATCGGCCTTGGCGAGTCGGGCGGCGATCGATTCGACCTTGGAGCCGCCCTCGCTCGCGACGACGCCCTCGATCTCGTAGCCCATCTTGTGCGGACGATGATTCTTGTCGGCCTGGAAATAACGGCTGCTCAGGCTGGCCAGCCCCAAGGCCACGATGCCTCCGAACAGTGCCCAGCCGGCAAAGGTGTTGAAACGATCGTCCATTGCAAAAGCCCCGTAGGAAGTGCCCATGTCGGTTTGGCCGACGCTCTAGTCAGGCACAATGGCGAGCGCAAGGCCCATTGCGGGATTCGCCGATGCTGCGTAAGCGCGGCGGCCATTATGCACAGCTTTCCCGAACCCGCCGTCGCCCTGGTCGACGAGATGACACGCGCCGCGGCCGGCGATCCCGCGCGGGCGATCGCGTTCCAGGGCGCTCCGGGCTGCAACGGCCATCGCGCCGCGCTCGAATACGATCCCGCCTGCCTGCCGCTGCCCTGCTTCAGCTTCGAGGACGCGCTCGACGCGGTGAAGGACGGCAAGGCCGGCCGCGCGCTGATTCCGATCGAGAATTCGCAGCACGGCCGTGTTGCCGATATCCATTTCCTGCTGCCGGAAAGCGGGCTGGCGATCGTCGGCGAATATTTCCTGCCGATCAGCTATGCGGTCATGGGCCTGGCCGAAGGGCCGTTCGCCGCCGCATACAGCCACCCGCAGGCGCTCGGCCAGACGCGGCACTATCTGCGCGAGCGCGGCATCGTGCCGATGTCCTATGCCGACACCGCCGGCGCCGCGGCTTTCGTCAGGGAGCAGGGCGACCCCGCAGCCTGCGCCATCGCGCCCGCCATCGCCGCCCGGCTTTATGGCCTGAAGATCGTCGCCGAGAATGTCGAGGATGCGAAGGACAATACCACCCGTTTCGTCATGCTGGCGAAAGCGCCGCGCGACCCCGCCTCGCTTGCAGGCGAGACGGCGATGACCACTTTCGTCTTCGAGGTGAAGAACATCCCGGCCGCACTGTACAAGGCGCTGGGCGGTTTCGCCACGAACGGCGTCAACATGACCAAGCTGGAAAGCTACCAGAAGGGCGCGAGCTTCGCGGCCACGACGTTCTTCGCCGATATCGTCGGCGCGCCGGGCGATCCGGCAGTGGACCGGGCGATCGAGGAACTGGCCTTTCATTCCAAGGACGTGCGCATCCTCGGCAGCTACCGCCAGGCGCGCCCGCGCGGCTGAGAGCCTTTCCCGCCCTGCCCGGCCGATATTATGCACGTGCTCCAAAAAGGGGCAGCGGCGGTCAGCGCATCGGGCCGGTGAAAAGCAGCGGGTCCAGCCGCGCATCGTGCCATTTGATGCTCCAGTGGAGATGCGGGCCGGTGGCCCGGCCGGTCATGCCGATGCGGCCGATCACCTGGCCCTGCTTCACCGTCTCGCCCTGCCGGACCAGGATCTGCGAACAATGCAGGAAAGCGCTGTTCAGCCCCATGCCGTGATCGATCATCAGCAGGTTGCCTTCGAGCGTGAAAGGGCTGCGCGCCGCGAGAATCACCACGCCGTCGGCCGGCGCGACGAAAGGCGTGCCAGCCGCGCCGGTGGCGATGTCGGTGCCCGAATGATAGGCGCCGGGCGTGCCGTTGTAGATGCGCTGCGAGCCGAACAGGCCCGAAACACGGCCATGCGCCGGCCAGATGAAAGGCTGGCGCCAGCCCCCGCCATGGCCGTCGATCGCCCGCGCCGCCCTGATCTGCGCCAGCTCGGCCTCGCGGCGGATGCGGAAAGCCTCGCTCGGCGGAGTGCCCGGCTTCGGGCCGAGCGGGATATGCTCGATCTTCCAGGCGCGCGGCGAAACGGCCAGCCGGCGCGTCAGCACGCTGCCGTCCGCCAGCCGCGCCGCCAGCGTCGCGGTGCGGGCGGCGTCACGATCGAAAGCGAGGAGGAAAGCGCCGTCGGGAGCCACGGTCACCGGCTGGCCGTCGAGCGTCAGCGCCGCCGCGCCGGCCGGCACCCGGCCCCGTGCCCAGCCGCCCTGGGTCAATTCCCCCGCCAGGGCGAAATCCGCATCCCGCCCCGCCGCCAGGGCGGGGCCGCCCGTGCCGAAGCTGCCGCCGGCAACCCCCGCCAGCGCAACCGCGCCGGCCGCGCAGCAAGCAAAAACAGCCGCCCGCCTCATCCGGCGCTCGCCAGTTCCCGCGCGGCGATCTCGCAGCCGGCATAGGCCTGCTGGCGCTCCACGCTCCAGTAACGCAAGGCTTCGAGCGGAATCCGCTCCCCCGTCACCGCGCACAGCACATGGCTTCCCGCGGTCACGACGCGAAAGCCGTTGGCGTCGTAATGCAGCACGGCGGGACGATCGTTCGACGACATCAGCATGGCCGGCACCCTAGCCGCAGCGCCGCTTCAAAGCAATTTCCCCTGTTCGGGCGGCACCGGCCGCTCCCTGCCCGCCGGGCGCGCCGGGCGCAGGCCCGCGGGCGACACCGCCAGCGCGCCGTCGCGGAAATGCAGCGACAGCACCGCCTCCCGCGCCGCCGCATCCCTGCCGACCAGCGTGCGCCCGTCCGCCGCGGTGACGCGCACATAGCCGCGCTGGAGAATGGTATCGGGATCGAGCGATACCAGCAGCCGCCCCAGCCCTTCCAGCCGCTGCCGCGCATGATCGAGCCGCGCGGCCAGCAGCGGCGCGGACAGCCGCGCGCCGGGGCCTTGCAGCGCATGGCGCGCGACACCGATCCGCTCGCCGAGGCCGCGCCGCAGCTTTTCGCCAAGCTCGTCGAGCCGCTGCCCGAAAGGCGCAAGCAGGGCTTCGGCGCGCGGCAGCCGCCTGGCCCGCGCATCCAGCCGCTCGCGCCCCAGTCCCAGCGGCCGCGCCGCCGCCCGGCGCTGGCGCAGCGCCAGCTCGGCAACCTGGTTCAGCAGATCCTCGCGCACGGGCACAGCAATCTCGGCCGCGGCGGTGGGAGTCGGCGCACGCAGGTCGGCGGCATGATCGGCCAGGGTGGTGTCGGTCTCGTGCCCGACCGCCGAGATCACGGGGATCGCGCTTTCGGCGATCGCACGCACCACCGCTTCCTCGTTGAACGCCCAGAGATCCTCGATCGAACCGCCGCCGCGCGCGACGATGACGAGATCCGGCCGGCGGATCGGCCCTGCCACGGGCAGGCACGAGAAGCCGCGCACCGCGGCGGCGACCTGCTCCGCCGCGCCCTGCCCCTGCACCAGCACCGGCCAGACGAGGACATGGCAGGGAAAGCGATCGGACAGGCGGTGGAGAATATCGCGGATCACCGCGCCGGTCGGCGATGTCACCACACCGATCACGCCCGGCAGGAAAGGCAACGCCCGCTTGCGCGCGCGATCGAACAGCCCTTCCGCCTCCAGCCGCGCCCTGGTTTTCGCCAGCAGCGCCAGCAGCGCGCCTTCGCCCGCGACTTCCATCCGTTCGATGACGAGCTGGTACGTCGAGCGCCCCGGATAGGTGGTCAGCTTGCCGGTGGCGATCACCTCGATGCCGTCCTCGGGCCGGAACGGCAGGCCCTGCGCGCCGCCGCGCCACATGACACCGTCGAGCCGCGCCGATTCGTCCTTGAGGCAGAGATAGAGATGCCCCGAAGCCGCGCGCTTCACACCCGACAGCTCGCCCCGCACGCGCACGAAGCCGAAGCGTTCCTCGACCGCGCGCTTCAGCCGGCCGGAAATCTCGCTCACCGTAAGCGGCGCGGCGTTGTCGCCGGCCACGTCTTTCGCTACCAGCCCTGCGGCATTATCATCATCGGAACGAAACGAAGGCATCGCTATGAATATCCTGCTGCTGGGCTCGGGCGGCCGCGAACATGCGCTTGCCTGGAAGCTGGCGCAATCCCGGCTGTGCGACAGGCTCTATGCCGCGCCGGGCAACCCCGGCATCGCCGAACATGCCGAATGCGTGACGCTCGACCCGGCCGATCATGCCGCGGTAGTGGCCTTCTGCGAGGCGCAGCGCATCGGCCTCGTCGTCATCGGACCGGAAGCGCCGCTGGTCGACGGGCTGGCCGATTCGCTGCGCGCAGCCGCTTTCGCCGTGTTCGGGCCGGGCCGGGCCGCCGCGCAGCTCGAAGGCAGCAAGGGCTTCACCAAAGACCTGTGCGCACGCGCCGGCATCCCCACCGCCGGCTATGTCCGCGTGACCGATGAAACCGCGGCGCGCGCCGCGCTGGCCCGCTTCGGCCTGCCCGTGGTCATCAAGGCGGACGGACTGGCCGCCGGCAAGGGCGTGACCGTCGCCATGACCCGCGACGAAGCCGACGCGGCGATTCGCGACATCTTCTCCGGCCGCTTCGGCCAGGAGGCGGGCCTCGAAGCGGTGATCGAGGAGTTTCTGGAAGGCGAGGAAGCGAGCTTCTTCGCACTGACCGACGGCAGCACCATCATGCCTTTCGGCTCGGCCCAGGACCACAAGCGCGCCGGTGACGGCGATACCGGCCCCAACACCGGCGGCATGGGCGCCTACAGCCCGGCGCCGGTACTGACCGCCCTGCTCGAAGGCGAAGTGATCGAACGCATCATCGCGCCCACGGTGCGCGCCATGGCCGGCGATGGCACCCCCTATTCGGGCGTGCTCTATGCCGGGCTGATGCTGACGCGCGACGGACCGAAGCTCATCGAATACAATTGCCGCTTCGGCGATCCCGAATGCCAGGTGCTGATGATGCGGCTCGAAAGCGATCTCGGCGAGATCCTGCTGGCCTGCGCGGAGAACCGCCTGAGCGCCAGCCAGCCGCCGCGCTTTTCGCCCGAAACCGCGCTTACCGTGGTCATGGCGGCGCAAGGCTATCCCGACGCGCCGCTGAAAGGCGGACGGATCGACGGCATTCGCGCGGCCGAGGCGGGCGGGGCCAGGGTCTTCCATGCCGGCACTGCGCTCGGCATCGACGGCGTGCTGACGGCAAGCGGCGGCCGCGTGCTGGGCGTGACGGCGCGCGGCCCCTCGGTACGCGCGGCCCAGGCAAGCGCCTATGCGGCCGTCGACGCGATCGCCTTTCCCCAGGGCTTCTGCCGCCGCGACATCGGCTGGCGCGAAGCGGCGCGGGAAGAGGCGGAGTAAAGCCAGCGCCGGCACCCCCTCGGCAATCGCAAGGGCCATGCATGTCCGAGCACCCGGCCCGCAGCCATATTCCCGCGCAGCAGGGCCAACAGCGCAGAGGCATCGAACACCACCGATGGCATGGTCAGGCGCAATCCTCGCGCGCGGCTTCCGCCCGGCGCCCGGCGAGAAAATCGTCGACCGGGGCATCGG
>JAITWR010000100.1 GCA_031285165.1 Novosphingobium sp.
CCCGAAGGCGGCGGCGGGTCGGTATTCTTCCTCTTGCTGTTCTTCCTGTTTTTCGCCCTTCCCGTCTTGCGGGGCCTGTCCGGCCGGGGCCGGCGCTACGGCGGCAGCGCGCTCGGCCCGGTGGTCCTCTGGGATACGCTCGGCCGTTCAGGCGGCAGCTTCAGCGGCGGCTTCCGTTCAGGCGGCAGCTTCGGCGGCGGTGGCGGCGGCTTCTCGGGAGGCGGCGGCAGTTTCGGCGGCGGCGGTTCGTCGGGAAGCTGGTAGAGGAGAAGCGCATGGCCACACTCGCCCCCATGACCGATGCCGACCGCGAACGTGTCGGCACCGCCGTCGCGCGGGCCGAAGGCAGTTCGGCCGGCGAGATCGTGACGATCCTCGCCGAACGCTCGGACCGCTACGCCGATGTCGCTCTCGCCTGGTCCGCGGCCGTCGGCCTCGCCGCACTGCTGGCGCTGCTGCTGCTGCCCGATTTCTATCTCGGCCTGTACGAGCGGCTGACCGGCGGCTGGGTGCATGAATGGACACCGCGGCAGGTGTTCGGCCTCGCCGCGCTGGTGGTCACGCTCAAGTTCGGCGGGATGTGGCTGCTCATGCTGTGGCAGCCCCTGCGGCTGTTCCTGGCACCGAATCCCGTCTGCCACACCCGCGTCCGCGCCCGCGCCGTGGCCTGTTTCCGCATCGGTGCCGAGCGGCGCACGCGCGATCGCACCGGCATCCTCATCTACCTCTCGCTGGCCGAGCGCCGCGCGGAAATCGTCGCCGACGAGGCAATCGCCGCGAAAGTTCCGGCCGAGGTCTGGGGCGATGCCATGCACGCGATGCTCGCCGAGCTGAAAGCGGGCCGCCTTGCCGACGGGCTGGCCGCCGCGGTCGAGCGGGTCGGCGCGGTGCTGGCGGAGCATTTCCCGCGCGCCGACGACGACCGGAACGAGCTGCCCGACAGGCTGATCGAAATATGAGCGGACAGGCCGATGAAATCATGTGGCAGGGGCGCTTCATCGTCGCGCGCAGGAAAGGAACATGGGAATATGTCACCCGCGCGCGCGGCATCCGCGCCGCCGTGATCCTGGCAATCGACGTTGACGAGCGGGGGGATGAGCACGTCATCCTCGTCGAGCAGTTCCGCGTCCCGCTCGGCAAGCCCTGCATCGAGCTTCCCGCCGGCCTCATCGGCGACCACGACGCTTGCGCGGACGAGAACCCCGCCGTCGCCGCCGCGCGCGAGCTGGAGGAGGAAACCGGCTACCGTGCCGCCCGGATGGAAGTGATCGGCGAGTTCTATTCCTCGCCCGGCATGGTCAGCGAAAGCTTCACCCTGCTGCGCGCGCACGGCTTGGCCAAAGTGAGCGAAGGCGGCGGCACCGCGGGCGAGAACATCACCGTGCATCGCGTGCCGCTGACGCGGATCGCCGAGGCGATCGCGCAATGGCGCAGCCGCGGCTACGGCATCGACGTGCGCATGCTGATGCTGCTGGGGCCGGGATTGCCGGGCACCAGGAGCTAACAACGCGCGTCCCCGCCCGCCGCCCCCGCGCACCCGTGCCAAGTCATAGAAAGGCAACGCCTTTCCGGGCCGGTGGGGCGCGAGTTATCTTGCCCTAACGTTTGCGGCATGCCTGATTGCGGCGTTTTATGAGAGCGCCGAAGGTTCTGACGTGCTTGTCTCCGATCTCCAAAAATCCCATGATCGACAAATGTACGAAACGTTTACCTACGATGATCAAGCAGTCCTGCCATCGAATACCCGCGATCATTGGGCTTTCATGGAAACGAACTCCGCTTCGGCAGTGATGAAGGCGGTCTGTCCGAATGAGTGGGCCGACATAGTGAGCGTGCTTGAAACTTACCGGCTCGACCCGAGATTTTGGCTTAAAGCAGGTGGAAACAGGGGCGATATTGCTGCGCAGGTCGACGCCGAATTCTCCAAACGCGGGTGGCAGGAAACCAGATTAGACCTTGAAACCAGGGGCCTGCTTTTCGCAAGGGACGGAAGCTCGCTTGGCGAGCTTCCGGTGATCCGACAGGAGGGCTACCTGGTGGACAACTTCAAAAACCGGATCGTCCTCGACGTGGAGTGGAACGCCAAAGACGGCAATCTTGATCGCGATCTGGCCGCCTATAGATCATGGTTCGACGCCGGGCTAATTTCGGCGGGCGTCATTATCACCAAGGACCGGGTGGCTCTGCTGGCCCTCGCAAGACGAATTTGGAACGAGTATCAAACGACCTTGCCGGAGGCAGAGCGCGTTAAAAAGTTACCCATCGATTTGACGACCTCGACAGTTACGGCTTTCGACAAGGCGAAAATACGGGTGCAGCGTGGCGTGATGGGTGCCTGTCCGATCCTCATCGTCGCCGCCAACGAAAATACGTGGAACGGCCAGCCGTACACTTGATTAGGCGGATCGTCGCCCGCGTGGGCGCATTGATGTTTCGGCACCGGCCAGCAAGGTGCGGACTCTCTGGATCGAATAGCCGGTCTCCTCCGAGAGTTCACGCACGCTAGCACCAGCCTGATATCGGTGCTTTAATTCAAGGCCAAGCGCGGTTGCGACCGATGGCGCAATATGTTCATTCGCGCCCAACGGGGGCAGAATCTCACCGCCGGAATATCCTTTATGGACCTTCCCTCGCGGAATGAGGTCTTCCGCAGATTCGTCTCCCCATACGATCCATTTGGGTCGAGGATGACGCGCAAATAATTCCAAATAGGGGCCGGGAGAACAGCTCTCGATCAACTCATATTGTTCATCGGGCTTCCTCGAATGCTCCCGCTTCCTCGTTTCGATCATGTTGACCTGTGATCGACCGGGTGCCAGCGTGCGCATTGATCCTTTTACACCAAAAAGAAGTATTTCTGTGACATTTCGAAAATAAAAACCGACGCCACGACCATCCGGACCTCCATCTTTTCGACGTTTTGCCCAAATAATATTTGATACATACCGAAACCCCCAGGCCGACATCACTTCCAATCCCTCTGGAAGAAGCGCGTTTGGCACCCAAAGGTATAAGTGGGCGCTGCGCGCAGTGACGTCTTTTACCGAAAGTTGCTTAATTGCATCGAGAGTCATGGTCGAATAACGATCAAGGCGGCGATGCTCTGGCGCGACCTTCCCGGTCCGGTTGGAAAAGCGCCAAGGGGGGTCAGCCAAAACTGTTGAAAAGCCACCAATCACTTTAGGTAGTGGAGCGGGTTCCAATTCGGGGCGGAGGGGATGCGCGGGGATGATGTTCATAGCCGCAAAGCTGTACCCCAAGAAAAGATCTATTAAAAGATCTATTTTCCAGCCAGCAACAGAAGGCGAGACTGCCGCCATCAGATAGACATGATGAGGTAGTTATCCGCGCAGGCGGTAAACGCCCCGCCTACAGCGTCGTGAAGATTGCGCCGAAGTCCCTGGCGCCGTTGCCGGCCTCGTTGAACGCTTCATAGATCGCGGTGGCATGCTCGCCCATCGGCACCGTGGCGCCCGCCGCTGCCGCCGCGGCCATGGCCAGGCGCAGATCCTTCAGCATCAGCGCCGAGGCGAAGCCGCCATGGTAATCGTTGTCCGCCGGGCTTGCCGCACCGATGCCCGGCGCGGGCGTATAGTCGTTGAGCGACCAGTTGTAGCCCGTCGATTTCGAGCTGATCTCATAGAATTTCTGCATCGACAGGCCGGCCTTCCCGGCCAGTGCCAGCGCCTCGCAGGTGCCGATCATGTGGATCGCCAGCAGCATGTTGTTGCACATCTTGGCAACCTGGCCGCTGCCCGCCGCGCCGGCATGGATCACCGCCCTGGCCATCGGGTTCAGCACGTCCCGCGCGCGCTCGAACGCTGCCTCGCTGCCGCCGACCATGAAAGTCAGCGTGCCGCCGTTCGCCGCGGCGATGCCTCCCGAAACCGGCGCATCGACCATCGCGTAACCGGCCTTGCCGGCCGCTTCCCCGACCTTGCGCGCCGTGGCGACATCGATCGTCGAGCAATCCAGCAGCAGCGCGCCGCCGGGCGCCTGGCCGATCACGTCGTCGCTATAGACCCTGTCGACGATCGCCCCGTTGGGCAGCATCGAAACCACCGCGTCGACGCCCTGCACCGCCTCGCGCACGGTGCCGAAAGTTGCGCAGCCGTGGCCTTTCGCTTTCTCCAGCGCTTCCGCGGCAAGGTCGAAGGCGCGCACGGCATGCCCCGCCTTCACCAGATTCGCGGCCATTCCGCCGCCCATGTTGCCGAGTCCGATGAAAGCGATTTTCAACATTGCGAGATATCCTGAATTCCTGAAGCGAAATCACCGCATCCCCGCCTGCGCGGGGACGCCGCTTACCTGCCCTGCCACACGGCCGGGCGCTTCTCGACAAAGGCTTTCATGCCCTCGGCCTTGTCCTCGGTGGCGGCGAGGATGGACCAGGTACGGCGCTCGTAAAGCAGGCCCTGTTCCAGCGTCGTCTCGAAAGCGACGTTGACCATTTCCTTGTTCAGCATGGTCGCCAGGCGCGGCATCCCGGCGATTTCGGCGGCGATCGCCACCACCGCGTCGACAAACCCCTCGGCCGGCAGAATACGCGCGACAAGGCCCGCTTTTTCCGCCTCGGCAGCGTCCATCATGCGGCCGGTAAGGCACAGGTCCATGGCCTTGGCCTTGCCGATCGCCCGGGTCAGGCGCTGTGTGCCGCCCATACCGGGGGCCACGCCCAGCTTGATTTCGGGCTGGCCAAACCGGGCTTTCTCCGAAGCCACGATCATGTCCGCCATCATCGCCAGCTCGCAGCCGCCGCCCAGCGCAAAGCCGTTGACCGCTGCGATCCACGGCTTGCGTACCCGGCTGGCGATGCCTTTCTGCCAGCCGTCGAAGAAAGCCTGCGCGAAGAATTCGGTGGCGGGCTTGTCGGCCATTTCGGCGATGTCGGCCCCGGCGGCGAAGGCTTTCTCCCCCGCACCGGTCAGCACGGCCGCGCCCTGGCTGTCGTCGGCTTCGAAAGCGGCGAAAGCGGCGATCAATTCCCGCATCACCGTCGAACTCAGCGCATTCAGCGCCTGCGGGCGGTTGAGCGTGATCAGCGTGACCGCACCGCGCTGCTCGACGAGAAGGGTTTCGTAATCGGCCATATGCAAACATCTCCTGGTTCGTCGTCGCGGACCCGCTCCCGACCCGCGCTATCCCATGGGCACAAGCGCATGCCGGATCAAGCCGAAAGCCGCTTCGGCAAAGCGGTCGCGGTTCACGCATTACCGCCGCCCGAAATCATTGTAACCTGACTGTTGCGCCAGCGCGGGCATGGCCGGTGAGCGTGACACCGGCCGGCCGGCTGCCCTTGATCGTCATGTGGAAGGGGTATGGGGCTCCGGCTGTTGCGTCGGCGGCGCTTGCGGGCCTGTTTGCGTGTTGTTGTGTATTGAGTTGGTTGCGGGGGCAGGATTTGAACCTGCGACCTTCAGGTTATGAGCCTGACGAGCTACCGGGC
>JAITWR010000144.1 GCA_031285165.1 Novosphingobium sp.
GAAAGGTCGGTGCTGCCGTCGATCGTGATACGGTTGTCGTCCCACAGCACGATCATGCGGCCGAGCTTCAGATGCCCGGCAAGACCGATCGCCTCGTGGGTGATGCCTTCCATCAGGCAGCCGTCGCCGGCGATCACCCAGGTCCGGTGATCGACGAGATCACCGCCGAACGCAGCGTTGAGATGCCGCTCGGCAAGCGCCATGCCCACGGCCATGGCCAGCCCCTGTCCCAGCGGGCCGGTGGTGCATTCGACGCCGGGCAGCAGGAAATTTTCGGGATGGCCGGCGCAGGGGCTGTTGAGCTGACGAAAGTTGCGGATGTCCTCCATCGTCGGCCGGGCATAGCCGGTGAGATGCAGCAGCGCGTAGATCAGCATCGAGCCGTGGCCGGCAGACAGCACGAAGCGGTCGCGATCGGGCCATTGCGGCGCGGCGGGATCGAACTTGAGGAACTTGGCGTAGAGGACCGTGGCGACATCGGCCATGCCCATCGGCATGCCCGGATGGCCGCTGTTGGCCGCCTGCACCGCATCCATCGACAGGGCGCGGATGGCATTGGCCATAGGCCCCGAACGGGCGGTATCAAGACTCATCTGGAAAATGCTCCCGAAGGCGGCAATACGGGGTCGATTCGATGGGGCTCTCCTTTAGGGAGAGGGCACGCTCCGTCAAGCGCGCCAGCCGTGCCCAATTCACGATATATGAACCGGTAATGACGGCTCCATATCGCTATGGATACCCACAACGCTTTGCAACAGTGCGATTTTAGGCTAACTGTCGGCCCATGGAAGGGGCATCCGTAGAAAAAGCGCTCGATCGCATGGAAGCGGCCTTGACCCGGATTGAGAATGCCGCATCCCGCGCCGCAGCGCCGGACCGCGATCTTGCCGCAAGGCATGAACGGCTGCGCGCAGCCGTGGCGCAGTCGCTGGGGCGGCTCGATATGTTGCTCGCGGAGCACAGGCCATGAGCAATGTCACTCTGGCAATCGGCGGACGCAGCTTCACGGTCGCCTGCGCGGATGGCGAGGAAAGCCGCATCGCCGACCTCGGCAGGATGATCGCTGCGAAGGTTTCCGGCATGGGCGATATGTCGGGCCAGGGTGAAAGCCGCATGTTGCTGTTCGCCGCGCTGCTGCTGGCCGACGAACTGCATGACGCGAAGACACGCGCGCCGGTTCCGGTGCCTGCCCCGGTTCTGGCCCCGGTTCCGGCCCCGGCCCTGCCCGGCGGCAGCGCCGCAAGGCTCACCGCGATTGCCGAGCGTCTGGAAAATCTCGCCGGCAGGCTTGAGGGCGAAGCCGCCGCAACCTAGATAGCCTCCCGACGGGATCTGCCCGGCACGAGCCGTTCGAATATCCCTGAGGCTATAAGCAATCCACGGGGGCTGTCCCTGGCCGGGCCACTCTGGTTCCATTGGGGCACGGCATACATGGTCCCCACCTGACGTTGAGGCGTCAGAGGATTTCCCGGCAACGACCCATGGCGGACCCGTCACCCGTTCTGTCGTCCGATCCGGCCATGCCGTTTCGAACATGGCATGGGCCGGCCCGGCGCCGCATCCGCACAAGCGGATCAATCGAAGGATCCCGCGTGAACGAGAAGCAGAAGCTGCGCACCGAGATGCGGGCCAGCCGCCGCGCCCATGTCGAGGCGCTGCCGCAAGTGACCCGCGCGCTGCTGTTCCTGCGCCCGCCCTCGCCGCTCGCCGCGCTGGTGCCCGAAGGCGGCATGGTCGGGCTCTACCACGCCAACCCCTACGAGGCGCCGACGCGCGGCTACGGCAAGTGGTTCTTCGAGAACGGGCGGCACATCGCCCTGCCGCGCTTCGCCGGACGCGGCCAGCCTATGCGCTTCCATGTCTGGCGCGACCCCTTCGAGGACAGCGATCTCGAACTCGGCCCCTATGGCCATCTCCAGCCGCAGGCCGATGCCGCGGAAGCCTCGCCCGGCCTCGTGATCGTGCCGCTTCTCGCCTTCACCGCCGCCGGTCATCGTCTGGGCCAGGGCGGCGGCCATTACGACCGCTGGCTGGCGGAAAACCCGCAGGTGATTCCGATCGGCCTTGCCTGGGACGGGCAACTGGTCGATGCGCTGCCGCTCGAACCGCACGACCGGCTGCTGCACGCGGTGGTGACGCCGACGCGGCTTTACGAAGGAGAAGGGTGAATGCGCAGCCAGCCGACCTGGCGGATTCCGTTCGGCGTTCTGGCGCTGGTCGCGGGGCTGGCCGTTTACGGCCTGCTCGTTGCGAACTTCATCGCGCCGCTGATCGCAGGCTGGCCGGCGCTGGCGCAGGCGCCGCTCTACCTGCTGCTCGGCGTGGCCTGGCTGCTGCCACTCAGACGCTTCCTGATCTGGATGGAAACCGGCCGCTGGGGATAGCACGCGACCTCATGCACCCGCGACGAAGCAGGCCCGGTCGAATCGTAAAAAGCAGGAAAACTCCCCAAGTGGCGCGAGTGACGGGGCTCGAACCCGCGACCTCCGGCGTGACAGGCCGGCACTCTAACCAACTGAGCTACACCCGCGCGGCCACTTGGGAGCCCGGGCCTCTAAGGGAGGCAACCGGGGCTGTCAACAGCCTTGGCGGGAGGAATTTCGACAGGCGTGCGACAGGCCGTAATCAGCCCGCCAGCATCGACAGCGGCGCTTCGAGCCGGCGCTTCAACGCCTGGACGAAGCTCGCCGCGTCCCAGCCGTCGACGACACGGTGATCGCAACTGATCGAGACATTCATCAGCTTGCGCTTCTCCAGCCGATCGCCCCCCTTGCCATCCGGCACATAGACCGGCCGCTCGACGATCCTGTTCGGCCCGATGATCGCAACTTCGGGCCGGTTGATCACCGGCGTCGCGGCAATGCCGCCCAGGGAGCCGAGCGAAGTAACGGTCAGCGTCGAGCCCGACAGCTCCTCCGGCTTCGCCGTGCCCTCGCGTGCCGCCTCGGCCAGCCGCGCGATTGCGGCCGCGAGCTGCCACGGCGTCAGCGCCTGGGCATTGCGGATCACCGGCACCATCAGCCCGGCAGGTGTCTGCGTCGCCAGGCCGAGGTGAACGGCATCGTAGCGCGTCACCACGCCCGCCGCGTCGTCGAAACGGGCGTTGATCATCGGGAACGCAGGCAGCGCGCGGCAGATCGCGGTGATCAGGAACGGCAGCAGCGTCAGCCTGGGCTTTTCCCCCCGCTGATCGTTGAAATCGGCGCGCAGCTTTTCAAGGGCAGTGACATCGCATTCCTCGACATAGGAGAAATGCGGGATGTGGCGTTTGGCAGCCGCCATGTTCTCGGCAATGCGGCGCCTGAGACCGATGACCCTGATCCGCTCGCCGGCGCCTGCGATCGGCTCGGCCGGGATTGCTCCGGCCAACGCAGGCCCGGCTGCGGGTGCGGCAGCGCGCGCGACGAGGAAATCGTCAAGATCCTCGTGACGGATCACGCCATCCGGCCCGGCAGGTACTGCGGCCGGATCGATGCCCAACCGCCGCGCACGGGCACGGACGGCAGGAGATGCCAGGGCCTTGCCTGTCCCCGCTCGTGCCGGGCCTGTTGCAACACGCGCGCTGCGCGCCGCTGCTGTCTCAGCGCCAGGCCCAGGCTCCGCCGCCGCCCGCTCCCCGTTCGCCGCCTCCGGCGCTGCGGAATCCTCGCCGCCCTCGGTCTCGATCACCGCCAGTGGCGCGCCGATCGCCACGCGGTCCCCCGCCTCGCCCGCGATCTCGCGGACTATGCCGGTGACGGGGCTTTCCATCTCGACCGTCGCCTTGTCGGTCATCATATCGGCCAGCGGACCGTCCTCCTCGACCCGGTCGCCCACTTTCACATGCCAGGCGACGATCTCCGCCTCGGCGATGCCCTCGCCGATGTCCGGCAGCCGGAATACATACCTGCCCACGGCGTCAGGCCCCCAGCAGCCGGTCGACCGCCTCACCGATGCGGATCGGTCCGGGGAAATAGGCCCATTCGAGGCTGTGCGGATAGGGCGTGTCGAAACCGGTCACACGCTCGATCGGCGCTTCCAGATGATAGAAGCAGCGCTCCTGCACCAGCGCGGCAAGCTCGGCACCGAATCCCGAGGTGCGCGTCGCCTCGTGTATCACCAGGCAACGCCCGGTCTTTTCCACCGATTTCTCCACAGTGTCGATGTCGATCGGCACCAGCGTCCTGAGGTCGATGATCTCGGCGTCGACGCCTTTCCCGGCCAGCACCGCCTCGGCGACGTGGATCATCGTGCCATAGGCGAGCACGGTCAGCGCCGAACCCTCGCGCACTACCCGCGCCTTGCCCAGCGGAATCGCGTAATAGCCTTCCGGCACCACGCTGCCCGGATGGCTCGGCCATGATCTGGCGGGCTGGTCGTAATAGCCGTCGAACGGGCCGTTGTAGATGCGCTTGGGTTCGAAGAAGATGACCGGGTCGTTGTCCTCAATCGCCGCGATCAGCAGCCCCTTGGCATCGTGCGGCGTGGCCGGGATAACCGTTTTCAGCCCGGCGACATGGGTGAACAGCGCTTCGGGGCTCTGGCTGTGCGTCTGCCCGCCGAAAATGCCGCCGCCGAACGGCGAGCGCACCGTGATCGGCGCGGTGAACTCTCCCGCCGAGCGATAACGCAGCCGCGCGGCTTCCGAGACGAGCTGGTCGAGCCCGGGATAGATATAGTCGGCAAACTGGATTTCGGGCACCGGTCGCAGCCCATAGGCGGCCATGCCCACCGCCACGCCGATGATGCCGCATTCACTGATCGGCGTATCGAATACGCGGGTGCGGCCATGGCGCTTCTGCAACCCGGCGGTGGCACGGAACACGCCGCCGAAATAGCCGACATCCTCGCCGATGATCACCATGTTCGGATCGCGCTCGAGCATGATGTCGAGCGCGTCGTTGATCGCCTCGATCATGTTGAGCCGGCGAGTCGGCGCATCGGCCAGCGAGACGGGATCTTCCTCGATCGTCATCACTCTTTCCACTTCGGAAACCTGGTCTGCCGCTCGTGGATCGCCTGCTCGGCCTGCTCCCGCAAGTGCCAGGGCAGTTCCTCGAACACGTCCTCGAACATGGTCTTGAACGGATGGTGCATACCGTGGCCGAGAACACCGCTTTTTTCGGCTTCCTTCGAGGCCGCGCGCACTTCCCCGGCAACCTCGCGGTCCATCGTCGCGTGCTGCTCTTCGGACCATTCGCCGATCGCGACGAGGTGGCGCTTCAGCCGCATGATCGGATCGCCCAATGGCCATTCCTCGCGCTCGTGCGCGGAACGGTAGGCGGCGGGATCGTCGGAAGTCGAATGGCCTTCGGCGCGATAGGTGAAATGCTCGATCAGCGTCGGCCCCATGTTCGCCCGCGCACGGTCCGCCGCCCAGCGCATCGCGGCGAAGACGGCGAGCGGATCGTTGCCGTCGATCCTGAGGCCGGCGATGCCATAGCCGATCGCCCGCGCCGCGAAAGTCGTGCGCTCGGCCCCGGCGATGCCGGAAAAGCTGGAAATCGCCCACTGGTTGTTGACCACGTTCAGCACTACCGGCGCGTTGTAAACCGCCGCGAAAGTGAGGCCCGAATGGAAATCGCCCTCGGCAGTCGAGCCCTCACCGATGAAAGCGGCGGCAATGCGGGTGTCGCCCTTGATCGCGCTGGCCATGGCCCAGCCGACCGCCTGCGGGTACTGCGTCGTCAGGTTGCCCGAGATGGTGAAGAAGCCATAGTCGCGCGCCGAATACATGACCGGCAACTGCCTGCCTTTCAGCCGGTCGGCGCGGTTCGAGTAGATCTGGTTGACCATCTCGACCAGCGGATAGCCGCGCGCGATGAGAAGGCCCTGCTGGCGATAGCTGGGGAACACCATGTCATCGTCCGCCAGTGCGAAGGCGGCGCCCACCGCAACCGCCTCCTCGCCCGTCGACTTCATATAGAAGCTGGTCTTGCCCTGGCGCTGGGCGCGGTACATGCGATCGTCGAAAGCGCGGGTCAGCGCCATGACGCGCAACATGCGGCGCAAGGCCCCGGCATCGAGCCGCGGATCCCAGGGACCGGCCGCGAGGTCGTCATCGCCGAGCACGCGGACGAGGTCGGTGCAGAGCGGATAGGTATCGCCGGCCGGGCAGGTCTCGTCGGGCCGCGGCTGTGCGCCGGCGGGCGGGATGACGAGCCCGGAATAGTCGACCCGGTCGCCCGGCCGGTATTTCGGCTCGGGCACATGCAGCCGCAACGGCGCCAGATTGCCGCCTGTCCGGCCCTTGGCTGGGGACACTCCGCCCATTCCTTTGCCCTCTCCCGCTTTTGCGAAACCCATGGAGTTTGATCCCGAATGCGCAAAAAAGCGAATTTTACCGCTCAGGAATGCGGCAGCGGCAGCTCGCGATAGAACTCGACCTGCATGCGCATGGGGCCTGCCGGCTCCACATGATGCACCGCTTCGGGCGGAATCGACGCGGGATGATCGGGCGTGACGCGGATGACTGCGGGCGGATCGTGAAAGACGAGGTCCACCACCCCCTCGATCACCCGCAGCAGGCCCCAGACGCCCTGCTTCGTGTTATGCGCGCTGCGGATCGCCGCGGGCAGGCTGTCCGCATCGAAGATCGGCGTCGCCTTGTACGGTTTCGGTTCCATCGCAGAAATCCCCGGCTTCAGACTGCTCCACCCGCCATTCCCTATAGACAACCGCGCCATCGCCGTCACGGCCTGCCATGCCGCTTTCAGCTTCACACCCCTGCTCGAAAGACCCGACATCCGCTACCGGCCAACAACGACGGCGCCCGGCTCGGTGAAGCCGGTCAAATTGCAATGGTTGACCTTCCCGGCCGCCTGAGGAGAAGGCGGAAGTTGTAGTCCATGGCAGCGAGGAAGGCATCGCCGGATCGACGTGGCAACGCTCGGCAGGCCGGGCTCGTCGCCCGAACCGCTCCGCAGCGGTGCATGCCTACCGGACAACCACGCGGACCTCCTTGAAATTCTGCAAGAGCGTCTGGTCAGGCGGATTCAGAAGTCCGTCACGCTGCCCTTCGACGGTCAGCCTGACGA
>JAITWR010000169.1 GCA_031285165.1 Novosphingobium sp.
ATAAGATGGTGGTGGACAGGGCTGGATTCGAACCAACGTACGCTTGCGCGGGCAGATTTACAGTCTGCTGCCTTTAACCACTCGGCCACCTGTCCACACCGGCTGCCGGTTGCGGGCGAGCCCGCGTTCGTGTGGCTCCCGAGGGAACCGTCCGGCCGAGAGGCGCGCTCATGGCGAAGCGAGCCTTGCCTGTCAATGGGGGGACTGGCAGGAGCGGGATGTTTCGTAAGCTGCTGGCAAAGGATGAGAGAATGAAAGCAGGCGACGATGGCCGGCACGAAGACCGGCCGGGACGCGCATTGCGCGGGCGCGCGGGCAGGATGCGCGGTGGCCGCGGCAGCGGGCGCGGCAGTGCCGGCGCGGTGAGACTGTGGGGCCGGCACGCGGTCGAGGCGGCGCTGAAGAACCCGCAGCGCAGGCACCGCAAGCTATGGGCGACACGCGAAGGCATCGCCTCGCTCGATGGCGAGTTGCCGGCCGGTTTCCCCCTCGAATATGCCCAGGGCGCCGACCTGGCCCGGCTGGTGGCGCGCGATGCGCCGCACCAGGGGCTGGTGCTCGATTGCGAACCGCTGCCCGAACTCTGGCTGGACGACGTGCTCGAAGGCGAGCCGGCCCGGCCGCTGGTGGTTCTCGACCAGGTGACCGATCCGCACAACGTCGGCGCGATCATGCGCTCGGCCGCCGCGTTCAACGCCTGCGCCATTGTCACACAGGACCGGCACGCGCCGCCGGAATCGGGAGCCCTGGCCAAATCGGCTTCGGGCGCGCTGGAAGTGGTGCCCTGGGTGCGCGTGGTGAACCTTGCCCGCGCGCTCGAGGAAATCGCCGAGGCAGGATACTGGCGAATCGGGCTGGCAGGAGATGCCGGGACGACACTGGCCGATGCCCTGCCTGCCGGGCCGGTCGCGCTGGTGCTCGGCGCGGAAGGCGAAGGCATGCGGCAGAACATCGCGCAGCATTGCGATGCGCTGGCCCGGCTGCCGATCAGCGAGGCGATGGAAAGCCTCAACGTCTCCAACGCCGCCGCCATCGCGCTTTACGCCGCGGCTACGCGGTAAAGGCGCCGGACAGGAAAATGCCGCGCCCGCAAGGCAGGCGCGGCATCGGCAATGTGAAAGTGCAGCGCGGCCGGGAGGCGGAGCGGCCGCGCCCCGATCCCTAGTTGACCGCGTCCTTCAGGCCCTTGCCGGCCTTGAATTTCGGCTGGGTCGAAGCCTTGATCTTCATGGGTTCGCCGGTGCGCGGGTTGCGGCCGGTCGAAGCCTTGCGCCTGGCGACCGAGAAAGTCCCGAAACCGACGAGACGAACTTCATCGCCCTTCTTGAGCGCGCCCGAAATCGCATCGAAAACGCCTTCCACGGCCTTGGCGGCATCGCTCCGCGACAGCCCGCTCGCATCTGCAACAGCGCCGATAAGATCGTTCTTGTTCATTATGGGAACCCCCTAACCTTTCAGTGGAAACGGAAAATGCCGGACTCGCCTCATGAATGGCACGGGAATTGAGCGGCCTTTGCGGGAGCTGTCAAAGCGAAATGCCGCTGAAAAGCTCCGCTTATCCCCTGGAATCAGGCATTTTCGACGAATGGAGTGATTTTGCGGCACATTGCACAGCGGCTGACACCGCGGCGGCTCGACACAGGCTTGCCGAATCGCCGCGGTGCATATGCCTCAATGAGCGGTGGCCGACGCCGGCGGGGCCATCGGCGGTGCTGCGGCATAGCTGGCCAGTTCGTCGGCTTCGGTCCACTCGATCGGTTCGAGCGGCCGGGTCAGCGCCCTGGCCAGCACTTCGTCGACATGGCTGACGGGGACGATTTCCAGCCCTTCCTTCACATTGGCCGGGATCTCGGCAAGATCCTTGCTGTTCTCGTCGGGAATCAGCACCGTCTTGATGCCGCCCCGCAGCGCTGCGAGCAGTTTCTCCTTGAGGCCGCCGATCGGCAGGACGCGCCCTCGCAGCGTGACCTCGCCCGTCATGGCGACATCGGCGCGAACCGGAATGCCGGTCAGCGTCGAGACGATCGAAGTGACCATGCCGATGCCGGCGCTCGGCCCATCCTTGGGCACCGCCCCTTCGGGCAGATGGATATGGATGTCCTTGCGCTGGAAGACGGACGGTTTGATCCCGTAAGCCGGGCTGCGCGCCTTGACGAAGCTGAAAGCCGCCTGGACGGACTCGGTCATCACCTCGCCCAGCTTGCCCGTCGTCCTCACCCCGCCCTTGCCGGGCACGGTGACGCTCTCGATCGTCAGCAGTTCGCCGCCAACCTCGGTCCAGGCCAGACCCGTGACCGCGCCGACCTGGTGCTCTTCCTCGGACACCCCGTGGCGGAACCGGCGGACACCCGCGAAGTCGCCGAGGTTCTCGGGCGTGATCGTGACCGCCTGCTCCTTGCCCTCGAGAATCAGGCGCAACGACTTGCGCGCCAGCCTGGCGATCTCGCGCTCGAGCGTGCGCACGCCGGCCTCGCGCGTGTAGTAGCGGATGAGGTCGCGCAGGCCCGTCTCGGTGAGCGTGAACTCGCCCTTCTTCAGACCATGCGCCTCCACCTGCTTGCCGATCAGGTGGCGCTGGGCGATCTCGACTTTCTCGTCCTCGGTATAGCCTTCGAGCCGGATGATCTCCATGCGGTCGAGCAACGGCTGCGGCAGGTTGAGGCTGTTCGCGGTGCAGACGAACATGATGTCGGAAAGGTCGAAGTCGAGTTCCAGGTAGTGATCCTGGAACTTCGCGTTCTGTTCGGGGTCGAGCACCTCAAGCAGCGCCGAGGCCGGATCGCCACGGAAATCCTGGCCGAGCTTGTCGATTTCGTCGAGCAGGAACAGCGGGTTGGCAGTGCCGGCTTTCCGCAGATTGGTGACGATCTTGCCCGGCAGCGAACCGATATAGGTGCGCCGGTGGCCGCGAATCTCGGCCTCGTCGCGCACGCCGCCGAGCGACTGACGCACGAACTGGCGGCCGGTCGCCTTGGCGATCGACTTGCCCAGCGAGGTCTTGCCCACGCCCGGAGGGCCGACAAGGCACAGGATCGGCCCTTTCAGCTTGTTGGTCCGCGCCTGCACCGCAAGGTATTCGACGATGCGGTCCTTGACTTTTTCCAGCGCGTAGTGATCCTCGTCGAGGATCTGCTGCGCGGCGGCGATGTCTTTCTTGAGCTTGCTTTTCCTGCCCCAGGGCAGGCCCAGCAGCACGTCGAGATAATTGCGGATGACGGTCGCCTCGGCGCTCATCGGCTGCATCGACTTGAGCTTCTTGAGCTCGGCCGTGGCCTTGGCGCGGGCTTCCTTCGACAGCTTGAGCTTGTCGATCTTCTCCTGCAATTCGGCAATCTCGTTGGCTTCCTCGCCATCGCCGCCGCCAAGCTCGGACTGGATCGCCTTGAGCTGTTCGTTCAGGTAGTATTCGCGCTGCGTCTTCTCCATCTGCCGCTTCACGCGGCCGCGGATCTTGCGCTCGACCTGCAACACGCCGAGTTCGCCTTCCATGAAGCTGAAGACCATTTCCAGCCGCTTGAGCGGATCGGTTTCACTGAGCAGGGCCTGCTTGTCGGCGACCTTGGCCGACAGTTGCGCCGCCACCGCGTCGGCGAGCTTCGCGGCATCCTCGATGTCGTCGAGATGATCGCCGGCTTCCTGAGAGAGCTTTTTGTTGAGCTTGGCATATTCGTTGAACTGCTCGATCACCGAGCGCATCATCGCCGAGACTTCGGTGCCGCTGGCGGTTTCACCCGCGATCGGCTCGACCTGGGCGATCAGCATCGCGCCGTTCGCGCCCTGCTCGACGCGCAACGATTGCAGGTGGGCGCGCTGCTGGCCCTCGACCAGCACGCGGACGGTGCCGTCGGGCAGCTTCAGGAGTTGCAGCACGGAAGCGACGACGCCCGTATCGTAAAGGTCGTCGCGGTCGGGATCGTCGCAGCCCGGATCGAGTTGCGCGAGAAGGAAGATATCCTTTTCACCGGTCATCGCCGCTTCCAGCGCGGCAACCGATTTTTCACGACCGACAAAAAGAGGTACGACCATGCCGGGAAAGACGACAATGTCGCGCAAGGGAAGCAAAGGCAGCAAATTCACGATCATATCTACCCACTGGGCGCCGAACTGCGCCAAATCCGGAAAGCCCGGGATTTTGCTGCCGGATATGGGATCGCCCCGACAGTCGCGCAATGCCGATTTTACGACAGGCTGTGGATGGCCCGCCATGAAACCGGACGCCGATCCGCGTCGACCCCGCGTCCCCACCGGGCGCGAAACCGGACCGGGACGGTTGCGGCGGGTATCAGTCTCCGGCCTGACGCCGGCGCGTCGACCGGCTTTTCCCGGTTGAAAACAGCAGCCCCGCAGCGGCAAGAACTGCGGCGATGGCTTCTACCGCGGGCACCAGCATGTCCATTGCCGCAGCAATAGCCAGAATCAGCGCCAGCAAGGCGCGGTCTTCGAGGGCGGCAGTGCTGGTGCGGGGCAGCACCCGGGGCAGCAGTCTGACGAGGCACAGCAGGATGAATGGCGGGAAAGCGCTCGCCAGCAGCAAGTCCGACGGCGGCGCGCTCCAGACGACGAGAAGGATCAGCACGAGGTCGAGCAGCCAGCCCGGCACCTGTCCGCTCGACAGGCCCGGGCGGCGCACATTGAGGGAATCATGCTCGACCCGGTCGAGCAGCCCCGCGGCCCGGTGAATCGTCCAGCCGAGCGCACAAAGCAGCAGCGCCGGCACCGCATAGCCCAGCCAGCCCGCGCCCGCAGCCATCAGCATCGTTGCCAGGGCGCCCAGGGCCACCAGCTTGCCGCTGGTGCCGGCGTGCAGCAGCGAGGAGCCGAATGCCAGCACGCCCAGCCGCGAGAGCAGGACACCCGGCGTGGGCGGCTGGCCATCGCCCATGTGCAGGCGTATCCAGGCATCTTCGATGCCATGCGCTTCCACCTCGTCGCGCACCAGCTTCCAGCGTACGCCCTCACGCGCCGTAGCGGGCACCGGCTGCATGGCGATACGGGCCTGCAAGGCGATGCGGGTGAGCGCGGATGGGATGTCGCAATCCGGCGGAAGATCGGCGAGTTGATCGACGAGGCGGCCGGGGATACGCAACAGCCCGGCGGCGGCATGGTTGATGTCGATCCGCTCGAAGCCCGCGATCAGCCCGCTCTCGATCGGCTGCACGAGCACCGTATAGCCGGACTTCATCAGGTCGATCGCTTCCTGCGGGTCGGCCAGCAGGCCCTCCGTGAAAACGATGATTTCGTCATTCGCCGTGACGAGCGCCGCCAGGGCACGCGAACCGGGAATGACGTGCATCTGGACGCCGGTACGCTCGGCCTCGCGCTGCAAGGCGATCAGTTCGGCCGAAATCTCGCGGGCGATGCAGATCAGGCGCTGGCATTCGAGCGCCACGGCGATGCCGAACTGGTGCTGCGCCAGCGTCGCCCCGCCGACGCGAAGAAACGCCCGCGGCAGCGAATTGCCCGCCTCCGCGGGTTCCATCATGGCAAGCAAGGCAATGCGCAGTTGACTTCTCCCCCGGGCTCCGGCGCTTTTAGGGAATGCGCCGGCCGGTGCCAAGCGCGGACAATCGGGCCGTCAAAAACACGTCACGGCCCGGCGTCGACACGCGCACCGCGCGCGTCACGTCAAGGGCTCCCGCCGAACCGGGTTTGCATAAGCCATCCACAGACTATGAAAGGCAAGGGTTCGAACCGGGGTTTATCCGGTCCGCAAGCGCTGGTATTCAGGCAGAATGGCGGGAGAAACACGCATAGTCCCCTTCGACTCCACGAGCCCGAGTGCTGCCGGAGACGAAATTCCGTTTGCCGGGGAAACCTCATCGGCCGCGATCGAGCCGAACGATTGGCCGGACGAAGAACCTGCAAAGGCGGGCCACACCTGGCTTCTGCCGGTGCTTGCCGCGATCGCAGTGCTCGCCTGGACGGCCTTCTTCGCCTGGGCGATGCGCGACCGCATCGTTGCCGGCGCGCCGGCGGGGCAATGGCCCGGACAGGGGCCGGAACAATGGATCGCGCTGCTGCGCGACTGGGCCATGCCGGTCATTCTGCTTGCCCTGGGCGCGCTCATCCTGTTGCGCAACAGCCGGCGCGAAGCGCTGCGCTTCGGCGCCGCCGCCAATATCCTGTCCGATGAATCCGCCCGACTCGAAACCCGGCTTTCGGCAGTCAATCGCGAGCTCAGTCTGGCGCGCGAGTTCATCGCCGCCCAGTCGCGCGATCTCGAAACGCTGGGCCGTCTGGCCGCCGACCGGCTATCGCACGAGGCCGACCGCATGCAGGGCCTGATCCGCGACAATCACGTCCGCATCGAAGCGATCGGCACGGTGAGCGAAGCCGCGCTCGACAACATGGAAAAACTGCGCGGCCAGTTGCCGGTCATCGCCAGTTCGGCGAAAGACGTGACCAACGCCATCGGCAACGCTGGCCGCATCGCGCAGACGCAGCTCGATGAAATGGTATCCGGTTTCGGCCGGTTGAACGACTTCGGCCAGGCCAGCGAGCATCGGGTCCAGTCGCTGCGCAGCCTGATCGACCAGACGATCACCGAATTCACCCGCCAGACCGAACAGTTCGGCACGATCGCCGCGACCCACTTCGACCGGCTGCACGAGCAAGGCGCTGAATTCCGCACACAGCTCGACCAGCACGAGGCCGAAGCGCTGGCCATGGCCCGTATGCGCGCCATGGCCATGGCCGAGGAATTCGAGGAGACTCGCCAGACGCTCGACCGGCACGAGGCCGAAGCCCTGACTTCGGTGCGCGCGCGGCTTTCCTCGCTGCGCGACGAAGGCGCCGCGCTTTCACGCGCGCTGCGCGAAAGCGAAGCCCGCGCGTTCGAGGAATGGCAAGCCGGCGTGACGCGCATGAAGGAGGAACTGCAAAGCACTCTCGTCGTGCTTGCAGAAACCGAAACCGAGGCTGCCGAGGCCAGCCAGGCGCGCCTGATCGCCATCGGCGCCGAACTCGAGCGGCTCGAGTACCGGGCAACCGAGCGCGCGGGACGCTTCGCCGCCGATCTGGGGCAGCGCCAGGCCGAAGCGGTGGCGGCACATGAGGCCACCATCGGCCGGCTGCAAGCGCACCTGGCCGCAATCGACAGAGAGATCGCGGAAAGCTATGCCCGGCACGAAGCGCAGAGTGCCGCCATGACCGCCCAGGCCGAAGCCATCGTTCTGCGGCTGGGTACGTTCGAGCAGCGCATCGCCGAGATAGCCGCTCACGGGAGTTCGGCGGAAGCGACAATCGGCGCCGGCCTGCAAGCGCTGACCGACCACCTCGCTGCGAGCCGCACGGCGCTGGCCGGAACCGATGCGGAAATCGCTGCGCTCACCGACGCCAGCGTCCGCCTGCTGGAACTGATCCAGGCGAGCGTCACGCACAGCGGCGAGGAACTGCCGGCAGCGCTGGTCAGGGGCCATGCCCGGCTTGCCGACCTCGAAAAGCGGATGGCCGCACTGCACGAGACTGCGAACGAGACCGATACGCGCGGCGCTCACCTCGCCAGCACACTCGACATCGCCGATGGCAATTTGCGGCAGACCTATGCCGATCTGGCAGCGCTTCAAACAGGCATCGAAGAAGCCGGATCGGCCCACAACCAGACGCTGGCCGCGCTCAGGCGGGAACTTGAGGCCATCGCGCAGCAAAGCGCGCAGCTTTCCGACAACACCCGCACACAACTTGCCGGTGCGCTCAACGAACTGTCCGGCTCGGTCCATGCGGCGCTCTCCGGCTTCGGCGATCGTGGTGCCGCCGCGGTGTCCGCGCTCGTCCGCCAGATCGGCGAGGAAAGCTCCACTGCGATCGAGCGGGCAATGCGGGCCAGCGTGGAAGAGAATTCAGGCCGGCTCGAGCACGCGGCAACCCATGCCGCCGCGATCAGCCGCGAGGCGGCGCTGCACTTGCGCGACCAGCTTGCCGAAGTGAACGAGCTTGCCGGCAATCTCGAAAGCCGTGTCGCTCACGCCCGTCAGCGCGCCGAGGAGCAGATCGACAACGGCTTCGCCCGCCGCATCGCACTGATCACCGAATCGCTGAATTCCAACGCGATCGACATCGCCAGGGCTCTCTCGACCGATGTTTCCGACACTGCCTGGGCCGCCTATCTGCGCGGGGATCGCAGCATCTTCACCCGCCGTGCGGTGAGCCTGATCGACAATGCCAAGGCCAGGGCGATCGCGCAGATCTACGAACGCGACCACGAGTTCCATGAGCACGTCAGTTGCTATATCCGTGATTTCGAGGCGATGCTGCGCCAGATCCTCTCGGCGCGCGATGGCCAGGTGCTCGGCGTCACGCTGCTTTCCTCGGACATGGGCAAGCTCTACGTCGTGCTCGCCCAGGCCATCCAGCGGCTGCGCGGCTAGGGTATCGTGCGCAAAAAACCATGCGGCAACAGGAATCTAGCCGATCGAACCATCGTAATTGGGCGGCTTGCCGAAGAAATTGAGGTTATCCGGCCCGATCCAGCCATTGACATAGTTCGCGTAATAGAGCCCGAACAGCACGAGTGCGAGGATCGTGGCGCGCAGGGCGATGCGTCGCGGGTTGAAATCGGCGGGGGCGCTCTCGGCCTGGCCGGGAATCTTCTCGATTCCCGCCTCATCATGCGTGCGCACCCCGAACGGCATGACGAGGAAAGCGCTCAACACCCAGAACAGCGTGTAGATGGCAACGATCGATGTCCAGCGCATGATCAGCCTTCCAACAACAGCACCTGGACCTGCGGCTTCTTGCCGGACCAGCGCTTCGCTGCACGCCGCGCGGCGAGCCGGACTGCCTCGGTCCGGGCATCGCGATTGCACGCGGCCCCGCCTTTAAGCCTGGCCAGGGCGGCAGTTACGTCCTCGCAGGCTTCCGCGACGAAATCGGCATAGTCCTCGTCGAGCGGCAGGCCGATGCCCGCCACTTCAACGCACCCGCCTGCGCCCACCGCCACCACGACCAGCCCGTTGTTCGCAAGACGGCGGCGCATGACCATCGCTTCGCCGTCGGCCGGCGCGATGATATCGCCGTCGAGCACCAGCCTGCCGGCGCGGACTTCGCCGAACTTGCCGGGCTTCCCCGGCGCGAGGCGCACGAGATCGCCGTTCTTCTGCACGACGGCCCTGGCGATGCCGGATGCGCGGCCGAGCCGGGCCTGCTCGCGCATGTGGCGGATCTCACCATGCACCGGCACGAGTATCTTCGGCCGCAGCCAGCCATAGAGGGCTTGCAGTTCGGGCCGCCCAGGATGGCCGGAAACGTGAATCGGGCTCTGACGGTCGGTGACAAGCTCGATGTCGCGGTCCGCAAGCCGGTTCTGGATGCGGCCGATGGCCAGCTCGTTGCCCGGGATCTGGCGGCTGGAAAACAGCACGACATCGCCCGCTTCCAGCCCGATCGGATGGGCGCCCTCGGCGATCCGCGACAGCGCCGCGCGCGGTTCGCCCTGGCCGCCGGTGGCGACGATCAGCACTTCACCGCGCGGCAGACGCATCGCGGTGTCGAAATCGACGGGCTCGGGCAGATGCTCGAGATAGCCGCTGGCCTTGCCGTTCGCGATGATGCGGTCGAGCGAGCGGCCGGCGATGCAGAGCTTGCGGCCCGTGGCCCGGGCCACTTCGCCCAAGGTTTGCAGCCGGGCGACATTGGACGCGAAAGTCGTCACCACGATGCGACGCCCGCGATGCCGCGCCACTTCTTCCAGCAGCCCGCGATAGACCTCGCCTTCGGAACCCGAGCTTTCGGGATTGAACACATTGGTCGAATCGCAGACCAGCGCCAGCACGCCGCCGTCGCCGATCTCGCAAAGCTCCTCGGCGGTTGTCGGCCGGCCGATCTGCGGCTCGTCATCGAGCTTCCAGTCGCCGGTGTGGAATATCCGGCCATAGGGCGTATCGATCAGCAGTGCATTGCCCTCGGCGATCGAATGGGCCAGCGGGACATATTGCAGCGTGAAATGCGCCAGATCGAACGGTTCGAGGTGGTCGATGACGCGCAGGTCCACTTTGCCGGACAGCCCCGCTTCCTCGAGCTTGGCCATGACCAGCCTGGCGGTGAACGGCGTCGCATAGAAGGGAACGCCGAGTTCCTCGGCGAAATAAGGCACGGCGCCGATATGGTCCTCGTGCGCATGGGTGAGAACGATGCCGGCAAGGTCCGCGCGGCGCTGTTCGATGAATTCGAGATCGGCGAAGACCAGTTCGACACCGGGGTATTCCGGGCCGCTGAAAGTCATGCCCAGATCGACCATCAGCCATTTGCCGTCGCAGCCATAGAGATTGACATTCATGCCGATCTCGCCCGAACCGCCGAGCGCGCAGAAAATCAGTTCGTTACCGGGTTTCACGTCTTTGCGGCCCTTTCAGCCAGTAGGGCGAGGCCGTCCAGCGTCAGTTCGGCATCGACGGCATCGAAAATGTCCGTCGCCTCGTCGAACAGCACGGCCAAGCCGCCGGTGGCGATGACTTTCGCCGGCCGGCCGATCTGTTCGCGTATCCGGGCAATCAGCCCTTCCATCATCGCAACGTAGCCCCAGAATACGCCGATCAGCATCTGGTCCTCGGTGTTGGTGCCGATCACGCTGTCGCTTGCGGGCAGCCGGATCGCAATGCGCGGCAGCATCGCCGTGTTCCCGACCAGGGCATCGAGCGAGAGATTGATGCCGGTCGTGATGATCCCGCCCTTGTAGGCGCCGTTGAAGTCGATCACATCGAACGTCGTCGCAGTGCCGAAATCGACGACGATGAGATCGCCCGGATATTTGGCATGGGCAGCGATGGCGTTGACCGCACGGTCGGCCCCCAGCGAACTCGGCTGATCCACATCGATATCGATAGCATAGCCCGCGGCGCCCACGCCGGCGATCAGTGGCTCGACGCCGAAATACTTGCTGGCCAGGACTTCGAGATTGTGCAGCGCGCGCGGCACGACTGTCGAGATGATCAGCCGGGTGATATCCTCCCGCGCGAGGCCCTCGATCGCAAGCAACTGCATCAGCCAGACTGCATATTCGTCGGCCGTCCGCCGCGCATCGGTGGCGATGCGCCAGCGCGCCCTGATCGCAGGCTTTCCCCCGCCGCCGAAGTCGAACAGGGCGAAGACCACATTGGTATTTCCGACATCGACGGCGAGCAACATGGCAGGCTCCTCAAGGTTGCTGCGTGTCGAGGCGAACCTCGCCGGCATGGATGACACGGAGCGTGCCGTCGGCCAAGCGCAGTTGCAGCGCACCATCCTCGGCCAGCCCGACAAACCTGCCCTTGACGGGCACCTCGCCCGGCTCTCCCGCGACGAGCGGCGTGCCCGGAGGGTGCGCCGCGGCAAGCCAGCGCTTGACGATGGGCCCGGTGCCGAAGCTGCGCCAACGGTCGAGTTCGCTATCGAACAGCCGCACGAGATCGGCCGCGAAAGCGTCACGATCGGGCACTGCCCCGAACCCGGCGAGCGACACCGCTTGCCGATCGGCCAGCGACGGCGCCGAGGCAAGGTTGACGCCGATGCCGATGACTACGCTGTCCGCCGCGCGTTCCAGCAGAATGCCGGCCAGCTTGGCCGTGCCGACCAGCACGTCGTTGGGCCACTTGAGCCGTGCCTCGACCCCGGCAGGCAGCCGCGCGGCCACCGCCTCATGCACGGCGAGCCCCGCCACTAGCGCCAGCGTCGCGGCTGCGGGATCGCCGAAGCGCTGGTGTACCACGGTCGAACCCATGAAATTGCCCGCGCCGTCGAACCACTCGCGCCCCTGCCGGCCGCGTCCCGCGGTCTGGCGATCGGCCACCAGCCAATGCCCCTCGGGCACGAAGCCGCCTGCCCGCAGCCGCGCGGCGAGATCGGCATTGGTTGAGCCGGTTTGTGCCAGGTACTCGATCACATCGCGCCACTCCGCTCGAGCGGATAGGTCTTGCTCACACCACGTGGAACAGCGCGGCCGCTGCCGTATCGGCCAGAGCGCCGAGCCACTTCGTCAGCAGGTAACCGAAAGGTGAGATGAACACCGCCGTTACCGTCAGCAACACGCTGTGGACCCAATCGCTGCGGCCCGTCACCCTGTTCGCCGGTTCGTCGAAATACATCACCTTGACGATCTTGATATAATAGAACGCACCGATCACCGAGGCGGCGATACCGATCGCGGCCAGCGGCACGAGCCCCGCCTGCACCGCTGCCTGAAATACGACGAACTTGCCCCAGAAACCGAACAGCGGCGGGATGCCGGCAAGGCTGAACATGACCATGGCGAGCGCCGCCGCGATGCCGGGCCGCGTGCGCGACAGACCGGAGATGTCGGCGATCGCCTCGACCTGTTCGCCCTCGCCATCTCTGAGCATCAGGATGCCAACGAAGCCCGCCAGCACCATGACGAGGTAGATCGCCAGATAGACCAGCATTGCCGAGGCACCCTGCGGCGTTGCGCAGGCAAGGCCGATCAGGATGAAGCCGACGTTGTTGATCGACGAATAGGCCATCAGCCGCTTGAGATTCGCCTGTCCGATGGCACCGAACGCGCCCCATACGATCGAGGCCAGCGCGGCGAAGATGACGATTTCGCGCCAGACGGCGGCCTGCGTGCCGAATGCCTCAAGCGCGACACGCATCAAAAGCGCCATGGCGGCGACTTTGGGCGCAGTGGCGAAGAACGTCGTCACCGGCGTCGGCGCGCCTTCGTAAACGTCGGGCGTCCACATATGGAACGGCACCGCTGCGATCTTGAAGGCGAGGCCGGCAAGCACGAAAACCGCGCCGAACGTCGCGCCGGCCGACAGGCCCGAGTCCACCGCCGCGCGGATGCCTGCGAAGCTGGTCGATCCCGCGAAGCCGTAAGTCAGGCTCATGCCGAACAGCAGGATGCCGCTGGCCAGCGCCCCCAGCACGAAATACTTCAGGCCCGCTTCGGCCGAACGCTCATCGTTCCGCAGGAAAGCGGCGAGGACGTAGGAAGCCAGCGAGTTGAGTTCGAGCCCGATGTAAAGCGTGATCAGGTTGCTTGCCGAAACCATGATGCTCCCGCCGAGCGCGGCCAGCAGAATCAGCAGCGGATATTCGGGGCGCATCGCGTGCAGCCGCTCGAAGAAAGCGGGAGCGACGACCACCGCAACGGCCGCGCCGAGATAGATCAGTATCTTGGCGAAAGCCGCAAAGGCATCGGCGCTGAACAGGCCGGAGAAAGCCGCGCCATCCGGCCCCGTCACGCCGCTGCCGAGCGTGGGCGCGACGAGAGCGGCGCAAGCCAGCAGCGTCACCGCCGCAGCCGCACTGATCACGCGGCTCGCCCTGTCTCCGCCCCAGGCGCAGGCCAGCAGCAGCACGAGGCTGACGAAGCTCATCAATTCTTCGGGCGCGACGAGGCGCAGCGAGGTGGACAAATCCATCAGTGCGCCCCCTCATGCGCAGTAGCGGAAACCTGAACGGCAGCGCCGGACTTGCCGGGCCGGACCTGGGAATCGCCAACGGGCCTGGCCCGGGCGATACGCGCGTCGAGCGCGGCGATATCCTGGCGCATCGGCGCAAGAAAGCTTTCGGGATAGACGCCCATCCACAGCACCGCTGCGGCGATCGGCACCATCATCGCCCACTCGCGCCAGTCGAGATCGGGCATGGCGGCGGCATCAGCGTGCTTCTGCTCGCCGAAGGCAACGCGGCGATAGAGATAGAGCATGTAGGCGGCACCGAGGATGATGCCGGTCGTGCAGATCAGCGTCACCCAGGTCGAAACCTGATAGATGCCGGCAAGGCTCAGGAACTCGCCGACGAAGCCGCTCGTCCCCGGCAGGCCGATCGAGGCCATGGTGAACAGCAGAAAAAACAGCGCATAATACGGCATGTTGATCGAAAGCCCGCCATAACGGTCGATCTCCCGCGTATGCAGCCGGTCGTAGATCACGCCGACACTGAGGAACAGCGCGCCCGAGACGAGGCCGTGGCTCAACATCACGATCATCGAGCCTTCGAGGCCCTGTGTGTTGAAGGCGAACAGGCCGACCGTGACGATCGCCATGTGCGCGACCGAGGAATAGGCGATCAGCTTCTTCATGTCGTGCTGCACCAGCGCGACCAGCGAGGTATAGACCACCGCCACCATCGACAGGCCGAAGACCAGCCAGGCGAACTGGGCCGAGGCTTCGGGGAACATCGGCAGCGAGAAGCGGATGAAACCGTAGCCGCCCATTTTCAGCAGCACGCCGGCCAGGATGACCGAACCCGCGGTCGGCGCCTGGACGTGCGCGTCGGGCAGCCAGGTATGGACCGGCCACATCGGCATTTTCACCGCGAAGCTGGCGAAGAAGGCCAGCCACAGCCAGGTCTGGACCCTGGAATCGAAATCATAGGCCATCAGTGTCGGGATGTCGGTCGTCCCCGCCGCATTCGCCATCCACAGCATCGCGACCAGCATCAGCACCGAGCCGAGCAGCGTGTAGAGGAAGAACTTGTACGAGGCGTAGATGCGATCCTGTCCGCCCCAGACGCCGATGATCAGGTACATCGGGATCAGGCCGGCTTCGAAGAAGATGTAGAACAGGAACAGATCCTGCGCCGCGAAGACGCCGATCATCAGCGTTTCCATCAGCAGGAAAGCGGCCATGTACTCGCCGACGCGCTTTTCGATCGAGCGCCAGCTCGCGCCGATGCAGATCGGCATGAGGAAGACCGAGAGCATGATCAGCATCAGCGCGATGCCGTCGATGCCCAGCGCCCAACTGAAGCCGGCGAAAAGCGGCACGCGCTCGGTGAACTGCCACTGCGCGCCGCCGATGTCGTAGTTCACCCAGAGCAGCACGCCGAGAACGAAGTCGATCAGCGTTGCCGCCAGCGCGATCATGCGCGCTTGCCGCGCGCCGGCAAGCAGGCAGACGACGGCGCCGGCCAGCGGCACCAGCAGCATCAGGGAGAGAATGGGAAAACCGTTCATTGTCTCTTAGCCCGCCCCAAATCCTGCAATCGCCCAGCTTATTGCTCCCACCAGCCCGAGCAGCATCACCAGCGCATAGCTGTAAAGGTAGCCGGACTGCACCTTGCGCGCGTAAGTCGCGCCCCGGGCCACGACCCAGGCAGCGCCGTTCGGGCCGAAGCGGTCGATGATGCCGATATCACCGATCTTCCAGAACTGCCGGCCGAGCCAGAAGGCCGGACGGACGAACAGGAAGTTGTAAAGCTCGTCGAAGTACCACTTGTTGTAGAGGAACTTGTAAACCAGCCCGAACTGCTCGGCGAACTGCGCCGGGAACCGTGGATTGCGCAGATAGGCGTACCAGGCGATGAACAGGCCGGTCAGCATGACGATCGTGGGCGCCAGCTTCACCGCTTCCGGCACACCGTGCATCGCGTGCATCAGGTGCTCGTCGAAGAAGATGCTGCCTTTCCAGAATGCGCCGCCTTCTTCCGCGCCGACGAAATAGCCGTGGAAGACGAAGCCGGCGAAAACCGCGCCGACAGCCAGCAGCAGGATCGGCAGCAGCATCGGCCAGGGCGATTCATGCGGGTGATAGCCGGCAGTGCCCTGCCCGTGTCCGGCGTCATGTGCGTGCCCGTCTTCCGCGTCCGAATGCTCGTGGTGATCGCCGTGCGCTGCGTGCCGGATATGCTCCGAACCGGCCCAGCGCTCCTTGCCGAAGAAAGTCAGGAAGATCAGGCGCCAGCTATAGAAGCTGGTCAGCAGCGCGGCGACGATACCGGCCCAGAAGGCGAAGCCGCCGAGCGGCGCGCCGCTGGCCCAGGCCGCTTCGAGGATCGCATCCTTCGAATAGAAGCCGGCGAAGCCGAACAGCCCTTCGATGCCGACGCCGGTGATGGCCAGCGTGCCCGCCGTCATCACCCAGAAGGTGATCGGGATGCGCTTACGCAGGTTGCCGTAATGGCGCATGTCCTGTTCGTGGTGCATCGCGTGGATGACCGAGCCCGCGCCGAGGAACAGCAGGGCCTTGAAGAAGGCATGGGTGAACAGGTGGAACATCGCCGCGCCATAAGCGCCGACGCCCGCGGCGAAGAACATATAGCCGAGCTGCGAGCAGGTCGAATAGGCGATGACGCGCTTGATGTCCCACTGCGTCGTGCCGACGGTGGCAGCGAAGAAGCAGGTCGCGGCGCCGATGAAAGTGACAAAGCCGAGCGCGGTCGGGCTCGTCTGGAACATCGGCGAAAGGCGGCAGACCATGAAGACACCGGCGGTTACCATCGTCGCCGCGTGAATCAGCGCCGAAACCGGGGTCGGGCCTTCCATCGCGTCGGGCAGCCAGGTGTGCAGGCCGAGCTGCGCCGACTTGCCCATCGCGCCGATGAACAGGAGCACGCACAGCACCGTCATCGTATCGAAGCGCTGGCCGAGAAAACCGATCGTGGAATTGGCCATGCCCGGCGCTGCGTGCAGGATCTCGGGGATGGAGACGGTGCCGAACACCAGGAAAGTGCCGAAAATGCCCAGCATGAAGCCGAGGTCGCCGACACGGTTGACTACGAAAGCCTTGATCGCTGCGGCATTGGCCGAAGGCTTCCTGAACCAGAATCCGATCAGGAGATACGAGGCGAGGCCGACCCCTTCCCAGCCGAAGAACATCTGCACGAGGTTGTCGGCCGTCACCAGCATCAGCATGGCGAAAGTGAACAGCGAGAGATAGGCAAAGAACCGCGGCTGATCGGGATCCTCCTCCATATAGCCCCAGCTATAGAGGTGGACGAGCGCCGAGACGGTGGTGACCACCACCAGCATAACCGCGGTCAGCGCGTCGACACGCAGCGCCCAGTCGAAAGTCAGCGCGCCCGACCGCACCCAGTGCAGCACCGGCGCGACATGTTCCTCCGCGCTGCCGCCGAGAAAACCGATGAAGATCGGCCAGGACAGCGCGCAGGCAATGAACAGCGCGCCGGTGGTCAGCACCTTGACGGCGGTATTGCCCAGCATGCGGTTGCCGAGACCGCCGGCCACGGCAGCCAGCAACGGCAGGAAAACGATGAAGTGGATCGATTGCACGCCTTATCCCTTCATCCGGTTGATATCGTCGACCGCGATCGTGCCGCGCCCGCGGAAGTAGATGACCAGGATCGCCAGGCCGATCGCCGCCTCGCCCGCGGCCACGGTCAGCACGAACATGGCGAAGATCTGGCCGGTGAGGTCGTGGAGAAAGGCACTGAAAGCGACGAGGTTGATGTTCACCGCCAGCAGGATCAGTTCGATCGCCATCAGGATGACGATGACGTTCTTGCGGTTGAGGAAGATGCCGAGCACGCCGAGCACGAAGAGGATCGAGCTGACGACGACAAAGTGTTCGATGCCGATCACAGCGTCACCCCCCTCATGTCTTTACCATCACCGTCACCCTGAACCTGTTTCAGGGTCCATCGTGCCGCACACGCGAAGCCCGGCTGTCCACGAGCGGCGGCACCGCTGCCCTCATCCTGCCCGCTCGGGCGCAAACCGGGGGATGGATCCTGAAACAGGTTCAGGATGACGGACGTGGGTGTGGCGGGGTTGCTCATCACAGCGTCACCCCCTTGCCCACTTCGGGCCGGACATTGACAGTCGCATCTTCCGGCCGGCGGGCGATCTGGCGCGCAATATTCTGGCCGCGCACATCGCCGCGCTGGCGATGCGTCAGCACGATCGCGCCGATCATGGCGACCAGCAGGATGATGCCCGCGGCTTCGAACAGAAACAGGTAGCGGCCGTAAAGCAGCGCGCCGATCGCCTGGATATTGCTCATGCCCGCCGGCGTCGCAGCCAGGCCGTCCGGCGTGCCGAGGTGCAGCGCGCCTGCGCGATAGGCGCCAAGGCCCAGGACGATTTCGGCCAGCAGGACCAGTGCGATCAACATGCCCAGCGGAAAGTTGCGGACGAAGCCCGCGCGCAGCTCGGCGAAATCGATGTCGAGCATCATCACGACGAACAGGAACAGCACCGCCACCGCGCCGACGTAAACGATGACGAGCAGCATCGCGATAAACTCGGCACCGACCAGGACCATGAGCCCCGCAGCGTTGAAGAACGCCAAAATCAGCCAGAGGACCGAATGCACGGGATTGCGCGCCAGGATGGTGATGGCACCCGAAGCGATCACCATCACGGCGAACAGATAGAAGGCGATTTCCTGAATCACAGCACTAAACCCGCCATCGAAAAATCCCACCCCGTTCGTGTCGAGCGAAGTCGAGACACGTCAAGCGCGGCGCACGGTG
>JAITWR010000170.1 GCA_031285165.1 Novosphingobium sp.
CGGGCTCCCTCCCGGCACCGAGGGCCTGCTGGAAGTCCAGGCGCCGCGCATGGGGGACCACTGGATACGCACATCCGATCAGGCCGTCATCGACGGAGATGGCTTCCTGTTCATCAAGGGGCGTGCCGACGGCGCGATCAATCGCGGCGGTTTCAAGCTGCTGCCTGATGACATCGAACGCGTCCTGCAATTGCACCCCGCGGTTGCGGCAGCGGCGGTGGCCGGCATTCCCGACCGGCGGCTCGGCCAGGTTCCCGGTGCAGTGGTCGAACTGGCCCCGCGTCAGCCCGCGCCCACGGTCGAACAACTGGAAAGCCACCTGCGGCAGCATCTTGCATCGACGCATATTCCGGCTGTCTGGCGTTTCGTTGAGCAACTGCCCTACACCAACATGATGAAAGTCGATCGGGCGGCCCTGCGCTGCCTGCTCGAAGCCGCCGGGTAACATCGAATGCAACCTACAGCACACCAGATCGGGAGATGGCTTCATGGCCGATGACCTGAAAATTGACCGCCATGGCCGCGTGACCCTGTTCACGCTCAACCGGCCGGAACGCCATAATGCCCTGACGATGCAGCTTGCGGCGGATCTGGAATCGGCCGTTCAGGAATTCGGCCGGGACAAGGACCAGCGCGTCCTGATCATCACTGGCGCGGGCGAAAAGGCGTTCTGTTCGGGCGCGGATCTTCTTGAGGTCCGCGACGTGGCCGATGCAGGCATCCGGCTGCCGACGGCCCCAGACCAGGATATGATGGGCATCGGCAGATGCGAGAAGCCGGTCATCGCGGCCATCAACGGTCTGGCTGTCGGGGCCGGGCTGGAACTGGCGATCTGCGCCGATATCCGGCTTGCTGCCGATACGGCCTGGTTCGGCCTGCCCGAAGTGGAACGGGGGTTTCTGGCCGGAGTGGCCGCAGTCACCCTGCCGCGCCTGATGCCCATCGGGGCCGTCATGGATCTCATGCTGACCGGCAGCCGGCTGGCGGCACAGGATGCCTGCCGGCTGGGGCTTGTGCAACAGGTTCTCGACAAGGGCGAATTGCTGGAAGCCGCCATGGCCCGCGCCGAACGCATGAGCCGTTTCTCCCAGTCCGCATTGTGGGGCACCAAGCAGGTTATCCGCCACTGGCGCAATCGCTCGCTCGATGAACACCACGATTACTACAGGCATGTTGTCGGCCGCGTGTTCTCATCGGGCGATGTCGCCGAGGGCCTCAGGGCTTTCGCCGAAAAGCGGGCGCCCGAATACGACATGGACTGGCCTCCCGATCCGGCAGTGAAGCTGCCCTGAATCCACATGCCCGAAGGCCGCGGCCGGATCATATGCACCGATACACAGGAGACCATATTGGCGACAACCATCCGGCCCCGCCGGCTGAACCACATGAACCTGGTGCTGGAAAACGCAGCAAGGGGCTTGCAGCACATGCAGGATACATTCGACGCCGAACCGGTCGCCGACGTGCCCGGGGCCGCATATCACGCATTCCTGTTCGCGATCGGCGGCGCCTTGTTCGAAGCCTTCGTTCCGGGCGTCTGGCTGCTCACCGCCCGTTATGGCCCCCATTTCGTCGGCGTCGAGTACCAGGCGGACATGGACATCGTGGTTCAGGCCGTAGCGGAGCGCAACATGCGCATCGTGCGCGAAAGCCGCTACGAAAAAGACTTGGCCGGGAACCCCGGCTATGCCTTGCATACGCACCCCGAGGACGGCTTCGGCGTATCATACGAATTCTACCACGATGACTTTCACACCTGGAACTGGCCCGCCCTGGGAGGCAGGATCAAGCCGGTGGAGGCGTGGGCATCTCACCCGTTCGGCCACACCGGCCAGAAAGGCTATACCCACGCAGTCGCCGATATCGATGCGGCCAGCGCTTTCCTGCAAGGGTTTCTGGCGGCCGAACCGATCTATGAGGAAGACCGGCCGCTGATTGCCGGCAGGGCAATCGGGCTGCGCATTGCCGACATCATCGTCGAGCTTCAGACACCGACCGGCGATGGCGTGCTGGCACGGCATCTTTACCGTTACGGCGACGGCGTGCGCACTGCCGTTTTCGGCGTCAAGAATATCGACCGGGCCGCACGATATCTGTCGGATCGCGGCCTGGCTGCGATTCCGGGCGGCAAAGCCGGGACGATTGCGATCCCCGCCGAGGCGAATCTCGGCGTGATCTTCGAATTCGAGGAATAGACCGAACCAGAACCGGACGAAAATCCGCGCGGATCGCGCGATACCTCAAGGACCAGACCATGCAATGCGCCGAAACTGCCGGGCTGAAATTCTTTCGCGAGGAAGTGCGCGAATGGCTTCACGCCAACAAGCCGAAGGAAGACCGCCCGCATGATTTCCAGGGCCAGATCGCATTCGACCGCGCCTGGCAGCACACGCAGTTCAAAGGCGGCTGGGCCGGTATTTCCTGGCCGGAGGAATACGGCGGGCGCGGACTTCTGCCTTCGCAGCAATTGATCTGGTGCGAGGAATATGTCCGTGCCCGCTGCCCGGTGGTGCATGACAGCTTCTGGCTGTCGCTCAATCACGCCGGCCCCACTCTGATTGCGCGGGGAACAGAGGAACAGAAAGCCTTCCATCTGCCGCAGATCCTGCGCGGCGAAAAATCGTGGTGCCAGGGTTTCTCCGAGCCGAATGCCGGTTCAGACCTCGCTTCCCTGCGAACCAGGGGGGAAATCGATGGCGATCATCTGGTGGTCAACGGGCAGAAAATCTGGACCACCAATGCGCACCTTTCCGATTATCAGGAGCTTCTGGTGCGAACCGGCGCCCCGGATTCGCGTCACCGCGGCCTGACCTGGATCATCTGCGACATGCGCACACCGGGCATCGACATCCGGCCGATCAAGGCGCTGGACGGCCATTACCATAATTGCGAGGTTTTCTACGATAGCGTCCGTATCCCGCTGTCCAATGTCGTGGGCGCAATCGACGGGGGCTGGTCGGTCACGATGACCACTTTCGGGTTCGAGCGGGGACCGGCCACGTTCGGGGGCATTTGCGAAATGATCGTGCTGATCGATGATCTCATCGCACTGGCGCGGCAAAGCCCGCCGTGGGGAGGCCCGGCGCCGGTCGAGGACGGTGCCATCGCCGTGCGGCTCGGAGAACTGCGCGCGCGCATCGAATCGCTGCGGGCCATGATGTACCTTCTGGTCGCATCGTCGGAAGCCGGCGTCGACCTTGGCGCGGAGACTTCATTCCTGCACCTGCCGTTCGGTGAAACGCTTCAGGCCCTGGGCCGCCTGGCCATGGACATAGCCGGCCCCGCGGGCCTTGGCCGCACCATGTCACCGCACTGGGTAGCGACTTACCTCAACTCGTTCTGCGCCACTCTCGCCGGCGGGACAGCCGAAATCCTGCGCAATGTGATCGGCGAGCGCCTGCTTGGCCTGCCGCGCTGAATCGCTGCAAAGGATACATCTCATGTGGAACATTCTCCTGAACGATGACGAGGCGATGATCACGGAATCCGTGCGCGCGTTCCTGTCCGCCGAAATGCCGCTGGAGCGCTTGCGCCCCAAAGCGGTGCAGGCCGACTGGCAGGCCATTCGCCGCAACATGGCGGAACTCGGCTGGTTCGCCGTCGGGCTTTCCGAAGAGTGCGGCGGGGCGGGCCTCGGCCTGGTCGAAGAAATGCTCATCCAGCGCGAATTCGGCCGTTATGTCGTCAGCCCGTCGACACTGGCCATCGTCCTGGCAGGCCACATATGCAGCGCCGCCGGCGATCCGGCACGGGCGGTGGAAGCGACATCGGGCGAAGCCGCCGTCGGGCTGGCCCTGCTCCATCCCGATGCGCGCGGCATGGCGCCGGCATACCTGTTCGACTGGCAGGAAGGAGGCAGGATCGTTGCCTGGACCGATGCCGGCATCGGCCTGTTCCCTGCGGCCGCCCTGAGCGGCTGGCGGCCCGAGGAAGCCATGGACGATTCCCTGACTCTTCATTCCGGCACGCTCGCGCTCGACAAGGCGATTCACTGGATTCCCGCCCGGCAATCGCCTCTCCTCGCCCGCGCCCGTGTCCTGATCGCAGCCGCGCTGGTCGGCCTGGCCGATCATGCCTGCGATCTCACGGTGGCATACGCGAAGATTCGGGAACAGTTCGGCAGCCCGATCGGCGCGTTCCAGGCGGTGAAACATCGCTGTGCGGACATGGGGGTGCGGACCCGCCTTGCCTGGTATCAAACGAATGTAGCCTGCCTGAAGACCATTGCAGAGGCACCGGACGCGGCCCTCCAGACCGACAGCGCCCTGCTCCTTGCCGCCGAGGCCGCACATGAAAACGGGCGTGCCGGCATTCAGATGCACGGAGGTATCGGCTTCCAGGCGGAATGCGACATCCACTGGTTCATGAAGCGGGCGCACGTTTACGACCAGCTTGCCGGCGGACGCCTCGCGCTGGCGCGCAGCGTTCTGTCTTACCCGCCGGCCGCCTGACGCTTCCCGTCCAGAGCCTCGCCAGGAAGGAGAATGCCGTGGATTTGCGTGTCCGGGAAATGATCGATCATCATGAAATCCGCAAGGTTCTGGCGCTCTATTGCCATGCCTGCGACCGGGGTGACGCCAAGCTTATGGCGAGTGTCTATGCCGGTGCGGATTCTTTCGACGATCACGGTCTGGTGCAGGCATCCGGCCCGGACTACGCGGTCAGAATGACCGCGAACATTCGCGAACGAACGGAGGCGGTCTGGCATGTCCTCGGCCAATCGCTAATCACCGTGGACGGGGACAGTGCCGGAGCGGAGACGTTCTTTCTCGGCTTCATGCGTCTGAAACCGATCGATGGTGTGGCCAAGCTCAACCAGTTGGCCGGCCGCTTTGTCGACCGTTTCGCGCGCATCGGGGGCGCATGGAAGATCAGGCATCGCACCTGCATACGCGATACGTCGATCACCCTGCGTGTCGAGGAAGACATGCAGGCCGGCTATGGCCTGAAGCCCGGCACACGCGGCGCCGATGACCTCGGCGCCGCATTGATCGGCATCGCCCACCGCCAGTGAAAGCGGCAGTCTCATCATTGGAAAGCTGTTCGGGCCTTTCACGGCTCGCACCGAAGATCAATTT
>JAITWR010000191.1 GCA_031285165.1 Novosphingobium sp.
CTTCATCTCATGCGCGGTCGGATCGCCGAGCGCGCGCGCCGCCCAGCCGTGCGCGACCTCGTGGAAGACGATCGCCAGCACCAGCGGCACGATCAGCGCCGCGGCCTGCATCAAGGTTCCGCTCATGCGTCCCGATCCAGATCCCGCGCCACACGCGGATCGGCGAGCAGCGCATCGATGCGCCCGGCCTCGTCGAAGCTCTCGTCGGGCAGGAACTTGATCCTGGCCGCGAACTTGAGCTTCAGCCGCTGCGCCACCTCGCGCTGGAAGAAAGCGGTGTTGGTGCGCAGCGCCCTGATCACCGCATCCTCGTCGGCGCCGAGCAATGGCTTCACATAGACGCTGGCGTGGCGCAGGTCGGGCGACATGCGCACTTCGGTGACCGAAACGCTGTGCGCGCTCAACACGTCGTCATGCACCTGCTGGCGCATGAGCAGTTCGGACAGCACATGGCGCACCTGCTCGCCGACCTTGAGAAGCCGGACGCTGCGGGTTTCGGGAGTGGATTGCTGGCGGGGCATTAGTTTCTGGCTACCAGAAAGATGAATACCGGAAGTGCAAACACGAACGCAAAGATGGCAGCCAAACCCAGGATTACAAGAAACCTGGTTCCTGAACTTGGTTGATAACCCATCTAGGCCGTTCGCACCCTACAGCGTCCTTTCGCGCATCTCGACATCGAAAGTCTCGAGGATATCGCCCGGCTTGATGTCGTTCGTATCCTGAAGCACCACGCCGCATTCGAGGCCGGCGCGCACTTCGGCAACGTCGTCCTTGAAGCGCCGCAGCGAGGCGATCGTCGTCTTCGAGACGATGACATCGTCGCGCGTGACGCGGGCGTAGAGGCCCTTGCGGATATAGCCGTCGGTGACGAGCAGGCCCGCCGCCTTGTCCTTCTTGCCGGCCGGGAAGATCTCCTTGATCTCGGCGCGGCCGACCACGGTTTCGATCCGCTCCGGCCCCCAGATGCCGGCCATTTCCCTGGCGACATCCTCGGTCAACTGGTAGATCACGTCGAAATACTTCATCCGCACCTTGAAACGCTCGATCATCTCGCGCGCCTTGGCATTGGGGCGCACGTTGAAGCCGACGATCGGCGCACCCGCGGCCTGGGCCAGAGTCACGTCGCTCTCGGTGATCGCGCCGACGCCCGAATGCAGGATCTTCACCTTGATCTCGTCGTTCGAGATCTTGTGCAGCGCGTTGACGATCGCCTCGGTCGTGCCCTGAACGTCCGCCTTCACCACCACCGGATATTCGATGACGTTCTGCTTGGCGGCCAGCGCGGAGAACATCGTGTCGAGGCTGGCCGGCGCCATCGCCGTGCGCCTGGCGGTGGCCTGTTCCTGGCGATAGGCGGCGACTTCGCGGGCACGCGCCTCGCTGTCAACAACGGTCAGCGTATCGCCCGCCATCGGCACGCCGCCGAGACCGAGCACTTCCACCGGCAGCGAGGGCGGCGCTTCCTTGATCTGGCGCCCCTTGTCGTCGTGCATCGCGCGCACGCGGCCCGACTGGGTGCCGACGACCAGGATGTCGCCGACTTTCAACGTGCCGCGGTTGACCAGAACCGTCGCCAGCGGGCCTTTGCCCTTGTCGAGCTTGGCCTCGATCACCGTCGCCTCGGCGGCACGGTCGGGATTGGCCTTCAGTTCCATCAGTTCTGACTGGAGCAGGATCTTGTCGATCAGTTCGTCGAGCCCCTGGCCGGTCCTGGCCGAAACCTCGACATCCTGAACATCGCCCGACATCTCCTCGACGACGATCTCATGTTCGAGCAGACGCTCGCGGATGCGCTGCGGATTGGCCTCGTGCTTGTCGACCTTGGTGATCGCCACGATCATCGGCACGCCGGCCGCCTTGGTGTGGTTGATCGCCTCCACGGTCTGCGGCATCAGCCCGTCGTCGGCCGCCACCACCAGCACGACGATGTCGGTGACATTGGCGCCGCGCGCGCGCATCTCGGTGAAAGCCTCGTGGCCCGGCGTGTCGAGGAAAGTGATGTGATCGCCGCCCTTCGTCCTGATCTGGTAGGCGCCGATGTGCTGGGTGATGCCCCCGGCCTCGCCGCGCACCACGTCGGTTCCGCGCAGCGCGTCGAGCAGGCTGGTCTTGCCGTGATCGACGTGGCCCATGATCGTGACCACCGGCGCGCGCGCTTTCAGCGTCTCGAGCGCATCGACATCGGTAGCCGTGTCGATGTCGACATCGCTTTCCGAAACGCGCGTGATGTTGTGGCCGAATTCCTCGACCAGCAGCTCGGCGGTGTCCTGATCGATCGTCTGGTTGACAGTGACCATCATGCCCAGCTTGAACAGCGCCTTCACCAGATCGGCGCCCTTCTCGGCCATGCGGTTGGCGAGTTCCTGCACGGTGATCGCCTCGGGCACGACGACATCGCGCACCTGCTTCTCGCGCGGCTGCGACTGGCCGGCGAAGTGGGCGCGGCGTTCCTTCTCGCGGGCGCGCTTGAGCGCGGCGAGGCTGCGGGCACGGGCGCCCTCGTCCTCGTTGAGCGCGCGGCTGACGGTCAGCTTGCCCGACTGGCGGCGGTCGCCGGCAGTCTTGTCGCGCGTATGCACGGGCTTCTTGGCCGCAGGCTCGGGCCGTTTGGGCGGCACGACCGGGGTGAAGCGCCGCGGCGCCGGCGCGGCAGTCGTGGCCGCAGGTGCAGCAGCGGGCGCCGCCGCGGGTGCGGCCGGTGCAGCAGGCTCGGCTACTGCGGCCGGAGGCTCGGCGGCCGGCGCGGGAACGGCCTGGGACGCGGGCGCGGGCTCCGCCGCCGCGGCCTCGGGTGCTGCCGGCTCGACGACCGGCGCGGGTTCCGGCGCAAGTTCCGGCGCGGGCTCGGCGGGCTTCTGAACGGTAGCCTCGATGCGGCGGCGCTCTTCCTCGATGGCGCGCTGGCGTTCTTCGCCTTCGCGGCGGCTGGCTGCCTCGAGAGCGGCCATGCGCGCTTCCTCGGCCTCACGCAGCAGGCGCGCCTGAAGCTCCTGGCGAGTCTCGCCGCTCGGCGTGACATTGGCCGGGCGCGGCGGCTGCTTCGGCGCCTGCTGGACAGGCGGGGGCGGCAACGGTGCCTCGGGAGCGACCTCGGGCGTGCCGGGCTTGCCGATCAGCTTGCGGCGCTTCACCTCGACCACCACCTTGTTGGTGCGGCCGTGGCTGAAGGTCTGCTTGACCTCGCCCGCTTCCACCGAGCGCTTGATGCCCAGGGGCTTGCGGCCCAGCGTCGGTTTGTTGTCGATGTCGCTCATGTTCTCTGCTTATGCCCTTCGGTCAAATTCGTCGTCGCGGCAAGCGGCACGGCATCGCATGCCGGTCGCCTGCCTTCATCTGTTCCGGCATCCGTTCCGGTTGCTTCGGCCCAGGCCGTCCCCGGAGAGCCGAGGAAACGGAGCAGACGCTGCAACGGAACGTTCAGTCTTTCAGCCGCCGCTTTATCGGTCAGCGCCAGGTGGACGACGTTGTCGCGGCCCAATGCCACAGACAAAGCCGCCCGGTCCAGTGGCAAGGTGACACCGCGAAGGCCGCTGCCTTCCGCCTCCTCGCCCACGCGCCAGGCCTGGTCTAGCTTGCGCGACCCGTCCTGCGCCGCATCGGCGGCGTGGGCGAGCCAGGCGACATTGCCCATCCGCGCGTTCTCGGCGATCCGGTCGGAACCGACCAGCAGCTTGCCCGCCCGCATTTCCAGCCCCAGCCGATCGGTGAAGGCGCGCGTCAGGGCGGCTGCGATCCGATCCGCCAGGTCGTCGGGTATGGCCAGCGGCGCACCCCCGAGGGACTTGCCGAAAGCGCGCATCATCGCCCCCTTGAGCCTGCCCTTCGCGATCGCATGTTCAAGGTCCGCGCGCGACGCGCCGATCCAGGCGCCGCGCCCCGGCGCGCGCGCCAGCGCATCGGGCAGCACGAGGCGCGACCCATCCGGTCCGGGCGGGGATATCGCCAGCCGGATCAGCGCATCGCGCGATGCGTGCTCACCGGAAAGAATACATTTCCTTTCCGGCGCGGCCGCAGACCTGTCGGAGCCTAGCCCCTCATTGTGAGGAGTCCGCATCGGCGGCCTCCCCAACGGTGGCCGCGGCTTCGCTCTCCGGTTCATCGTCGAACCAGTGGGCGCGCGCGGCCATGATGATCTCGTTGCCCTGCTCTTCGCTCAGACCGTATTCGCCCAGCACGCCGCCCTTGTCCTCGGAGCGGTTGCTGTCGCGGCGCGGCGGCGAATTGTCGCGGCGGCGCTGCTCCTGGCGCTTCCTGGCGATCAGTTCGTCGGTGGCGAGATCGGCAAGATCGTCGAGCGTCCTGATCCCGGCCTTGCCGAGCGTGACCAGCATCGCCTCGGTCAGATGCGGCATTTCGGCCAGCGCATCCTCGACGCCCAGCCCGCGGCGCTCCTGCCGGCAGGCTTCCTCGCGGCGCTCGAGCGCCTCGACCGCGCGGCTTTGCAGTTCCTCGGCCAGTTCCTCGTCGAAACCCTCGATCGCGGCGAGTTCGGGCATCTCGATATAGGCGACTTCCTCAAGCTCGCTGAAGCCCTCGGCGACAAGCAGTTGCGACAGCGTCTCGTCGACATCGAGTTCTTCCTCGAACATCTTCGAGCGCTCGGCGAATTCCTTCTGGCGCTTCTCCGAAGCCTCGGCCTCGGTCATGATGTCGATCGCCGAATTGGTCAGCGCCGAAGCGAGCCGGACGTTCTGGCCGCGCCGACCGATAGCGAGCGACAACTGATCGTCGGGCACGACCACCTCGATGCGGCTTTCCTCCTCGTCGATGACAACGCGGCTGACGGTTGCCGGCTGGAGCGCGTTGACCACGAAGGTTGCGGTGTCCTCGCTCCAGGGGATGATATCGATCTTCTCGCCCTGCATCTCCTGCACGACGGCCTGCACGCGGCTGCCTTTCATGCCGACGCAGGCACCGACCGGATCGATGCTGGAATCGCGGCTGATCACGCCGATCTTGGCGCGGCTGCCGGGGTCGCGGGCGGCGGCCTTGATCTCGATCACGCCGTCATAGATCTCGGGCACTTCCTGCGCGAAGAGCTTCTTCATGAATTCGGGATGCGCGCGGGACAGGAAGATCTGCGGGCCGCGGTTCTGGCGCTCGACCTTCAGGATCAGCGCGCGCACGCGCTCACCGACGCGGGCGGCCTCGCGCGGGATCTGCTGGTCGCGGCGGATGACGCCCTCGGCGCGGCCGAGATTGACGATGACATGGCCGAACTCGACCGACTTGATCACGCCGGTAATGATCTCGCCCGCGCGATCCTTGAACTCCTCGTACTGGCGCTCGCGCTCGGCATCTCGGACCTTCTGGAAGATCACCTGCTTGGCCGACTGCGCATCGATGCGGCCAAGGTCGACCGGCGGCAGCGGATCAACGATGAAATCGCCGAGCCCGGCATTGGCGTCGAGCTTCTGCGCCGCCTTGAGATCGACCTGCTTGAAATAGTCCTCGACCTCCTCGACCACTTCGACGACGCGCCACAGGCGCAAGTCGCCGGTGCGCGGATCGAGCTTGGCGCGGATGTCGTTCTCGGCGCCATAGCGGTTGCGCGCCGACTTCTGGATCGCCTCTTCCATCGCCTCGATGACGATCGACTTGTCGATCATCTTCTCGGTCGCCACCGAAGTCGCGATCGCGAGCAGTTCGGCACGGTTTGCGGAAATCGCACTGGCCATGGTCAGTCTTCCTGTTCCTCGAAAATCTCGTCGGCGCCGTCGGCAGCGATCGGGCGCGTGGCGGCAATCAGCCGGTCGGTCAAGACCAGCCTGGCGGAATGAACGTCGGCCATCGTGAACGACACGCGGCCGGATTTCCTGTCGTCGAGCCGAATGGCATCGCCCTCAACCCCGGCAAGGTCGCCCTGCAACGACTTGCGGTTGCCCGCAACGGGATTGGCCAGTTGCACTTTCGCTTCGTGCCCCGTCCAGGCGATGTAATCCTTGAGCCGGGTCAGCGGCCGGTCGATTCCCGGTGAACTGACCTCGAGCCGATAGGCATCGCGGATCAGCACCTCGCCCCTGTCCTCCAACTCGTCGATCCGGTCGGAAATGCGGCGCGACAGCGCGGCGCAATCATCGAGCACGAGCTGGCCGGTGTCGGGCCGCTCGGCCATGATCTGCAACGTGAACTCCTCGTCCTCGCCGCTGATCGGGCCGATTTCTCCGCCACGGAAAAACTTCACACGCACAAGCGCGAAACCGAGGGCTGCAACCTCCGGCTCGACCACTTCGATAATGCGCGCGATATCCGCCATTGCTGCTCCAGATGCCCGCCGGCGATGCAAAGCACTTCGGCGCCGGCACCTGACGGCACCGGCCCAACCTTGCATCACAATGTCGGGATGACCGCGAAATAGGCGCAACCCAGCGTGAATGCAAGTGCGTTCCGGCACTTTGCCCGGCAGGCTGTCAGTTCTTCCGGGGAATGTCCCGAACATAAGCGATATGGCCCTGGCTCACATCCCAGATCGCGTTGTTGCCGACCGTCGCTACGGAGAGTTTGACCGGGATGTTGCGGCTGACGAAAGCGTGGATCTCGGTCGGCTGCGGATCGAGCAGATGCGTCACGAACACGCCTGCCGGCCGCTTGCCGTCCTTCATGCGGGAATCGATGTCGAAGCAGCTATTCATAAAGCGTCTCTCACCGACGAGCTTGCCCCCGGCGTCGAAATCGAAGCGATAGTGCCCGCCGGCCGGATAGACATCTGCCGTGACGGTCGAAGTCAGGATATAGACCGACAGCGTGCCGTCCGGGCGGGGCGGCAGGACCAGCGAGTTGGCGGGGCTCTGGCTGCACAACCCGTGATTGGGCTCCCGCCTCGCCGCCATTGCCTTCTCTCGCGCGTCGATCATGCGCCCGGCAAGCAGCGACAGGCCCCGGTCGCCATCGGCCTCGACGAAGCCGCCAGCCATTACCGTGCTGCCGTTGACGGTGTAGCGGGCGATGGCGAATCGCCGTCCATCGCGCTGACCATAGAAAGTCGTCAGCAGCACACCGCCCGCATCCGGCTCGACGATATAGCCGCCCAGCCCTTGTGCTTGCAGCGCATCGATACTGGTGCCGCGCCGGCCGATGTCCTCCTGGAAGCGGTCGGTGGCGTGCCAGGCGGCCTGGTCATACGCGAACATCTCCGCGCCGCGCTGTTCCGCCTCGCTCACAGCGGCGAGTTCCTGCGCGGTCGGCGCGGCCCATGCCGCCGCAACCGGCATCGCCGCCAGCACCAGTGCGAAGGCCCCGCCCCGTCGTCCGATCATCCCCGGCCTCCCTGTTCCTGGAACGGGTGATGCCAGAGCAGCGCGAAAGCCGCAATGCATCTATCGGGAAACGCAGCGGCACGGGGACTTGTCCCGCGCCTCGCTTCGATTACATGGCCTCACATGCGCAGCCTCGACGACATCCGCGAAGAGTACGAATTCCTCGACGGCGACGAGCGTTATCGCCTGCTGATCGAGCTTGGCCGCGAGCTCGACGCCATGCCCGATGCGCTCAAGACCGACGCGACCAGAGTGCGCGGCTGCTCGGCAAGCGTCTGGGTCTATCCGACGCGGCTGGACGCCGATGATGGCAAGGGGGGGCGGCTGCACTTTCTGGCGGACAGCAATGCCGCGATCACCAAGGGCATCGTCGCGCTGGTGCTCTCGGCCGTGCAGGACCGGCCCGCCGGCGAAATCGCCGATACCGACATCGCCGCCCGGCTCACGCCATTCGACCTCAAGAACCAGCTCTCCTCGAATCGCACCCAGGGCGTGCCCAACATGATCGCCCTGATCCGCGACACCGCCCGCCGCTACGCCGCGGCTTGAGAACCCCCGGAACCGGAACAGGAAAAGGTTGACCGCACCGCCGCCGCGGTCCGTAATCGTGCCCGATCACACAGGAACGCATACGGGAGAGGTCGAATGGAAAAGCTGCGCGTCGCCCAATGGAACACCGGCAAGGTCGGCAAGCTCGCGATGCGGGGCGTGCTCGACAATCCGGCGCTCGAACTGGTGGGCGTTTTTGCCTATTCGCCCGAAAAGGTCGGGCAGGATGCGGGCGCGCTCTGCGGGCGGCCGGACACCGGGATCAAGGCGACCGGCGATATCGACGCAATCATCGCCGCCAGGCCCGACGTGGTCGTTTACACGCCCTTCACCGGCAACGTGGACGAAGTGGTCAAGCTGCTCGAAAACGGCATCAACGTACTCAGCACCAACCTGTTCTTCCATACGGGCGGGGTCCGCGGCGCGGTGAAGGAGCGGATGCAGGCGGCGGGCGAACGCGGCAACGCCTCGATCTACATCACCGGCATCAACCCCGGCTGGATCAACTCGATCGCCGCCGCCGTCACCGGCATCTGCGCACGGGTCGATTGCGTCTCGATCTACGAATCGGCCGATTGCTCGTCCTACGAATCGCCCGAGACCTGGAACTTCTTCCGCATGGGCCAGCACGGCGTCACCGACGAAGTGGTCGCAGCGGCGAAAACCTGGCTCGTCATGTTCCGCGATGCGGGCGAGCGCGTTGCCGAGGCATTGGGCTTCGTGCCCGAGGATGCCGAGTTCTACTGCGACTACGCCACCGCCGCGGAGAGGATCGACCTCGGCTGGTTCGTCATGGAAAAAGGCACCAACGCGGCAGTGCGCGCCGGCTGGAACATCAAGGCCCACGGCCGCACCGTAGCCCGCGCGCAGATCACCTGGTATCTGACCAGAAAGCTGGCCGAAGGCTGGGATATAGACAGCGACGAATACCACCTCGTCGTCGAAGGCGCGCCGAATGTCGACTTGCGCATGCATTTCAGCGACCCGGCACCCTCGCCGGTCGACGGCCCCTGGGATACGACCGGCACGACATCCTGTGCGACGATCAATGCGATCCGGCAGATCAAGGCCGCACGGCCGGGCGTGCTGACGCTGCACGATATCGGCCTGCCCCATGCGCCGGCGGGGGATTGGGAGAATCGGTAGAGCATCGCAGCCGGGAGCGGCGGCGCCTGGCCGGATACCTTGCATGACGATGCTTGAAATGCACCTGCGACGGGCCTAGCTGCCTGGCATGACAAGCACTCCGCGCACGCTTTACGAGAAGATCTGGGACGCCCATGTCGTCGAACGCCGCGACGACGGCACCAGCCTGATCTACATCGACCGTCACCTCGTCCACGAAGTGACCAGCCCGCAGGCATTCGAGGCGCTGCGCACGGCCGGGCGGCCGGTGCGCCGTCCCGACCTGACGCTGGCAGTGCCCGACCACAACCTGCCGACGACCGCACGCCGGGATGCCGCCGGCAACCGCGTGCCCATCGCCGACCCGGAAAGCGCCAACCAGCTCGGGACGCTGGCGAAAAACGCGCCCGAATTCGGCATCCGCTACATCAGCGAAGTCGATGCCGAGCAGGGCATCGTCCATGTCGTCGGACCTGAGCAGGGCTTCTCGCTGCCCGGCGCGACGATCGTATGCGGCGACAGCCACACGTCCTGCCACGGCGGCCTCGGCGCTCTCGCTTTCGGCATCGGCACGACCGAGGTGGAGCATGTGCTGGCAACCCAGACACTGATCCTCAGCCGGTCGAAGACTTTCGCGGTCCGCGTCGACGGCAAGCTGGCGCCCGGCGTGACGCCCAAGGACGTGGTGCTGCATGTGATCGGCGTGATCGGCACGGCCGGCGGCACCGGCCACGTCATCGAGTTCTGCGGCTCGACATTCGAGGACATGAGCGTCGAGGGGCGCCTGACCGTCTGCAATATGTCGATCGAGGGCGGCGCCCGCGCCGGCCTGATCGCGCCCGACGAGAAGACCTTCGCCTATATCGAGGGCCGCCCCTACGCGCCCAGGGGCGCCGATTGGGACAAGGCGGTGGCCTGGTGGCGCAGCCTGCGCAGCGACCCCGGCGCGAAATTCGACAAGTCGGTGCACATCGACGCGGCCGACATCCAGCCCACCGTCACCTGGGGCACCAGCCCCGAGGATGTCGTGCCGATCAGCGGCACGGTGCCCGCGCCCGCCAGTTTCGCCGACCCGTCGAAGCAGCAGGCAGCACAAGTCAGCCTCGACTATATGGGCCTCGAACCCGGCACGAGGATGACCGACATCACGGTGCAGAACGTCTTCATCGGCAGTTGCACCAACAGCCGCATCGAAGACCTGCGCGCCGCCGCCGAAGTGGTGCGCGGGCGCAAGCGGGCGGCCAACGTCAGGTGGGCGATCGTCGTCCCCGGCTCGGGCCTGGTGAAAGCGCAGGCCGAAGCCGAGGGGCTCGACAAGGTCTTCATCGCAGCCGGCCTCGAATGGCGCGAACCGGGCTGCTCCGCCTGTCTGGCGATGAACCCGGACAAAGTACCCGCCGGAGAGCGCTGCGCCTCGACCAGCAACCGCAATTTCACCGGACGCCAGGGTCCGGGCTCCCGAACGCATCTGGTCTCGCCCGCCATGGCCGCGGCGGCGGCGGTGACGGGCAAGCTGACCGACGTGCGGGAACTGTTGGGCGCAGCCATTGCCTGATATCACAGGGAATCCCCGCACCGGCGCTTGCACCCTCACCTCGCCGGGCACATAGGACAATCATGGACAACAAGAACGACAAGCTCAGTTGGAGCGGCAAGGCCGCACTTGCCGGCGCTGCCATCGGCTCGGCCGCGCTGACCGCGGCGCTGCTCTATGCGTCCCGTCGGAAGGAACGCCTTGAACCGAAGAAGCGCGCGCCGCCGCCCGCAGACGCGCCGGAGACCGACTGATGAAGCCGATCAGCCACGTCCACGGCCGCGCGATTCCGTTCGGCCGCAAGAATGTCGATACCGATGTCGTCATCCCGGCCCACTGGCTGAAGACGATCACCCGCGAGGGCCTGGGCCGCGGCGCTTTCGAAGCCGTGCGCAAGGAACCCGGCAACGTCTTCGACGACCCCGCATATGCCGGCGCGCCGATCCTGATCGCCGGTGACAATTTCGGCTGCGGTTCCAGCCGCGAACATGCCGCCTGGGCGCTGCTCGACATGGGTGTCACCTGCGTCATCGCGCCGAGCTTCTCCGATATCTTCTCGGGCAATGCCTTCAAGAACGGCATTCTCACGGTCGCGCTGCCGCAGGAACAGGTCGACCGGCTGCTGGAAGTCGCCCGGACCGACGCGATCGATATCGACCTTGAAGCGCAAACCGTCACCACGCCCTTTCAGGACCGCTTCACTTTCGCGGTCGATCCCTTTCGCAAGCATTGCCTGCTGAACGGCCTCGACGAAGTGGGGCTGACGCTTGCCCAGGGCGATGCCATCACGGCGCACGAGGCCAGGATCGCGCGCGACCTGCCTTTCCTGTCGCGGGCCGTGGCCGCGTGACGGCGCTCGGGGATTGAATGAGGGGAGGCGCCGCCCTATCGCGCGCCGGAATCTTACGTCGAGGTATTCAGGATGACGACTTTCGAAGACCGCGAGCGCGCGGAAGAAGCCAAGTTCGCCCATGACGAGGAAATGCTGTTCCGCATCCAGGCCCGCCGCAACCGGCTGCTCGGACAGTGGGCGGCCGAGCGCATGGGCCTGTCCGCCGCCGAAACCGAAGCCTATGCCAAAAGCGTCGTCCAGGCCGATTTCGAGGAAGCCGGCGACGAGGACGTGATCCGCAAGCTGCTGGGCGATCTGGTTTCCGCCGGCGTCGACGCCAGCGAGGGCGAAGTCCGCAGCGCCCTCGCCGACAAGCAGGTCGAAGCCCGGCGCGCGCTGATGGGCGAGGTCTGAGGAGAACGCCATGGCCATGGCCACCGCCGAAATCGAGGCGCTGATCCGGGCCGCGCTGCCCGACGCGCTGGTGGAAATCACCGACCTTGCCGGCGACGGTGATCATTATTCGGCCCGCGTCGTTTCCGAGGCTTTCCGCGGCAGAACGCCGGTGCAGCGGCACAAGATGGTTTACGAAGCGCTTGGCGGCCGCATGGGCGGCGCGCTGCATGCCTTGCAACTCAAGACCGAGGTTCCCAACTAGGGAGCGCACATTTCAGGGTTCCCGTATCATCATGTCCGACGCCCAGAGCCGTATTGCCGAAATCGTCCGTTCCAATCCCGTCGTGCTGTTCATGAAAGGCACGCCGCTGTTCCCGCAATGCGGCTTTTCCAGCCGCGCCGTGGCGATTCTCGACCATCTCGACGTAGCCTATGAAAGCGTCGACGTGTTGCAGGACATGGAGATCCGCCAGGCGATCAAGGAATTTTCCGACTGGCCGACAATCCCCCAGCTCTACGTCAGGGGCGAATTCGTCGGCGGCAGCGACATCATGATGGAAATGTTCGAGGCCGGTGAGTTGCAGGATCTGTTCATCGCCTGATGTTATCCTCTCCCGGGGAGGGGGAGGATCGGAGAAGCGCCAAGGAACGAATGCGCCCGGAGGCAGGTAATACACTATGATCTTGGCAATCATTATACTGCTAGCCATCTGCATTGCCAGCTCTACTAAAGAAGGGCGCGATGAGACATCTAGGAAACTGGCAAAATACAATCCCATTTTCGCAACTTTGGCGATTTTATTGTGGGGCATTCTGTTAGTCCCATTACTATTCCAATAGAACAACCACACTCATTACTTTCCAAACCAGCAGGACTATTTCCAGACCGGTTTTCTTTTGTACTGGCAACACCAATCAAGCAATCGATTGGTATAATTGAGCGCCGCCCCCTGGAGCCCGGCCGGCGTCCGACTCGCCCCCTATCGATGGATGTTGGATAATGTGTTCCACCTGGAACACTTTCCAACATGCCCCGCGCGCCGTTGCACTCTTTGCGGCCCCCGTTTCCTCTGCGTCACCCTGAACCGGGTTCAGGAAGCCCGTCCTGCCAGAATGTGCAAATCCCTGCCTGCACGGGGATAGCCTGTTCTCAGAACAGCCTCGTCAGCATGTAGAAGGCAGCACCCACCGCGGCCGAAGCCGGAATGGTGATCACCCAGGCGATCATGACGCTGCGCGCAACGCCCCAGCGGATCGCCGAGGCACGCCGCGCGGTGCCGGCGCCGATCACGCAGCCGGTGATCGTATGCGTCGTCGAGACCGGAATGCCGAGCAGGGAAGCCGTGAAGACCATTATCGAACCGCCGGTCGAAGCGCTGAAGCCCTGGTGCTGCGACAGCTTGGTGATACGCGAGCCCATGGTTTCGATGATTTTCCAGCCGCCCGACAGCGTGCCGAGCGCGATCGCGATATAACAGCTTATCGCCACCCAGTGCGGCACTTCGAATTCCCCGGACAGGTGGCCGGTCGAATAGAGCAGCACGGTGATGATGCCCATCGTCTTCTGCGCATCGTTGAGCCCGTGACTCAGCGAATAGGCGGCCGAGGAGAAAAGGTGGAGGAAGCGGAAAGTGCCTTCGGCCTCGCGCGCGGTCGAGTTGCGGAAGCACCAACTGGTCACGAGCATGATCGCCATCGACAGCGCCATGCCCAGCACCGGGGAAAGCACGATCGCGATCAGCGTCTTGTTGAGCCCGATCCACTGGATCGCCGAGACGCCCGCATGCGCGGTGCCGGCGCCGATGATGCCGCCCACCAGCGCATGACTGGACGACGAGGGAATGCCCTTGAGCCATGTCACCACGTTCCAGAACATCGCCCCGATCAGCGCGCCGAACACCACGCCCGGAGTGACCAGTTCACGCGCGATCAGCCCCTGGCCGATCGTGTCCGCCACTTTGTGCAGGCTGGGAAAGGTGATGCTGAGGAAATAGGCGGCGAAGTTGAACATGGCGGCAAAGGCCACCGCTTTCACCGGGCTCAACAGCCTGGTGGCAACGACGGTGGCAATCGCATTGGCCGCATCGTGCAGGCCATTGAGGAAGTCGAATGCCAGCGCGACGAGGATCAGCCCCGCAAGCAGCGGCAGCGCAAGTTCGTGAATCATGAGTGGTCGATCACGATGCCGTCGATCTCGTTGGCCACATCCTCGAGCGCGTCGGCTATGCGCTCAAGATGCTTGTAAACCTCGCGCGCGACGATGAATTGCATCGTGTCGCCTGCGCCATATTCGCGGAAAGCCCGCTTGACACCGGCATCGTGGATCTCGTCGGCATGGCCTTCCATGCGCACCAGCCGCTCAGTCAGTTCGTGCAGTCGTGCGCCGTTCCGGGCAACGTCGCGCAGCAGCGGAATCGCCTCGGCGGTGACTCGCGCGGCATCGACGATGATGGCCGCCATATCCCGCATTTCCTGGTCGAAGGCGACGAATTCATAGAGGTCGACCGCACAAGCGGCGGCGTGCATCTCGTCCACGGCATCGTCCATCGCACCGATCAGGCTGGTGATCGCGCTGCGATCGAACGGCGTGAGAAAGGTCTTGCGGACCGTGTGCAGCACTTCGCGGATGATGTTGTCGGCATCATGCTCGCGCTCGTTGATCTCGCGGATATGGTCGGCACGCGCCGGCCCGCCCTGAAACAGCCGCGCCAGGGCATCGGCGGCGGCAACGATGGTCACGGCGTGCGCCTCGAACAGATCGAAGAAATTTCCGGTCTTCGGCAGCAGCCGTTGAAACCATGCGAACATCTGATTCATCCTGGATTTTTGCGCGACGAGATGGAAAACGCCCGTGCGTCTCGCCGCCACCTTGAATTCCGAAGCCGCGAAAGAGCGGATAAGGTCGCGCAGATCGGTTTCGTCGACTGCATCGGCCGCTTCATGCAGCGTGAACCAGCGGCGCTCGCGCTGGGACTGTTCTTTCCAGCTATCATGCTCCTGAGTCACTGCCAGCGGAAAGACATCGACATCGACCATCAGCGAGGCGCCGTTGCTGCGCCGCTTGCGATAGCGGTAGGAGCCGAGCGGCAGCGGGCAGACCGAGCCGGCAATGCCGGCTTCCTCCTCCGCCTCTATCGCCGCCGCCGCATGGGGCGGTATTTTGCCGGAAATATTGCCTTTGGGAATGACCCAGCGCCCGGTGCCGCGCGAGGTGATCAGCAGAATCCGCACCGACGCATCGATCGCGGCTCCTTCTGTCCGATACGGCAAGGCGGCAATCTGACGGATAGGGAACTCCTTCGGTCGCGGCCGATGCCCCAACCCGCCCTGCGTTACAATATTATGACGCCATGAAAATAGAGCCGGGGGCGCTTTTCGGCAACGCCCGCAGCCATTGGCCGGGATCGGCCCGGCCGACGCACCGCGCGCCGCGTGTGCATAGCCTTCCCCGTTTCAAAAATCGAGCTGCGCGCGCACCCCCATGGAATCGGCGGTGTAGTCACGGTTGCCGGTTGCCGTCGGCAGGACGGCGCCGTTGAACCAGAGATGGCCGTAATTGAATATGAAACGGACGTAATCGATCGGAATCCACTGCAACGAAACCCCGGCGATCTGCTGCCGGCCGCCGCGAATGCCGGCATCGTCAAGATCGAGCCAGTCATAGCGGGCATTGACCAGCACCGCGCCCAAGCCGCCGTTGCCAATGGGATGCCTGGGCCGGATACGGTCGTAGGCTCCGCCCTTGTAAGCCGTTTCATCCCCGGTCAGCATCATGCCGACTTCCGCATAGCCGCCGTTGAATGTCGGATCGGGCAGACCCGGCCGCCTGGCATTGAGCCAACTCGATTCGACCGTCGCATGGAAAGGGCCGCGGATATAGGCAAGCTCGGCGCCATAGATGAATTCGGCGCTGACCGGCGTGACAGTGCCGGTATTCACAAACTTTACGTCGGTCGTATGAACGAAAGGCCGTGCGCCGTAGCCGCTGCCGGCATTGGCCAGGTTGTTGAGCGTGCGATAATGCAGCGAGCCGCCGATGTGCAGTTGCCCACCGGCGAGCCTGGGCATGAAGACGGCGCGCCCGTCAAGGCTGAAGCTGTTGTTCGTGTCGTTCAGATCCTTGAAGTTGTCGGTGAATACCCCGCCCTGCACCAGAAACCGTTTGCCCGTATATGTCGCGCTGGCGCCGATCCGCCGTTCAAAATTGAACGCGCTGTTGAACGCCGCGCGCTCCATGAAGCTGGTGAACAGATCGGAAGTCATGTCCTCCAGGCTGTTGAAAGGCTTGTGCTGGCCGACGGTAAGCGTCAGCTCGGGCGTTGCCTTGTAGGTCATGTAAACGTCGGTGAGATCGGCGCTGCCGCCGGCAAGGTCCGCTTCCAGGCGATAGCCGAAACCGCCGGGCATGGTCCCGTCGAAGCCCAGGTAGATACGGCGGAATTCACTCGTGACGCCAAGGTTCCTGTGGGCCGCCAGATCCGATGGCGCGCTCACTCCCGCAGTATCCACCTGGATGCGCCCCCGCGGCTTGAACGACCAGCCGTTCCGGCTGCTGATCCTGGGCGCTCCATCCCAGGTTATTGCGGTTTCGGGCTTCGCCGCGGCCGCAGCCGGCAGCGGAGCGGCAGCGGCGGCCACCGCCGCATCGGTCCCGGCGCGCGCCTCCCGCAGTTGCGACTCGAGCGTGTCGATCCGCTGCGCCATCTGCTGCATCTGCGCACGCATGGCCGCCAGTTCCCGCTCGACCGCCGCAGGATCGGATGACTGCGCCTGTACCGGCACGGCCCAGCCGGCGGCAAACGCCAGCGCAGCAACCGAAAGTCGAGATTTCCCCATCATATCAAACTGCCCTTGCCCTCGGAACCTTTTTCGCAACGGGCTTTCAAACCCGACAAGCCTGCTCCCTTGTTACGTTTTGATGACAATAGTGTGACAGTGATCGGTCAGTCCATTCCGTTCGGGACAAACGGTGATCCATTTCATCCGGGGCGATATTCAGCGCCGGCACATCGACCCGCCGCTCGCCGGGCGAACTGGCCCGAAGCCGGCTGAAGTACCCGCCTGAACTTCCGCAGCCTTTACACCGGCCGCTTCAGCGGCTTTGGCTGGGCCTGGGCAAAGCGAGTCGGACGATGAAGGTCGGAGAGAAACATTATCGCTCGATCTGGGCTGACGGCGGCACCGTTCGCATCATCGACCAGACGCGGCTGCCGCATGAATTTGCCGTCATCGCGCTGGAAACGCTCGATCAGGCGGCTGCCGCGATCCGCGACATGCAGGTACGCGGCGCGCCGCTGATCGGCGCGGCCGCGGCCTATGGGATCGCCATCGCCATGCGCGACGATCCGGGCGACGAGGGGCTTCGGCACGCGGTCGAACTGCTGATGGCGACACGGCCGACCGCGGTGAACCTGCGCTGGGCGCTGGAAGCCATGGCAGGCCGCCTCGTCACGCTGCCGCCGGCCGAACGCGCGGAAACGGCCATGGCGCAGGCGGCCGCGATCGCCGATGAAGATATCGCCATCAACGCGGCGATCGGCGATCACGGTCTGGCCGTGATCGAGGCCATCGCCGCGCACAAGTCCGGCCCGGTGAACCTGCTCACCCATTGCAACGCCGGCTGGCTCGCCACTGTCGACTGGGGCA
>JAITWR010000094.1 GCA_031285165.1 Novosphingobium sp.
TCCAGCACCAGCCATTCGGCATCCGTCATATCGCTTGGCAAAGCCAGCCCATCTCGTGCATGCTGCGCGCGAGTGGTGTCAGTCCAGACCATCCCTGTATCCCGCAGTTTTCGCAAAACACCGGAATCAGCGATCAGGGCGGCCGTCAAGCTAACCATCTGGCATCACTCAACTTAGTTTTCGATCGGACACTAAGGGAGGCTGATATGCAGGAAAATATCTCAGATCGGTCTTCTGAATTTGAAGCAGAGGTTCTGCGCAGTTTCAAATTTCTTGAGGACAATTACGGCTTTCGGCGGCGGTCTTCGCGGCCCCAAAAATATACGCAAATCGTCACATATGAGAACGACAAGCTCTATGTGGTGTTGAGCTACGGACCGCCGGCCTACGAACCGGAGATGTCTTTTGGCCGTCGAGGCATTGATGACGCGCCCGGGGGCTACAGCTTCCACTCGGGAGACTTGGTGCAGTTAGATTGCTGCCGAACCTGGGTCTGGAACAAGGAACAAGGCAACGCCATCCCGAATTGGGTCGCTGAACTGGCGCGCTTGTTGGCCACATGTGGCGCTCAGTGCCTGACGGGTACCCCCTCAGTCTTCGCCGAAATGCGGACTCGGCGGGACGGGCTCATAGCCAATTGGAAGCATGAGGAGCAGCTCAGGGGGGTTAGAACGAAAATTGAGTCCGCTTGGCGAGCGAAGGACTACAGGCAGGTTTTGGACCTTTATCAATCCATCGACGAACGGAGTGCGTTGGACGAGAAGCGGATCGGCTTCGCAAGGCTTCATGTTCGCACATAGCAAGAGAAAAGCAGTAGCGCTCGGCCCCTTGGGTGGCGGGCGCTATGGTGTTGCCTGCACATCGGTTTTGGCCGGGGCGGCGGTGGCGCCATGGGCGGGGCTGTAGCGCCAGGATGGCGCCGGCCGGGGCCTTCGTGGGCTGGCGGGTTGGCCGTGATGGATGGGCCGTTAGTGATATCCCTATCGAGAGGAAAACGGTCGAAAATCAGTGACTTGATCGTTAGGCAAGATTAAGGGAACCGGCACTACTCGCCCCGCACCCGTCACCTGTTCCCACACCGTCACCTGTTCCCTCATCGTCACCCTGAACTTGTTTCAGGGTCCATCGGGCAGTTTACACCTGCTGCTGCGGTGTCGGCGGCACCATGGACCCTGAAACAAGTTCAGGGTGACGATGAAGGAGGGCGTAACGGTTCCGATTATCCGCATCCTGCCTGCACATCGGTTTTGGCGCGCTTCGCTCCGGGGCCTCGAGCGCGGGGGTGGCAGAATCCGCTTTCCTACACGGGCCGAAAGCGCAAAACAGGCCGGGCTCTTTCTCATCGTCGAAGCTATTGATTGTCGGGTATATTTCCGGTCACGGCAAAAAGTTCGCCGTGGCCGCTATGGGTGAAGTTCGCGAAGATCGGGTTCCTGGCGTGCCCGGGATCATCCGGTTTTTCGAGGAGTATGCGATCCATGCCGGGTGATGCTGAAGCCGCCTACGGCTTGCGCAGCGCCCGGATGCAGGTGGCGCGGTCGGTGTCGCGGCCGTCGTCGCTGCGGCGTGCGTCCACATAGGTCGCCTGCGGCTCGCGGCCCGGCGCGGCGGGGTAGAGATAGACATCGAGGACGCAGGCCGCGCCGGTGAATTGCAGCTTGCGCGCATCGCCTTCCCAGACATCGAGCCGCGCCGGGCCGAACTGGCGGACCAGCTCGGCGCCGGTCGCGCCGATCACTTTCTCGCCGCCGGCAAGCTGCTGCGCCTGGGCTGCCGCCGGCGGGTGAGTGACCGGCGCGCGCACCGGCTGGCGCGGCTTGCCCTGCCGCATGACGGGCGGCCGGGAGGCGGGGGGCGCGCCGGTGCCCTGCGGCCTGGCGCCGCCGGCACCGCAGGCCGAAAGGATGGCGGTCATGGCCAGGGCCAGGGGAATCGCCAGGGGAATCGTATGCAGGCTGCGCATCGTCCTGCCGCATCGCCCGGACGGGGCGCGGTGTCAACGCCGGGGCTCTTGCCGCGGGCGCCGGCGGCGGCTAGAGCAAGATGCGTGATTTGTGAATCACGCATCTTGCTCCAGGTTTTTGTTGTCGCATCGTTTTGTGCGCAAAACCGGTTCCCACTTTTGCGCACGATGCTCTAGCGCCCCGGCCGGTCCCCACCGTTTCCAAGGAGTTTGCCCATGTCCCGGCCTTCGTTCGACGTGATCGCCATCGGCAATGCCATCGTCGATGTCATGGCGCCCGCTGCGGACGAGGCGATAGAACGGCTGGGCATGGCCCGCGGCGGCATGACGCTGATCGATACCGACCGCGCCCGCCTGCTGTACGATGCGATGGGGCCGGCGCGCGAAATTTCGGGCGGCTCGGCGGCGAACACGCTGGCCGGGCTTGCCGCGCTGGGTGCGCAATGCGCGTTCATCGGCCAGGTTGCCGATGACCAGCTCGGCGAGGTTTTCGCCCACGATATCCGCGCTGCCGGCATCGCTTTCGCCACGCCCGCGCGCGCCGGCGATCCGCCGACGGCGCGCTGCCTGATCTTCGTCACGCCCGACGGGCAGCGGACGATGAACACCTACCTCGGCGCCTCACAGTTCCTGCCCGCCGCGGCGCTCGACCGGGCGATGATCGCCGATGCGGCCGTGCTCTATCTCGAAGGCTATCTGTGGGATCCCGAGGAACCGCGCGCGGCGATGCGCCAGGCGATCGCCACGGCCAGGGAAGCCGGGCGCAAGGTGGCTTTCACCCTGTCGGACAGCTTCGTCATCGCCCGCCACGGTGACGATTTCCGCGCGCTGATCGCCGCCGGTGCAATCGATATCCTGTTCGCCAACGAGCAGGAGCTGGCGGCCCTGACCGGCAGGGAGGATTTCCACGCGGGCATCGCCGCGCTGAAAGACCGGGTGCCGGTGCTGGTCGTGACCCGCAGCGAGAAAGGCGCGGTGGCGGTTGCCGGCGGCCGGCAGGTCGAAGTCGCGGCCGAGCCGGTCGCGCAGGTCGTCGATACCACCGGCGCGGGCGATCTGTTCGCCGCGGGCTTTCTCTTCGGCCATGTCCGCGGCCGCGATCCGGCGGAATGCCTGAAGCTGGGCGCGATCTGCGCGGCGGAAGTGATCGCGCACTACGGCGCCCGCCCGGAAGCCGACCTGCGCGCGCTGATCGCAGGCAGGCCGTAGGGGGCATTGCGATGAATGCATGATCCGGTTTGCCGCCGATCATATGCATGGCAACCTGCCCGTTGAGGCTGAATTCCTGATGTGGCATGATGCGATATCTGCCATATATGGAAAGTGCTATAACATGGGAAAGGCTCTGGATGCGAAAGTGGCGCATAACGGGCGCCTGGTGCTTCCGAAAATGGTGAGAGAGGCTCTGGGAATGCCGGAAGGCGGAACGGTGGTGTTCGCCATCGAAGGGAACGAGGTTAGATTGACCTCGATCCGGCAGAGCATCCGGCACGCCCAGGCGCTCTATCGGCGCCATGTCACGGCCGATGCCCCGGTCGACGATTTTCTCGCCGGGCGCCGGGCGGAAGCCGCGCGCGAGGATTGCGCCTGACCATGCCATCGGTGGTGTTCGATGCCTCTGCGCTGTTGGCCCTGCTGCGCG
>JAITWR010000156.1 GCA_031285165.1 Novosphingobium sp.
GAATCCGCTGACGCGCCGAGTCGTGGCGAACTGCGAGTTCGACGAAGATGCCGTCCTGCTGCCGCAAGGCCAGACGCGCGCCTTGATGGCCGAGGCCGGCTTTTCCGACATTCGCTCACGCTCGATCCTGTCCATACCGAGCGGCGGGTCCGTCTCGCGTCAACTCGATCTTGCACTTGGGCGGCTGTCGCTGGGGGCGCAATATTTCGTCCGGGGCCTGGCGTGAAGCAGGCGGTGGGGCGCACGGCGGCACAGTGCGGTGTTGCATGGCTGTTCAGCAGCGGCCATCTGCTTGCCAAGGCGATCCGCTGGGCCTTCGTCGGTGTGTTCAGCGGCGCAATCTACGCGCTGGTCACTGCGGGGTTGGTGTCGGGGCTCGGCGCAGCGCCCGTTCCAGCCAGCATCGTCGGCTATTGCGTTTCGGTTCCAGCCAGTTTCGTCGGCCACCGCCGCTTTTCGTTCCGATCGAACGGGCGCTGGACGACCGAAGCGATCCATTTCGTTCTGGTGCAGGCGGTCAACATCGCGGTGACGGCGGGATCAATGTATGCGGCACTGCATTATTTCGGCTCGCAATACGGTTGGGGAATGATAGCAGCCGTCATCTTCGTCCCGATTGCCAATTTTCTGTTCATGAACCTATGGATCTTTGCCGATCATACCGGACAGCGCTGACATGAAACAGTTTTTGAAACATCCGGCGATATACCAGCTCTATCAAGAAGTTGGCGGCTTCTTCGCGGCCCGGATCAGGGCGATCCGCGACTATCTGGAAATCCGGCCCGGCGCGCGGATCATCGATATCGGCTGTGGACCGGGCCATATCGTCAGGCACCTGCCGCGCGGCATCGATTACATTGGTCTCGACATAGACCGTCCCAGCATCGACTATGCCAGTGCCCGTTTTGGTAACTGCGGCTGCTTCCAGATGCGTTTCTTCGACGCGGCCGCCGTCGATGAATTGGGTCCGGTCGACATCGTCATGATGAACGGCGTGATGCATCACATCGGCGATGCCGATCTTGAAGCAACGCTTGTCAATGCGAAGGCCGCACTGAAGCCCCATGGCGTGCTGTTTACACTCGATGGCTGCTACGTCGCCGGTCAGTCGTGGATAGACAAATGGCTGCTCGACAACGACCGTAGTGCCCACGTGCGCGACGAAGCGGGCTATCGCAGGCTGCTGGGGCGTGTCTTCGGCAGGGTCGATATGTATATACGCGATGATTATTCGCGGTTGCCTTACACTTTCGCGATCGGCGTTGCACGGGGGGACAGGGTTTGACCTGGCCCGCCACTCCCTATCGCGCCGATATCGTCGTTCCCTGCTACAACGAGGAAGATGCGCTGCCCGAGACAGCGCCGGTGATCGTCGATTTCTTCACCGGGCTCGTCGCCGACCCCGGCTGCGGTCTGGGCGCATTTCGTCTGATCCTCATCAACGACGGCAGCCAGGATGCCACCTGGTCGATCATCAGCGAACTCGCGCAGCGCTATCCCGAGATCGAAGGGGTAATGCTTTCGCGCAATTTCGGCCATCAGAACGCCATGCTGGCTGGCCTGTCGGTGGCCGATGCCGATGTCGTCCTGACGATGGACGCCGATCTACAGGATGACATTGCTGCTGTAAAAGCCATGCTCGCCGCCTACGAAGCCGGCTCGGACCTGGCCCTCGGCGTGCGAAGCGACCGTACCACGGACAGTGCCGGCAAACAGGGGGCGGCCAATGCCTATTACCGGCTGCTGTCGCTGCTCGGTGTACGGATCATCCGGAACCACGCCGATTTCCGGCTGATGTCACGGCCGGCACTGGACGCGTTGTTGAGCTATCGGGAGGTGAATCTTTTCCTGCGCGGATTGATTCCAACGCTGGGTTTTTCGGTCGCGCTGGTGCCTTATGCAAGGAAGCCGCGCTTGCAGGGTGAGACAAAATACACGCTGCGCAAGATGATCCGTCTGGCGGTGGACGGCGTCACCTCGTTTTCGATCATGCCGTTGCGGTTGATCGCATTGCTCGGCGCCGCGATTTTTGCCGGAACGATGATTGCCGCCCTGTATTTCCTGTGGGTCACGTTCGCCCATTCCGCCGATGTCGTTCCCGGCTGGGCCTCGACCGCGCTGCCCATGCTGTTCCTCGGCGGCATGCAACTGCTGTCGATCGGTATTCTCGGCGAATACGTCGGCAAGATCTATCTGGAAACGAAGCGGCGCCCGCGCTTCATCATTCACAAGACCACCAGTGATGCCCCCCCCCCGGACGGGCGCGACATGATTTCGGTCAATCCTCCGTCCGCATCAGTTCCCGCACGAAGCCGATGAGTCCTGTCTGGCGGGCGCGCCGCAGGCGTTCGGCGGCGAGGATCTGCACGACCTTGCGGAAGCAGGCATCGACATCGTCGTTGACCACGACATAGTCGTAACCGTCCCAATGGCTGATTTCGGCCTGGGCTCGAGCCATGCGCGCGGCGATCACTTCGTCGCTGTCGGTGCCGCGCGCGGTCAGGCGGCGACGCAATTCGTCGAGGCTCGGCGGCAGCAGGAAGACACGCACCACGTCGGTTTCCGCCTTCTGATAAAGCTGCTGGGTTCCCTGCCAGTCGATATCGAAAAGGAAGTCCCCTCCGGCTTTCAGCCCGGCCCTGATCTGCGCCCTGGGCGTTCCGTAGCTGTGGCCGAAGACATGCGCCCATTCGAGGAATTCGTCTTGCTCGACCATCTGTGCGAAAGCGGGCCGGGTGGTGAAGTGATAGTCCCTGCCGTCCTGCTCGCCCGGCCGGGGCGGTCGTGTCGTTACCGACACCGACATGCGGATATGCGCGTCATGCGCGAGCAGCCTGCGCGAAATCGTCGTCTTGCCGGCACCCGAGGGCGAGGACAGGATAAACATCAGCCCGCGGCGGTGCAGCGCGTCGTCATGGAGTTCGGGGGTTCTGGCCATGCCTGCTGATGGCGGCAGGCCGGAGGCAAATCAAGCCCGGCGAATCAGTCCTTGCGGGCCTGCCGCTTGACCCGCGGCTCTCCTTCGGCTTGCGCCCCGGCACGGCTTTTGCGGCGATCGTGGAGCATCCTGGCAATCAGCCCGCCGCCGACGATGATCGCGCCGGGGACCGATCCGGCGGCAATGCGGGCGATTGCGGTGCCGATCAGCGCCTGCGCCATGTTGCGGCTCTTGCCGGCCCGGCGGGCATCCCCGGACGGATATTCGCTGCCGAGCACCGAATGTTCCACCACATGACGCAGCAGCCGGCTGCCGCCGCGCAGCGCGATATCGGCAATGACGAGATTGATCATCGGATCGGGGCTGATACCCCCGGCGTTCCGGGACGCGGCATCCTGTTCCTGTGCGGGGGCCTGTTCCGCGCTGCCGGCTTTTCCGGCTTTCGCTTTCGCCATGGCCAGCCACCCTTTCAAGGGCCGCGGCCCTATTTCTTCCGGCCGAAATCGACCGAGACGACGTTCGATCCGTCCTCACCCGGTGAAACGCCCGGAGACGTGTCGCGTTCCTGCGAATCGTTTTCCGCATCGTCATGCGGCTCGGGCTCAAGCTGCGATACGACCGCCTGGAACTGCAAGCCGAAGTCCACCGCCGGATCGACGAAAGCGGTGATCGCACCGAAAGGGATGACCAGCTTGGCCGGCACCTGGTTGAAACTGAGGCCGACCGAGAAGACCTCATCCTCGACCGTGAGATCCCAGAACTTGTTCTGGAGCACGATCGTCATCTCATCGGGGAAGCGTTCCCTGAGATGCGCGGGAATCGCCACGCCGGGCGCCCCGGTCTTGAACGTGATGTAGAAGTGGTGGTTGCCCGGCAGCTCGCCGCCCATGGCTTCCACCTGGCCGAGCACGCGGCCCACGACGGCGCGCAGGGCTTCCTGCACGATTTCATCGTAGGGGATCAGGCTGTCGGGCACGTCGTCGGTCATCGCTGCCCAAGTGGCCTTCCGGCGGCCACGGGTCAAGGGGCGACGCAAGGGTTGGCATTGATTCCCGCGCACTCGTGTCTATAGGCCGGCACATGCGCACCGCCCGGATCACTCGCAAGACCCAGGAAACCGACATCGCCGTCGAAGTGAATCTCGACGGCACCGGCGCCTATCGGGTGTCGACCGGAATCGGTTTCCTCGACCATATGATCGAGCAGTTCTCGCGCCATTCGCTGATCGACATCACCTGCACGATCGCCGGCGACCTGCATGTCGATCAGCACCACACGACCGAGGACAGCGCCATCGCCATCGGCCAGGCGATCGCCGAAGCGCTGGGCGACAAGGCGGGCATCGGCCGCTACGGCAGCGCCTGTTCGCCGATGGACGAGACGCTGGCGCGCGTCGCGCTCGACATTTCGGGCCGCCCCTGCCTCGTGTGGAAGGCGGCCTTCAGCCAGCCGCGGCTCGGCGAGATGGATACCGAGCTGTTCGAGCACTGGTTCCACTCGATCGCGCAGGCCGTCGGCATCACGCTCCACATCGAGCTGCTCTACGGCCAGAACAACCACCACATCGCCGAAGCGATCTACAAGGGCTTCGCCAGGGCCATGCGCCAGGCGGTCGAGCGCGATCCGCGCAAGGGCGAAGCGATTCCCTCGACCAAGGGTGTTCTCGGCAAAGGCACGCTGGGTGGCTGAAGTGCTGGCGCTGGTGGATTACGGCGCGGGCAACCTGCACTCGGTGGCGAACGCGCTGCTGGCGGCGGGGGCCGGGGGCGTCACCGTTACCGCCGATCCCGACGTGGTGCGCGCGGCGGACCGCATCGTCCTGCCCGGCGTCGGTTCGTTCCGCGCCTGCATCGAGGGACTGCGCGGCATCCCGCATCTGGTCGAAGCGATGGCGGAGCGCGTGCTTGCGGGCGGGGTGCCGTTCCTCGGCATCTGCGTCGGCATGCAACTGCTTGCCAGCCGCGGGGTCGAGCATGGCGTGACCGGGGGGCTCGACTGGATCGGGGGCGAAGTCCGGCTGATCGAGGCTGCCGACCCGATGATCAAGGTGCCGCACATGGGCTGGAACGATGTCATCGTGCCGGCGCATGCGCCCGCTGGCGGACTGATCGCGCCGGGCGAGGCCTATTTTCTGCATTCCTACCATTTCGTGCCCGACGACAGGCGCGACATCGCCGCGATGACCGACCACGGCGGCAACCTCGTTGCCGCGGTGGCGCGCGACAATGTGGTCGGCGTGCAGTTCCATCCCGAAAAGAGCCAGGCTTTCGGCCTTGCCTTGTTGAGCCGGTTTCTGGAGTGGAAGCCTTGATCGTATTTCCCGCCATCGATCTCAAGCAGGGCCAGGTCGTCCGCCTCGCCGAAGGCGACATGGCGCGCGCCACGGTCTATGGCGACAATCCCGCCGCGCAGGCGCTGCTGTTCGCCGAAGCCGGGTCGCAGCATCTCCACGTCGTCGATCTCGACGGCTCCTTCGCCGGCCGGGCGGAGAACCGCGCGGCGGTGGAGGCGATTCTCGAGGCGTTCCCCGGCCATGTCCAATTGGGCGGCGGCATCCGCACGCGCGAGGCGGTCGAGGGCTGGTTCGCTCTCGGCGTGGCGCGCGTGGTCATGGGCACGGCGGCGTTGAAAGACCCCGAGTTCGTCAAGGATATGGCCGGGGCCTTCCCCGGCGGCGTGGTCGTCGCGGTCGATGCGAAGGATGGCATGGTCGCAACCGAGGGCTGGGCCGAAGTTTCCGACGTTTCCATCGTCGACATGGCCCGCCGCTTCGAGGATGCCGGCGTCGCCAGCCTGCTGTTCACCGATATCGGCCGCGACGGGCTGCTCAAGGGCTGCAACATCGACGCGACGGTGGACCTCGCCCGCCGCACCGACCTGCCGGTGATCGCCAGCGGCGGCGTCAAGGGCCTCGACGATATCCGCATGCTGGCGGCTCATGCCGGCGAAGGCATCGAGGGCGTGATCACCGGGCGCGCGCTCTACGACGGGCGGCTCGATCTGGCGGCGGCGATCGCCATGGCAGAGCGGGCATGAGGCATCCGGCCAAATGACCGTCCGCATCCGTGTCATCCCCTGTCTCGACGTGCGCGACGGGCGCGTGGTCAAGGGCGTGAACTTCGTCGACCTGCGCGATGCCGGCGATCCGGTCGAGCAGGCACGCGCCTATGATGCAGCCGGGGCGGACGAGTTGTGCTTTCTCGATATCTCGGCCAGCCACGAAGGGCGCGGCACCTTGCTCGATGTCGTCCGCCGCACGGCCGAGGTCTGCTTCATGCCGCTGACCGTCGGCGGCGGCGTGCGCTCGGTAGAGGACGCACGCGCGCTGCTGCTTGCCGGGGCGGACAAGGTGGCGGTCAATTCCGCGGCCGTGTCGCGGCCCGAAGTGGTGGCCGACATTGCCGGGAAGATGGGCAGCCAGTGCGTCGTCGCCTCGGTCGATGCCCGCAAGTCAGCGAGCGGTTGGGAGATTTTTACCCACGGCGGTCGCCGCGCCACCGGGATCGACGCCGTCGCCCATGCGATCCGCCTGGCCGAACTGGGCGCGGGCGAACTGCTCGTCACTTCGATGGACGGCGACGGCACCCAGGCCGGTTACGATCTCGAACTCACCCGCACGATCGCCGACGCGGTTTCGGTGCCGGTCATCGCCAGCGGCGGTGTCGGCACGCTCGATCATCTGGTCGAAGGCGTGACGCGGGGCCATGCCAGCGCCGTGCTCGCCGCCTCGATCTTCCATTTCGGCAAGTATTCGATCGCCGAAGCGCACGCGGCCTTGCGCGCTGCCGGGCTTCCCGCCCGCGACTGAGCCGGCTTGACCGCGCCGCCGCGCCGCCGCATGGCCGGACACATGGTTGCGCCCGATACCCTTGCCCGTCTCGAAACGGTGATCGCCGCCCGGCGCGAAGCCGACCCGGAGTCGAGCTACGTCGCCAGGCTCAACGCCAGGGGGCTGAAGAAGATCGCCCAGAAGCTCGGCGAGGAAGCTACCGAAACCGTCATCGCCGCGCTGGCCGAGGATCGCCGGGCGCTGGTGGGCGAGGCGGCGGATCTGCTGTTCCACCTGCTTGTCCTGCTCGGCGCCAAAGGCGTGCCGCTGGACGAGGTACTGGCCGAACTCGACCGCCGCGAAGGCACGTCGGGCATCGCCGAGAAGGCTTCGCGCAAACCCCAGGGAGACTGACCCGCCATGCCGATCGATCCGCGCCTGCCCTATGACGAGAACAACATCTTCGCCAGAATCCTGCGCGGCGAGTTGCCTTGCAACAAGGTTTACGAGGACGAGTTCGCACTGGCTTTCCACGATATCCGCCCGCAGGCGCCGGTGCATGTCCTGGTGATCCCCAGAGGGCCTTACGTCAGTTGGGACGATTTCACGCTGAAGGCCCCGGACGACGAAATCGCCGGTTTCAATCGCGCCGTCGGCAAAGTGACGCGCGAACTCGGTGTCGACCGGCCCGGCTATCGCCTGATGATCAACATGGGCGGTCACGGCCACCAGGAAGTACCGCATCTGCACGTCCACATCTTCGGCGGGCGTCAATTCCGGTGCATGATCTGCGACTGAATGCCTGATCCGCAGATCCGGTGCGGATTCCGGCGGTTGCGGACAATCCGCCGACAGGCCGTGCCGGATTTGCTTCCGGCCGACCGCGGCGGCTTGCCCTGCGACTCGCCGGGCGGCTAGACACAGGCACGATGATGTCACTGCCCGAGCCTTCCAGCGGCCGTTTCGACGGAACCGTGCATCGTTTCGCAGTGCGCGTGTATTTCGAGGACACGGACCTGTCCGGCATGGTCTATCACGCCAATTACCTGCGCTGGTTCGAACGCGCACGCTCGGACATGCTGCGCCTGCTCGGGATCGACCAGCGGGCGGCGCAGGAGGCGGGCGCAGGCGCCTATGCCGTTGCAGAGCTGACCATCCGCTATCTCGCGCCCGCGCGGCTCGACGACACGGTGCTGATCGAAAGCCGTGCCGTGGAACTGCGCGCCGCAAGCTGCCGCATGCACCAGCGCGCGCTGCGCGGCGATCGGCTGCTCAGTGAAGCCCGGTTGCGCATCGGCTTCGTCGGCCCCATGGGCCGCCCGCGCAAACAGCCCGACGCCTGGCGCGCTGCTTTCGCTTCCATTGCTCCTGCCCCGGAAAGGCCCCGATGACGATTCTATCCCTGTTAGCCGCAGCCGGCACGCCGGCCCGGCTCAATCCGGTGAAACTGTTCCTTGATGCCGATATCGTCGTGCAGGTGGTGATGGTCGGGTTGATCCTGGCCAGCATCTGGGTCTGGACGATCATCGTCGCCTTCTCGCTGCGCATGGGCGGAGTGCGGCGGCGCTGCGTCCGCTATGAGGACGATTTCTGGAAGGCCCGCGATTTCGAGGCATTCCAGGCCGAGCGCGGCAAGGGCGACGTGCCTTCGGCCAAAGTCGCGGCGGCGGGCTTCGCCGAATGGCGCCGCTCCGCTGCCGGCAAGACGATCGACCGCGAGGGCGCGCGCCAGCGGCTGCAACTGGCTATCGATTCGTCTGTTGCGCAGGAAGCGGATACCCTCGCCGAGCGGCTGAACTTCCTTGCCACGGTGGGTGCGGTCGCACCGTTCGTCGGCCTGTTCGGCACCGTCTGGGGCATTATGAACAGTTTCTTCCAGATCGGCCAGCAGCAGAATTCCTCGCTTGCCGTGGTGGCGCCGGGCATTTCCGAAGCGCTGTTCGCCACGGCGATCGGCCTGTTCGCAGCGATCCCGGCGGTCATCGCCTACAACCGCTTCTCGCACCGGGTGAACAGCTTCGAGGCGAGCCTGCAACGCTTCGGGGACCGCTTCCATGCCAGCCTCAGCCGACAACTGGAGGGTTGAGCCGTGGCCATGAGCCTTCCCGGCAGCAACAGGCGGCGGCGCGGCGGCGGCCGCCGGACAGCCATGTCCGAAATCAACGTCACACCGCTGGTCGACGTGATGCTGGTGCTGCTGATCATCTTCATGGTCACTGCGCCTCTGCTCAAAGCGGCAGTGCCGATCGAGCTGCCCGAAAGCCGGGCCATGGCTCTGGCGGAAGAGCGGCGGCAGATCGACATCGCCGTCGCGCGCGCCGGCCGGATCTATGTCGAGAACGATCCCGTGGCACCGGGCGAACTGCCCGATCGGCTCGCGGCGATCACGCCCGGCGCCGACGGCAGGCCGCCGCTCGTCACGCTGCGCGCGGACAAGGCGGTCGACTGGGGCCGCGCGATGGCGGTGATGGGTGAACTGAACCGTGCCGGTTTCAACTCGATTTCTCTGGTCACTGCCGCCACCGGAGCGGAGCCGGCGGTAATCGGCGGTTCAGGCGGGGGGCAATAGCGCATTGGCGATGGCAGCCGCTGAACTCCGCCACGAGGAACGCATCGGCCTGGTGCTGGCGATTGCCGCACATGCCGGGCTCGTCGCCTTGCTGCTGCTGAAGCCGCACGCTCCGCCGGTCGTGGTTCCGCCCGCTCGTATCGAGGTGACACTGAGTGATGAGGTGGGGCTTCAGTCGACCTCGCCCGAGCCGAGCGCCCAGGCCGCACCCGATGTCGCGCCGGTGTTCGGCCAGCCGGCTCCACCCGAGCCGGTGCCCGCGCCCAAGGTCGAGCCGCCACAGCCCGAACCACCCCAACCCCAACTACCTAGGCCGGTGGTGAAGCCCGAGTCTCGCCCGGTGCCCAGGCCGACCATGCGGCCCGAGCCGCGGCCCAGCCCGGCACCGGCAGCCAGGCCCCAGGCACGTCCGGGCGCGGCTCCCGGCACCACCGCCCCCGCGCGGCAGACGACGCAACCGGGCGGCACCCGCATCGGCGCCGATTTCCTCAAAGGAGTGCCCGGTGCGCAATCGCAGGGACCGGCAAGCAATCCGCCGGCCCAGGCCGCAGGGCCGCAAGTGCAATCCTCGCTGCTCGGCGCCATATCGCGCGCGCTGAAGCCGCATTGGCAGGGCAAGGTTCCCGAGGGCGCCGATTCCGAAAAGCTGGTGACGATCCTGCGCTGGAATCTCAACCGCGACGGCACGCTCGCCGGCCAGCCCGTCGTGCTGCGCCAGGAAGGCATCACCGATGCCAACCGCCCGCAGGCCGCGCGTCATGCCGAGCAGGCGATCCGCGCCGTCCAGCTCGCCGCGCCTTTCGACCTTCCCGCCGAGTATTACGACACCTGGAAGCGAGTCACTATCCGCTTCGACAAGAGGCTTTCGCAATGACGATCCGCAATCTGCTGCTTGCCGCCACCGCGCTGGCGTTTTCCCTGCCTGCCATGGCGCAACCCGCGCTGACCAACGCAACCCGGCAGCAGCCGGCCGAGGATGAGGGGCTGACCGGCACCGTCTCGGATGAGGCCGCGTGGCAGGATCTCGGCATCGCCATCACCGCGTTCGCGACCGACCGGGACCAGCCGACGCAGACCAATGCCGGCTCGACCGCCGCGCTCGGCCGCGCGCTGTCGGGCGTGATCTCGGCCGATCTCAGGAACAACGGCCTGTTCAAGCCCTCCGGCCCCGATGGCCTGCCGCAGCCGGACTATGGCCAGGTGCAGGTGCCCGACTATCCGGCGTGGTCGGCACGCAGCGCGGAAATGCTGGTGCAGGGCTATGTCCGCGCCAATCCCGACGGGACGCTGACCATCGGCTGCTACCTTTACGACGTGCAGCTCAAGCAGCAGCTCGTCAAAGGCGGCTGGCAGGTCGGTCCGGCGGACTGGCGCCGGGCGGCGCACAAGTGCTCGGACATGGTCTATTCGCGGCTGTCGGGCGAAAGCCCTTTCTTCGACAGCAAGATCGCCTATATCGCCGAAACCGGCCCCAAGAACCGGCGGATGAAGCGCCTTGCCATCATGGATTCGGACGGCGCCAACCACCGCTATCTGACCAGCGGCCAGGCGACGGCGCTGACCCCGCGCTATTCGCCCGATTACAAGCAGATACTCTACCTGTCCTACCTCAACGGCAATCCGCGCATCTACGTTTACGATCTGACGTCCAATTCCCAGCGCCTGATCACGCAGAGCGGCAACCCGACTTTCGCCCCGCGCTGGTCGCCCGACGGCAAGTGGATCCTCTATTCGATGGCGACCGCCGGCAATACCGACATCTACAAGATTTCATCCACAGGCGGCGGCACGCCGCAGAAGCTCACCGACAGCCCCGGCCTCGATGTCGGCGGCAGCTTCTCTCCCGACGGCAGCAGGATCGTGTTCGAAAGCGATCGGTCGGGCAGCCAGCAGGTCTATGTGATGAATGCCGACGGATCGAACCAGCAGCGCATCAGCTTCATCGGCGGCCGCGCGGCAACGCCCGAGTGGAGTCCGCGTGGCGACCAGATCGCTTTCACCCACATCGCGGGCAATCTGCGCATCGCGGTGATGAACCCGGGAGGTGGCAACGTGCGCCACCTGACCGACGGCTGGCAGGACGAGGCGCCGACCTGGTCGCCCAACGGCCGCATCATCCAGTTCTTCCGCACCGAGAAGAACAGCGGCAAGACCTCGATCTGGCAAGTCGATCTGACCGGCCGCAACGAGCGCAGGCTGCCGACACCGGCCGATGCCTCCGACCCGGCCTGGGGGCCGGTCCAGCCATAGTGCCCGCATCCGCAAGCCGCTTCGGACTTTTGGTATCCGCGATGTTCCCTGCAAGCCATTCGGCGTTCATGTGCTACATTCCACACAAGGGCACGCGCGCTTGACCGTTTTCCAGCCGTTTTTCGATCTGAAGAAGGAGATTGCGATGTTTGGGCGAACAAAATTTGGCGCCGCCTGCCTGCTTGGCGGAGCGCTTGCGCTGTCGGCCTGCGCGAGCAAGGCCCCCAGGCAATTGCCGCCCGACCCCGGCGGTGCCGGCGGCGGAACCACGTCCGAAGCCGGCTTCGGTGCCCCGGCTCCGGGCAGCCAGGCTGATTTCGTCATGGTCATGCAGGGCCAGGACACGATCTATTTCGATACCGACCGCTATAATATCGACAGTACCGATGCGGCCGCATTGCAGACCCAGGCGCAATGGCTGCAAAAATATTCCGGCAAGCGCGCAACCATCGAGGGCCATGCGGACGAGCGCGGCACACGCGAATACAACCTCGCCCTCGGTGAACGTCGCGCCAATGCCGCGAGGAACTATCTGGTGAGCCTGGGCATCGATCCGGCGCGGCTGTCGACCGTCAGCTACGGCAAGGAACGCCCCGTGGCGCTGGGATCGGACGAAGCCTCCTGGGCCAGGAACCGCCGCGCGGTGACGGTGACGATCGATTGA
>JAITWR010000008.1 GCA_031285165.1 Novosphingobium sp.
CCGCCGATGCGGTCGAGCGGCAGGTCCGGGCCTTCGCCCCCACACCGGGCGCCTTCTTCGAATTCGAACAGGAGCGCTACAAGGTGCTCGCGGCGGAAGTGACCGAAAAAAGCGGCGGCCGGCCGGGCAACGTCCTCGACGACCGGCTGACGATCGCCTGCGGCCGGGGGGCGATCCGGCCGATACGCATCCAGCGCGCCGGCAAGCCGGCGATGGACGCCGCCGACCTGCTGCGCGGCAAGCCGATCCCGGCGGGAACCTATCTGAAGTGACACGTTTCGCGCTCACTCTGGAATTCGACGGCCGCCCGTTCATGGGCCTCCAGCGGCAGGCGCATGGTCCTTCGGTGCAGCAGGCGGTCGAGGAGGCGGTGCAGTCGGTCACGGGAGAGGCTGTCACCATGCATGCCGCCGGCCGCACCGATGCCGGCGTCCATGCGCTTGCCATGCGCGCCCACGTCGACATCGCCAGGGACATCGCGCCCTTCCGCTTGCAGGAAGCGCTGAACGCGCGCCTGCGCCCCGCCCCCGTCGCCGTGCTCGCCTGCGAGGCCCGGCCCGGCGACTGGCACGCGCGCTTTTCCTGTATCGGCCGCAGCTATCTCTACCGCGTCGTCAACCGCCGCGCGCCGCTGACGCTCGACCGCGGCAAGGCGTGGCCGGTCCACGCCCCGCTCGATGCCGACGCCATGCACCGCGCGGCGCAGGCGCTGGTCGGCCGGCACGATTTCACCACATTCCGCTCTGCCCACTGCCAGGCGGCAAGCCCGCTCAAGACGCTCGACCGGCTCGACGTTCATCGCCGGGGCGATGAAGTGCTGATCGAAGCTGAAGCGCGCAGCTTCCTCCACCATCAGGTCCGCTCGATGGTCGGCTGCCTGGTTCTGGTGGGGCTTGGCCGCTGGCCGGAAACGCGGATCGCGGCGGCCCTGGCTGCACGCAATCGTCAGGAACTGGGACTCAACGCCCCGCCGCAGGGGCTATATTTTCTGCGTGCCACCTATCCGGTCGATGCCGGCGCGGAATCGTTCTAGGCTTTCGCCACCACGCTTTCGGGCAGGTCGGTGCCGAACACGCGCTGATAGTATTCCGCCACCAGCATCCGCTCGGTCTCGTCGCACTTGTTGAGGAACGAGAGCCGGAAGGCGAAGCCCGGATCCTTGAATATCGCGGTGTTCTGTGCCCAGGTGATCACCGTGCGCGGGCTCATCACGGTCGAGATGTCGCCGTTGACGAAACCCTGGCGGGTGAGATCGGCAACCTTGACCATGTCGGCGATCATCCCGGCGTCGATTTCGGGCACCTTGTTGTGGACGATCTCGTTCTCCACCGGCTGCGGCAGGTAGTTGAGGCCGACGACGATGTTCCAGCGGTCCATCTGGCCCTGGTTGATCGCCTGGGTGCCGTGGTAAAGACCCGAAGTGTCGCCGAGGCCCACCGTGTTGGCAGTGGCGAACAGCCGGAACCACTTGCTCGGGCGGATCACCCGGTTCTGGTCGAGCAGCGTCAGCTTGCCCTCGGTTTCGAGCACGCGCTGGATCACGAACATCACGTCCGGGCGGCCGGCGTCGTATTCGTCGAAGACCAGCGCGGTCGGCGTCTGCAACGCCCAGGGCAGAAGCCCTTCGCGGAACTCGGTGACTTGCAAGCCGTCACGCAGCACGATCGCATCGCGGCCGATCAGGTCGATGCGGCTGATATGCGCGTCGAGGTTGATGCGGATGCAGGGCCAGTTGAGCCGCGCCGCCACCTGCTCGATATGCGTCGACTTGCCGGTGCCGTGATAGCCCTGCACCATGACCCGCCGGTTGAAGGCGAAGCCCGCGAGGATCGCCAGCGTGGTGTCGGGGTCGAACACGTAGGCGGGATCGAGATCCGGCACGCGCTCGTCGGCCTCGGAGAAAGCCGGCACTTTCATGTCGATGTCGATCCCGAACAACTCACGCACGCTGACCTCGCGGTCGGGCGCGGAAAGGATCGTCGTGCTGCGGCTGTCCGCCTGGAGGTTAGAAATGTCAGTCATCGCGGCAACCGCCTATACGCGCCCGCCCGGGGCTGCAATAAGCTTTGCGCAACGCGGTGTGTCTCTTGCAGAGGTTTTTCCCGCCGCTTTCCGGCAGTCTGCCTGCACCGCGACGGCAGGCATTCCGGGGGTGTATAGACAGGCCGGTCACCTCCTCACCGCATCACATTCCAGTCGACCCGGCCATCGATGCCGTCGAGCCGGCGGAAACTGGATACCTGCCAGACATGCCAGGGCCGTGCGCCGAAACGGGGCTCGCTCCCCAGGTGGCGGAGCCATAAGAGACGATCGACGCGAGGACTGACATCATAGGCCCGGTCGAACTCTTCGGTCAGGTAGAGCACCACGCGCTTGCCGTAGCGCGCCTCGACCAGACGGATGAAAGTCGCCAGTTCGGCGTGGAAGCCATCCCGCGTCGGCTGGCGAAGGCAATTGCCCATATATTCGAGATCGACCGCCGGGGGCAGCGCCGCGGCATCCACGGGAACCGCCGCGATGAAATTCGCCGCCTGGTCCGCACCGGGCCGGCAGAGCGTGAAATAATGATAGGCGCCCCGCGCGATCCCGGCTTTCTGCGCCGCCGCCCAGTTGGCGGCGAACGAGCGATCCCGATGATCCCCGCCCTCGCTTGCCTTTATATAGGCGAACGACACGCCCTGCGCGGGCAGCCCCGCCCACGCGATATGGCCCTGATGGTGCGAAACATCGATACCCTGGTGCGGATAGCGGGCAGCGGAGGGGTGCCATGCGCCGGCGATATGGGGAGCCAGCAATACCGCCGCACCCAACAGCGATATCGCCGCGCCGGCCCATAGGAGATAGCGTGCCGCCCTGCCCATGCGGCCATGCATTACGGAAACGGATGCAGTCGATCAACGGTGGCGACGGCGATGCTGCTCCCGCATTTGTATTTTCGCGAATTGCCACGTGAATTCACGGCAGCTACGCGGGGATAAATCCATAAGCGAGACATCATTGCGTGGCGCATCGTAAAATTTCGGAATGCAGCATCAAGGGAGCCTGATCTTCATGGCCGATTATACCTTCTTCACCAACCCGATGTCGCGCGGCCAGATCGCCCGCTGGGCGCTGCACGAAGTCGACGCGGACTACGAGCAGATCCTGGTCGACTGGCAGGACAAGCAGCCCGCGTTCCTCGCGGCCAACCCGATGGGCAAAGTGCCGACGATCGTTCACCACCGCAAAGGCGGCGACCGCATCGTCACCGAAGCGGCGGCAATCTGCCTCTATCTCGCCGGGATGCACCCCGAAGCCGGGCTGCTGCCCGACGAATCCGAAACCGCCGATTACCTGCGCTGGACCTTATTCGCCGCGGGGCCGGTCGAGCAGGCGATCACCAGCCGCGCGATGCAGTTCGAACCCTTGCCGGAACAGCAGCGGATGGCCGGCTGGGGCAGCTTCGATCGGACGATGGACGCGCTCGAACAGCATCTGTCCGATCACCGCTACGTCTGCGGCACGCGCTTCACCATGGCCGACGTCTATGTCGGCAGCACCGTCGACTGGGGCCTCAATTTCGGCATCATACCGCCGCGCGAGGCTTTCGTCGGCTATGCCGAGCGGATACAGGCCCGCCCCGGATACAAAGCGGCCAAAGCAGTCGACAACGCCCTCATCGCGGAAATGAGGAAATAGACAGACGGCAATTGCCGCCCGGCCGCTGCCAGATGGCGGACGATCAGGAACAGGAAGTTTTCAAAAATGCTCGCGCTCTACGGCCATCCCTTTTCCGCCTACACATGGAAAACGCTGATCGCGCTCTATGCGAACGAGACACCGTTCGATTTCCGCATGGTCGATGCCGGCCACGCAGAAAACACACAGTTCGTCCAGACGGCGGGACCGCTCGGCAAGATCCCCGTGTTGCAGGACGGTGAAAACGTGATCTTCGAGTCCACCGCGATCATCGAATACCTCGCCCAGCGCCACGGCGGCAATGAACTGCTGGTGCCCGACGAGCCCAGCGCCGCACTCGGCATGCGGATGCTCGACCGGGTGTTCGACAATTACGTGATGAACGTGATGCAGATCGTCGTCGACGAATACATTCGCGACAGCGCAAACCCCGACCGGACACGCATCGCCGAAGCGCACGAACGGCTGACGCGGACTTATGCCTGGCTCGAAGGGTGGCTCGAATACTACCCGCCGATGGACCATATCACGCTGATCGAATGCTCCGCCGCACCCTCGCTGTTCTATGCCGACTGGGTCCATCCGATCGCCGACGAGTTTCCGCGCCTGCGGCACTGGCGCGCGCATCTGCTTTCGCTGCCGGCAGTGGCGCGTTGCGTCGATGATGCGCGGCCGTTCCGCGGCCTGTTCCCACCGGGTGCCCCGGACCGCGACTGAGCGGCCGATCCGAAACCTGCGTTCCGGGCCGGGCATCGCAGTCAGGCGAAAGCCGGCGCCTTGCGCAGCAGTTGATAGGCCTCGACCACTTGCTGAAGCCGGATTTCGTAGCTTCGGTCGCCACCGTTACGATCGGGGTGGAACCGGCGGACCAGCTCCGAATAACGGCTGCGCAGCGCCTTGCGGTCAGCATCGAGCGGTAGACCGAGCACGTCGAGCGCGCGGCATTCCTCGGGCGTGACGACCACACCGTCCCGGCGCCGGGACGGCTGGCGCGCCTGCATGTGCGCCCTGGCCCTGGCGCTGATGGCTTCGAGCGGATCGGCGAAATCGGCCCAGTGCGGCGCCGCATCGATGTGGCCATTGGGACGGAAGGCGCGCGTCTCGCGTTCCCAGCCATGGATCGGCGACTGCGCCGCGACGATCTCCTCGGCGCTCATACCCGCGAAATAGTCATAGCCCGAATTGAACTGACGGACATGATCGAGGCAGAACCAGCGGAAGTCACCGGGACCGTCGAAGCCGGGAAGCCGCACTCCCGGCGCGCGGAACTCACCTGCCGCATCGCAGTCCGGCGCTTCACACCGCCGTCCCCGCGTATCGTGCCTGCCATGGTATCTATCGTGTCTCACCGGGTGCCAGATGGCAATCGATCGGCTAGAAGGCCAGTACCCAGAGAGGAAAACCATGACCGGACCAGTCGCACAGGAAATCAGCCGCCTCATCACCGAAGCCTTCGCCCCGACCCGCCTCGCGGTGATCGACGACAGCGAGCGGCACCGCGGCCATGCCGGCCACGACGGCAGCGGCGAATCGCATTTCACCGTCGAGATCGAGAGCGCGGCCTTCGCCGGCGTGTCCCGCGTCGAGCGCCAGCGCATGATCAACCGCGCGCTCGGCGACATCCCCGGCCAGCGGGTCCACGCCCTTGCGATCAAGGCCCGCGCACCCGGCGAATGATCCGGCCGGCGCAGGCACTTTCGGAACCGGCCCTCACCCGCTATCCTGCCAGCGGGCGCCGGCCGGCGCTCGACGAGGACGGACTCTTCCGCCGCTGTTCGGAGTTCGACGACGCATGACAGCCTCCCCCGCAATCGGCCCCATCATCCAGACCGTAACCCCGGTCACGCATGACCTCGGCGCTTTCAAGGTGCGCCGCGCGATTCCCGCGCCCGCGCGCAAAATGGTCGGCCCGTTCATTTTCGTCGACCAGTTCGGCCCAGCCCGACTCGCCCCCGGTCAGGCGATGGACGTGCGGCCGCATCCGCACATCAACCTCGCAACAGTCACCTGGCTGTTCGAAGGCGCGATCGACCACCGCGACAGCCTGGGCAACTTCGCCACGATCCGCCCCGGCCAGGTAAACCTGATGACGGCGGGGCGCGGCATCGTCCATTCGGAACGCAGCCCGGCCGAGGAACGACCGCAAGGCCCTTCGCTTTACGGCATGCAGACCTGGCTTGCGCTGCCCGATGGACGCGAAGAGATCGACCCCGCTTTCGAAAGCCGCACCGGTCTGCCGCTGATCGAGGACGGCGGCGCCAGTGCGCGGATCATCATGGGCACGCTATGGGGCACTACCGCACCGACAACGCAATATGCCTCGACCATCTACGCTGAAATCGTGCTGGCCCCCGGCGCCGCGCTACCGATCGAGGCCGAAGCCGACGAACGCGCGATCATGCTGGTGGGCGGAGAAGCACAGATCGACGACGTGCCGCTGACGCTCTACGATCTCACCGTGCTCGCGCCAGGCCGGTCGCTGACACTCCGTTCGGCCGAAGGAGGCCGGATCATGCTGATGGGCGGCGAGGCTTTTACCAGCCCGCGCCATATCTGGTGGAACTTCGTCAGTTCCTCGACCGAACGACTGGAGCAGGCCGCGCGTGACTGGCGGGCCGGCGGGTTCCCCAAAGTGCCAGGTGACGAAGTGGAATTCATTCCGCTGCCCGAGGGCAAGCCGAAAATTGTCACCCATCCGTGAGCAAATCCCGTTCGCACCACAGGCTGCTGCGCGAGCCGGATACGCCGCACGCGCAAGTCGGCTATATCGAACTGTTCTTTGACCTCGTCTATGTCTTCGCCGTAACGCAGTTGTCGCACCATCTGCTCGGCAGGCTCGACTGGACAGGCGCGCTGGAAACCGCGATTCTGTTCCTCGCGGTCTGGTGGGCCTGGATATACACTGTCTGGGCGGCCAACTGGGTCGATCCCGAACATGGCATCAACCGGCTGATGCTCTGCGCGGTGATGATCGGCAGCCTCGTGATGTCGAGCACGCTACCGCACGCTTTCGCCGGTGCAGGCCTCGCATTCGCCACGGCCTATGTCACCTTGCAGGTCGGCCGCTCGCTCTATGTCTCCTGGGCGATGGGGGAATGGCGGCGCGGCGGCAGACGGACGCTGATCCGCATCGCCGTCTGGTTCGCCGTCTCGGGCATCCCCTGGATCATGGGCGGGCTTGCCGCCAGCCCGACCGGGCGGATGCTGTGGTGGGCCGGCGCGCTGACGATCGAATCGCTCGGGCCGACCTGCTTCTACCGTGTCCCCGGCCTCGGCCGCTCGACGGTCGAGGACTGGACGATTTCCGGCGGCCACATGGCCGAACGCTGCGCGCTGTTCATCATCATCGCGCTCGGCGAAGGCGTCGTGATCATCGGCGCGACGTTCGGCGGGCTGGAACCCACCGCTGCCACGATCGCCGCTTTCCTCGCGGCCTTCGTCAGCTCCATTGCGATGTGGTGGGTCTATTTCGATGTCGGCGCCAGGCGGGGAGCCGAGCATATCGAGCATCATGCCAGCCCCGGCCTCGTCGGGCGCAATGCCTTCACCTATTGGCACATCCCGATCGTCGCCGGAATCATCCTGCTCGCGGTCGGTGACGAACTGGCGCTCACCCACCCGCTCGATCCCGTGCGCGCGCCGGTCGTCCTCGTCGTCGTCGGGGGCATGGCGCTGTTCCTCGGCGGGACGATGATCTTCAAGCGGATCACCGGGGGCAACCCCTGGCTCCCCCTGTCGCATCTCGGCGGCATGTGGCTGATCGCAGCGCTGGCGCTGTTCGGCTGGCTGGCGCAGCCGGCAAAGCTGTTGTTCGCCATATGCAGCGCAGCGATCTTCGGCACGGTGGCACTGTGGGAATGGGTCAGCCTCCACAGCGGATGGCTCGCGCCGATGGAACGGCACGCACAGCGCCTTGCGAACCGCGACAGGAAGAAGCCGCGCTGAACGGACCTCAGGCCAGCCACTCGATCCACGCGCCATGGGCATGAGCAGCGGCAAGCAGCTTCGGTTCTTCACCGCCGGGCCAGTAACGCACCTCAAGCCCGTGACTCAGCAGGGCTCGATTGCCTTCGAGCGCAATCCAGGCAAGCGCGCGATCCCGCGTCGCGTGCCTGCCCCGGTCCGCCATCGCGTGCGCGATCCGCTCCTGCTGGTCTTTCGGCACATATTGCCAGACGATCGAATGCATGATCAGCCGCGTCGTTCCTGCGGACTGCGGCAGGGCCAGTTGCCGCTCGACGAAATCGGCGGCATTCATGCGGATCAGATCGGGCGGTGTCGCTCCGGCGGCGGCGATGGCGGCTTCGTGCCGTTCGAAGCGGATGGTGTGCTCGGGCCAGATATAGGCCTTGAGCCGCATCGCCTGCCCGGCATCGGTCAGATCGAGCGGCGCCACGTCGCAGCCCCTGAGCGAAACGATTGCGATCTTCCGGTCGGGCGGCGGGGTTCCGCGCCATTCGGGCCGGAAGCGCATCACCGGATGCTGCTCCGGCCCTGCCTTCACCCCGCCGAGATTATAGAAATAGCGGTCGATCATCAGGTTGATCCCCGCGCTCGAGCCGATCTCGAGGCATTCGAAGCGCGGCGGCAGGCCCTGCTCCGCCAGCCACAGCATCGCTGCGATGAAGCTCGACGACCGCCCCGCCTCATTGGTTTGCGGCGGACCGTCGAGCCAGGGCAGCAGCGCATCCCCGTGCCGCCGCACGACATCCCCGACAATCGCAAGGTCGTCGGCCGGTTCGTCCGCATAGATCGGAGCCAGTTCGGGAGCGGTGCCCGACAGGTGCAGCCCGTGCAGCGCCCCCGCCGAGCGCAGCGGCAAGCCGTCAGCCATCGGCAGGCCGCTCCAGTCGCGGATGCGCGCGATGAATGGTCCGGCATCGTCCCGGTCGAGAAGCCCGGCGATCGCCGCGACGATTCGCGCGGTGATCGTCGCGCCGTTGTTGCGGCAGTAATCGATCTGATTGGCATAGGCATCGGCGACCGAGCGGTTGCTGTAATGTGCAACCGCCATTTGCGAGGACTTGTCCGCCTGCTTCATGTTGCCCTTTCGCCCGTCGCCGCCTAATGCGCGGCGCTATGCCTGAACCGCTGACCTTTGCCGTGCCCAAGGGCCGCATCCTCGACGAAGCGCTGCCGCTCATGGCACGCGCCGGCGTGATGCCCGAAGCCGAGTTCCACGACAAGCACTCCCGCGCCCTGTCCTTCGCCTGCGAGGATAGCGACATGCGCGTGATCCGCGTGCGCGCGTTCGATGTCGCCACGTTCGTCGCGCATGGCGCAGCACAGGCGGGTATCGTCGGCTCGGACGTGGTCGAGGAATTCACTTATTCCGATCTCTACGCGCCGGTCGACCTCGATATCGGCCACTGCCGGCTGTCGGTCGCCGAGCCGGCCGGGCAGGAACAGGGTATCGGCACCCCCAGCCACCTGCGCGTCGCCAGCAAGTATCCCAGCCTTACCCGTCGCCACTTCGAGAGCCTGGGCATCCAGGCCGAAGTGGTGAAGCTCAACGGCGCAATGGAACTCGCCCCCGGACTCGGGCTCGCCAGCCGGATCGTCGACCTCGTCTCGACCGGCCGCACGCTCAGGGACAACGGGCTCGTGGAGACCGGCGTGATTCTCGAAGTATCCGCGCGGCTCATCGTCAATCGCGCCGCGCTCAAGACCGACGAGCGTGTCGGCGCGCTGGTCGAGCGCTTTCGTGCACTGGTCAGCGAACGGAAGGCCGCCTGATGCTACGGCTCAACAGCCGCGATCCCGGCTTTGACAAGGCATTCCGGCGTCTCGTGCGCAATCGCCGCGAAAGCGGGGAAGACATCACCCGCGACGTTGCGCTGATCCTCGATGAAGTGCGCAACCGCGGCGACGATGCGCTCGCCGAATTCACCCGGCGCTTCGACGGCCACGCGCTCGCTGCCGACAGCGACTGGAGCATCGGCCGCGACGCCTGCCGCGAGGCCTATGACAATCTCGCGCCCGACTTGCGCGTCGCGCTGGACCTCGCCGCCCGGCGCATCCGCGCCTATCACGAAGCACAGCGCCCCGCCGATCGCGACTATACCGACGATACCGGCATCCGCCTCGGCGCAAGGTGGCGCGCCGTCGATGCCGCCGGGCTCTATGTGCCGGGCGGCCGGGCGGCCTATCCATCATCGCTGCTGATGAACGCGCTTCCCGCCAGAGTCGCCGGCGTCGAGCGGCTGGTCGTCGTCACCCCCACGCCCGGGGGCCGGGTCAATCCGCTGGTACTCGCCGCCGCGCATATCGCCGGGGTGGATGAAATCTGGCGCATCGGCGGCGCGCAGGCCGTGGCCGCACTCGCCTACGGCACGCAGCGCATCCGGCCAGTCGACGTGATCACAGGCCCCGGCAACGCCTGGGTCGCCGAGGCCAAACGCCAGCTCTACGGCGTCGTCGGCATCGATATGGTCGCCGGGCCGAGCGAAATCCTCGTCATCGCCGACGGCAGGAACAATGCCGACTGGATCGCCGCCGACCTGTTGAGCCAGGCCGAGCACGACCCGGCCGCGCAGTCGATCCTGATCACCGACGACCCGGTTTTCGCCGACACGGTAGCCGACAGCGTGGGCGTAGCACTATCGATGCTTCACACCGCCAAGGTCGCCGGCGAGAGCTGGAGCACACACGGCGTGATCATCGAGGTCGCCAGCCTCGCCGAAGTCCCCGCACTCGCCAACGCTCTCGCCGCCGAGCACGTCCAGATTGCGGTCGAGGAACCGCAGCCGATAGCCGACGCTATCCGCCATGCCGGCTCGATCTTCCTCGGCCGGCTGACGCCCGAAGCAGTCGGGGACTATATTGCCGGCCCCAACCACGTCCTTCCCACCGGGCGGCGCGCGCGCTTCGCTTCCGGCCTTTCGGTTCTCGATTTCATGAAACGCACCAGCTTCATCCAACTCGACGAGGCCGCGTTGCGGGCCGTCGGCCCCGCCGCCATCGCGCTCGCCGAAGCCGAGGGCCTCCCCGCACACGCGCGTTCGATCGAAACGAGGCTCGGGCAGTGAGCCGCCCGAAAGCCCGCGCCGCCGCGCGCCTCGCCGCCGTGCAGGCGCTTTACCAGCACGAGATGGAAGGCACCCGTCTCGCCATGCTGCTCGACGAGTTCCACATGCACCGGCTCGGCGCCGAGATCGACGAAGACCGCTATGCCGAGGCCGAGGCCGCCTTTTTCGACGACGTGGTGAAAGGCGCCCTCGCCCGCCGTGACGAGATCGATTCGCTGCTGTCGGGCAAGCTGGCGGAAGGCTGGAAAATCGAGCGGCTGGACAAGACGATGCTCCAGATCCTGCGCGCCGGCGCCTATGAACTGCTCGCCCGCGCCGATGTGCCGACCGGCACCGTGATCAACGAATATGTCGATGTCGCCCACGCCTTCTTCGAACCGCGCGAGGCGAAATTCGTCAATGGCGTGCTCGATGCGGTCGCCAGGACGGTGCGCACCTGACCGGCGAACACGCCTTCATCGCAGCCCTGCGCCGGATGGCGACGCATCCCGGCGCACGGAACCTCGACGACGATTGTGCAGTGATCGAATTCGGTGGCGAGGCGCTCGTGCTTACCCACGACATGATGGCCGAGGGCATACACTACATCGCCGGGCAGGATCCGGCCGATGTCGCATGGAAGCTCGTCGCAACCAACATCTCGGACCTGGCCGCCAAGGGCGCCGAGCCGGTCGGTGTGCTGCTCGGCTACATGCTCGGGCACGACGATGCGCGATTCCTGAGCGGGCTCGAGGAAGCACTGGCGCACTACGGCGCGCCGCTGCTCGGCGGCGATTCGATTTCCGGCCATGGCCCGCAAGTACTGGGGCTGACCGCAATCGGCCGTGCCACGCATCGGCCGGTGCCCTCGCGGAGCGGAGCGCGGCCGGGCGACCGGCTTTACATCACCGGCCAGGTCGGTGCGGCGATGCTGGGCCTGGAAGCGCTCCGCTCCGGCCGGGGCGACAGCCGCGCCTATCGCCGCCCGACCGCCCTGCTGGCCCAGGGGCAGGCACTGGCGCCGCATGTCAGCGCGATGATGGACGTATCGGACGGACTGCTGCTCGATGCTTCCCGCATCGCCCGTGCCAGCAGGATTACCCTTTCCATCGACAGCAAGGCAGTGCCCATCGCCACGCCCGAGGACCGCCGCGCCGAAGCTCTGCGCTGGGGTGATGACTACCAGTTGCTGTTTACCGCACCGGCTGAGGCATCCCTCCCCATTCCCGCGCACGAAATCGGCGAGGCGCTGCCAGGCAGCGCAGAATTGCTGCTGCTCGATGGCCTGCCGCTCGGCGACAGCGCCCGGCTCGGCTACGAGCACGGCTGAAAAACCGTACCCGGCCCAATCCGTTCGGTGCAGAATTTCCGCAAGGGGCTTGCGCCTGCGGCTTCCAGCCTCTAGCCCGGCACAGTCTTGCGCCACCACAAAAGGGCGCAGTCATCTGGGAAACAGGATAAGGGGGCGCTGCGTGGATCTCGTCACGATCGCGATACTTTTCGGACTTCTGGCCGTCGTTTACGGCTTCGTCACCAGCCGGCAAGTGCTGGGAAGCCCGGCCGGCAATGAGAAAATGCAGGAAATCGCTGCGGCGATTCAGGAAGGCGCGCAAGCCTATCTGAAACGCCAGTACACCACGATCGGCATCGTCGGCGTGGTCGTGGCGGTGATCATCGCATTGACGCTGGGCTACATCTCGGCAACCGGCTTCGTCATCGGCGCGATCCTGTCGGGCGTTGCAGGCTTCATCGGCATGAACATTTCGGTACGCTCGAATGTGCGCACCGCGGCGGCCGCGCAGAAGGGCTTGCAGGATGGCCTGACACTGGCTTTCCGCGCGGGCGCCATCACCGGCATGCTCGTCGCCGGCCTGGCCCTGCTGGCGATCGCCGTGTTCTACTGGTATCTGGTCGGGCCGGCCGGCTACACCGTCGGCGGTGAGGACCGCACCGTGGTCCAGGCGCTGACCGCCCTTGCCTTCGGCGCCTCGCTGATCTCGATCTTCGCGCGTCTCGGCGGCGGCATTTTCACCAAGGCCGCAGACGTCGGTGCCGATCTCGTCGGCAAGGTCGAGGCGGGCATTCCCGAGGATGACCCACGCAACCCCGCGGTGATCGCCGACAATGTCGGCGACAATGTCGGCGACTGTGCCGGCATGGCCGCCGACCTGTTCGAAACCTACGTCGTCACCGTCGGCGCCACCATGGTTCTGACCGCACTACTGCTGAAAGGCGTGGGCGACCTGCTGCCGAACCTGATGGCACTGCCGCTGCTGATCGGCGGCGTCTGCATCGTCACCTCGATCATCGGCACCTATTTCGTCCGCCTGGGCGGCGGCAAGAACATCATGGGCGCGATGTACAAGGGCTTCCTCGTCACCGCAGTCCTCTCGGTCCCGGCAATCTGGTGGGCGATCTCCTACGCGCTCGGCGGCATGGAATCCCCGATCGGGGAAGACGGCTTTACCGGCCGCACGCTGTTCTACTGCGCGCTGCTCGGCCTGGTCATCACCGGGCTGATCATCTGGATCACCGAATACTATACAGGCACCAACTTCCGTCCGGTGCGCTCGATCGCCAAGGCCTCGGTCACCGGCCACGGCACCAACGTCATCCAGGGCCTCGCCGTCAGCCTCGAAGCAACCGCGCTGCCGACGATCGTTATCTGCGCAGGCATCATCATCGCCTACCAGCTCGCCGGGCTGCTCGGCATCGCCTATGCCGCCACCTCGATGCTGGCACTGGCCGGCATGGTTGTCGCGCTCGACGCCTATGGCCCGGTCACCGACAACGCCGGCGGCATCGCCGAGATGGCCGGCCTCGACGATGCGGTGCGCGAAAAAACCGACGCGCTCGACGCGGTGGGCAACACCACCAAGGCCGTCACCAAGGGCTATGCCATCGGCTCGGCCGGCCTGGCCGCGCTGGTGCTTTTTGCAGCCTACACCACCGACCTTCGTGAGTTCTTCCCCGAACTTCAGGTCGATTTCAGCCTCGAAAACCCCTACGTTATCGTCGGCCTGCTGCTCGGCGCGCTGCTGCCCTACCTGTTCGGTGCAATGGGCATGACCGCGGTGGGCCGTGCAGCCGGCGATGTCGTCGTCGACGTGCGCGAACAGTTCCGTAGCAATCCGGGCATCATGGAATATACGTCCAAGCCCGATTATGCGCGCACGGTCGACCTCGTCACCAAGGCGGCGATCAAGGAGATGATCATCCCCTCGCTGCTGCCGGTACTGACACCGATCGCCGTCTATTTCGTCATCAGTTGGGTGGCGGGCGACCGGGCCGCAGGCTTCGCCGCACTTGGCGCGCTGCTGCTGGGCGTGATCGTCGGCGGGCTGTTCGTCGCCCTGTCGATGACTTCGGGCGGCGGCGCTTGGGACAACGCCAAGAAATACATCGAGGACGGCAACTACGGTGGCAAGGGCAGCGAAGCCCACAAAGCCGCGGTGACCGGCGACACTGTCGGCGATCCCTACAAGGACACCGCCGGCCCGGCCGTCAACCCGATGATCAAGATCACCAACATCGTCGCCCTGCTGCTGCTGGCAGCACTGGCAAGCCATGGGGTACACTGATTTTCCTTTCGTTCCGTAACCGAACAAAAACCCCGCCCGGAGCGATCCTGGCGGGGTTTTTCGTTGCTCACTCCCTGAGCAGGGTGCCGGCAACCACGAGCGGCTGACAAAGCACTTCCGCACCGCAAGGCCCCGTCATCACGCAGCCGGGGTTTCAGCAATCGGAACCTCACCGCAGCTTGACTTCGGAAAGGTTTTATCCGTTCGGATGGTAGAAGTCATACACCGACTGCGCCACCGCCGCGCTGATACCGGGCGCGCGTTGAAGATCGTCGAGGCTGGCCGCACGCACTTTGCTCGCCGTGCCGAAATGCAGCAGCAGCGCGCGCTTGCGGGCCGGGCCGATGCCGGGGATCTCGTCGAGCGGGCTCGCCGTAATCGCACGGCTGCGCTTGTCGCGGTGCGCGCCGATGGCGAAACGGTGCGCCTCGTCGCGCAAACGCTGGAGGTAGAACAGTACCGATGAGTTGACCGGCAGCACCTTCTCGCGGCCGTCGGGAAAATGGAACACTTCGCGGCCATCCCGCCCGTGATGCGGCCCCTTGGCCACACCGATCAGCGGCAGGCTCTCGATCCCAAGCTCCTCGACCACTTCCTTCACCGCGCCCAACTGCCCCTTGCCGCCGTCGATCAGCACGAGATCGGGCCAGGTGCCGCTCTCGCGATCGGGATCCTCGGCCATCGCCCGGCCGAAGCGACGCGCCATGACCTCGCGCATCATGCCTAAATCGTCATCGCTCCGCGCGGTCTTGATATTGAACTTGCGGTACTGCCCCTTGCGAAAGCCCTCCGGCCCGGCGACGACCATCGCGCCAAGCGCATTGACGCCCTGGATGTGGCTGTTGTCGTAGATCTCGATGCGCTGCGGCACTTCGGGCAGCTCGAAAAACTCGGTGACTTCACGCATGATTTTCGCCTGGGTGCTGCTTTCCGCCAGCCGCCGGTCGAGCGCCTCGACCGCGTTGCGCGCCGCCTGCAAGATCAGCCGGCGGCGGTCGCCGCGCCGGGGAACCGCGATTTCCACCTTGCCGCCCGCGCTCGCCCGGAAAGCCTCGGCAAGCAGCGCCGCCTCGGGCAGCACGCGGTCGACCAGGATGCAGCGCGCCGGCGGCACTTCCTCATAGAACTGGCCGAGGAAGCTGGTCAGCACCTCGTCCTCGGTCAGCCCCTCGGTGTGCGCCGGAAAGAAAGCGCGGTGGCCCCAGTTCTGCCCGCCGCGGATGAAGAAGGCCTGCACCGCCACCTGCCCCGCCTTGGTGGCCATGGCGAAGATGTCGGCATCGCCGAGCCCTCCGGCGTTGATTGCCTGGCTACCCTGGATGAAAGTCGCGGCGCGCAGCCGGTCTCGCAGCATCGCCGCGCGCTCGAAGTCCAACGCCTCTGCCGCCCCGGCCATCTGCGCCTCAATCTTGCGCTGCACGGCGGAGCTGCGGCCGCCGAGGAAGTCCTTGGCCTCGCCCACCAGTTCGGCATAGTCGGCTTCATCGATCCGGCCGACGCAGGGCGCCGAACAGCGCTTGATCTGGTAGAGCAGGCAGGGCCGGTCACGACGGGCGAAGAAGCTGTCGGTGCAACTGCGCAAGAGAAACAGCTTCTGTAGCGCGTTGATCGTAGTGTTGACCGAGCCAGCGCTGGCGAACGGACCATAATAATCGCCCCTGGCCTTGCGCGCCCCGCGGTGCTTCATAATCCGCGGAAAGGCGTGGTCGGCGCGCAACAGGATGAAGGGAAAGCTTTTGTCGTCGCGCAGCAGCACGTTGTAAGGCGGGCGGAAGCGCTTGATCAGTTGCGCCTCGAGCAGCAGCGCTTCGGCTTCGGAATTGGTCGTAACGATGGTCATGCTGCGCGTCTGGCTGACCATGCGCTTCAGCCGCAGCGGCAGCCGCTCGACCTGGGTGTAATTGGCAACGCGATTGCGCAGCACTCGTGCCTTGCCGACGTAGAGCACGTCGCCGCGCGCGTCCTGCATGCGATAGACACCGGACTTCGCCGGCAGCGTGCGGACGGTTTCGCGGATCGCGGCGATCCCCGCTTCAATGTCGGGCTGATCGGACCCGCGCATCGTATTGGTCGCACGATCTTCATGGAAGCGTTCGGCGCCTCCAGGGTGGGGTGGGCTTCCGGCGGGAGTACGGTCCATGGAGCGCAGATAGGGCATCAATCCGCGCTTGGGGAGCGCCGTTGCAATGAACGCGGTCGATTTCTCGCACGGAGCCGTCCCGTCACTGCCGCCCGGCAGGAGCCAGAGGCAGCAACCCGAAACGGTTTCGCGCGATGCTCTGAAAATTGCTTTGCCGCTGGCCGAAGAAATATCGCGCCAGCAAGCAGGCTGCCCCCTTCCCCTGTCAAGGAGGAAGGGGTGGAATGACGCCGTGCCCCTTATGCGATCGGCAGATTGTACAGCCGGACCGGGTTATCTTGCAGCACTTTCTTGCGCACCGCGTGGCTATGGCCGCCCAGAACGTCCTTCAGGTGTTCCTGC
>JAITWR010000019.1 GCA_031285165.1 Novosphingobium sp.
CTTCTGATCGCCAAAACGGAAAAAGGGGGGAGCCTATCCCTCCTTCTCCCGGCATCGCATGACGGCCCGCTGTTTCGGCAGCGGGCCGTTTTCGTTACCGTTGACCCCGGCCCGCCCGGTTGCCATGGGCGCGGCATGACCGCGCACAAATCCGGCGATCCCACCACGCTCAACCGGCTCTACGGCCGCGCCAGGGGCAAGAGGCTGCGCGCCGGCCAGCAGGCGCTGGTCGAAACGCTGCTGCCGCAAGTCGGCCTGCCCGAACAAGGCCCCGTCACCGCCGCAGCGCTGTTCGGCCATGACCGGCCGCTGCATTTCGAAATCGGCTTCGGTTCGGGCGAACACCTGGCCGGTCGCGCCGACCTGCTGCCCGATCACGGCTTCATCGGCTGCGAGCCGTTTCTCAACGGCGTGGTCGGCGCGCTCGGGCACATTCGCGACGGCGCGCTCGGCAATGTCCGCCTGCACATGGGCGATGCGCTCGACGTGCTGCGGCGCGTGCCGGACGGCGCCCTGTCGTTCCTCTACCTGCTTCACCCCGATCCCTGGCCCAAGGCCCGCCACGCCAAGCGGCGGATGATGAACGACGGGCCGGTCGCGCTGTTCGCCGCCAAGCTCAGGCCCGGCGGCGAGCTGCGCTTCGGCACGGACCATCCGGTGTATCTGCGCCACGCGCTGATGGTCATGCGCCGCCACCGCGATGCCTTCGACTGGCTGTGCGACAGGCCCGCCGATTTCCTCACGCGTCCGGGCGGCTGGCCCGAGACGCGCTATGAGGCGAAGGCGCGCCGGGACGGCGGCGAGGTCTGGTATTTCCGCTACCGCCGGCGATAAAGCCCGCCTTTCTCCGGCCCAGGAAAAATAATCATCGCCTGGCCCGCCGGAAATCTCTATACAAATGGTGGACATTATCCGGAGCCAAGCATGAACCTGTTCGGTATCGACATCAACGACCTGCTTCCCTTCCTTGCCATCGGCTTCGCGGCGCAACTGGTCGATGGCGCGCTCGGCATGGCTTTCGGTGTGATTTCAAGCACCTTGCTGGTCGGCGTGATGGGCCTGCCGCCCGCCATCGCCTCGCAGCGCGTGCATGTCGTCGAATGCTTCACCACCGCGACTTCGAGCATCAGCCATCTGCTTCACGGCAATATCGACAAGCGGCTGTTCTTCCGCCTGCTGGTTCCGGGGATGATCGGCGGCCTGCTCGGCGCCTATGTGCTGACCTCGCTCGACGCCAGCGTGGTCAAGCCGTTCGTGCTGCTCTATCTGGCCGGCATCGGCCTCTATATCCTCACGCGCGGGCTGCTCTATCCGCCCAAGGTCAGGGAGGCCGGGCTGATCGCCCCGCTCGGCCTGTTCGGCGGTTTCCTCGACGCGGCCGGCGGCGGCGGATGGGGGCCGGTAGTCACCTCGAACCTGCTGATCCAGGGCGCCGATCCGCGCAAGGTGGTGGGCACGGTCAATTCGGTCGAGTTCTTCCTGACGCTGACGGTCTCGGCGGTGTTCATCTACCACCTCGGCATCGCCGACCTCGCCGGGGCAACGCTGGGCCTGCTGATCGGCGGCGTCCTCGCCGCGCCGCTCGGCGCCTGGGCGGCCAGACACCTGCCGGCCAAACAGATGCTGATCCTCGTCGGCATCGTCCTGACCGCGACCAGCGCCTACGGAGTCTATCGCGCCTGGGGGTGAGCCCCGGCTCCTGCCGGGCGCCTACCCCGCGATCCCCGCCGCCGCCAGCACCGCCAGCGTCAGCACGTCGGGGGCGATCGCGGTCATCGGGGCGATCTGCACGGGCTTTTCCATGCCGATCAGCATCGGCCCGATCGTAGCGTTGCCGCCCAGCTCGCGCAGCAGCTTGGCCGAGATGTTGGCCGATTGCAGCCCCGGCATGATGAGCACGTTCGCCGGCGCCGAAAGCCGCGAGAACGGGTAGTTCTTCATGATGGCGGGATTGAGCGCGGCGTCGGGCGCCATATCGCCCTCGTATTCGAAGCCCGGATCGCGCTCGTCGAGAATCGCGACCGCCTGGCGGATGTTGTCGAGCCAGCGCCCGGCCGGATTGCCGAAAGTCGAGAACGAAAGGAACGCGACGCGCGGCTCATGCCCCAGCCGCCGCGCCACCGCGGCGGTTTCGATGGCGATATGGGCGAGATCCTCGGCCGAGGGGCGCTCGTTGATCGTCGTATCGGCAAGAAACACGGTGTAGTTCTTGCCGATCATCAGGTGAATGCCGAACGGCAGCGCGCCCGGCTTGGGATCGAGCACCTGCCGCACTTCGCGCATCGACTGCGAGAAAGGCCGGGTGACGCCCGAGATCATCGCCTCGCCATAGCCGAGCGCGACGAGCAGCGAGGCGAAGACGTTGCGGTCCTGGTTGACCATGCGGCGGCAGTCGCGCTCCATGAAGCCGCGCCGCTGCAAGCGCTTGTAGAGATAATCGACCATCGCCGGGACATGCGGCGAGACGGCCGAATTGTGAATCTCGAAGCTGTCGGGATTGCTGATGCCCAGTTCCAGCAGCTTGTCCTGCACCGCCCGGGTCCGGCCGACGAGCACCGGGATGCCGTAGCCGAAATCGCGGAACTGGATCGCCGCGCGCAGCACGACATCCTCCTCCGCCTCGGCGAAGACGACGCGCTTGGGGTTCTCCCTGGCCTGGGCATAGACTGCGGTGAGCGCCGAGGTGGTGGGATTGAGCCGCGCTTTCAGGCTCAGGCGATAGGCGTCGAAATCCTCGATGCCCTTCTGCGCCACGCCCGAATCCATCGCCGCCCTGGCAACGGCGGAAGGGACGACTTCCATCAGCCGCGGATCGAACGGCGCGGGGATGATATAGTCGCGCCCGAACTGGTGGTTCTTGCCATAGGCGGCGGCGACTTCCTCGGGCACCTGCTCACGCGCCAGCTCGGCGATGGCGACAGCCGCGGCGATCTTCATCTCCTCGTTGATCGCGGTCGCACGCACGTCGAGCGCGCCGCGGAAGATGAAAGGGAAGCCGAGCACGTTGTTGACCTGATTCGGATAGTCCGACCGGCCGGTGGCGACGATCGCATCGGGCCGCACCGCCATGGCCTGGGGCGGGGTGATTTCCGGGTCGGGGTTGGCCATGGCGAAAATGATCGGTTCATCGGCCATCGCCTTGACCATATCGGGCGTCACCGCGCCTGCGACCGACAGGCCGAGGAAGATGTCGGCACCGACCATCGCCTCGGCCAGCGTGCGCGCGTCGGTCTCGACCGCGTGGGCCGACTTGAACTGGTCGATGCCTTCGCGGCCCTTGTAGATCACGCCCTTGCTGTCGCAGACAGTGACGTTCTCGTGGCGGACGCCCATCGACTTGATCAGCGCGGTGCAGGCCAGCGCCGAAGCGCCGGCGCCGTTGACCACGACCCTGACATCCTCGAACTTGCGGCCGGTGATCAGGCAGGCATTGACCAGGCCCGCGGCGGCGATGATCGCCGTGCCGTGCTGATCGTCGTGCATGACGGGGATCTTCATCCGCTCGCGCAGGGTCTGCTCGATGATGAAGCACTCGGGCGCCTTGATATCTTCCAGGTTGATGCCGCCGAAACTCGGCTCCATCATCGCGATCGCCTCGATCAGCGCCTCGGTGTTCTCGCTGGCAAGCTCGATGTCGATCGAATCGACATCGGCGAAGCGCTTGAACAGCACCGCCTTGCCTTCCATCACCGGCTTCGAGGCCAGCGCGCCCAGGTTGCCCATGCCGAGAATGGCGGTGCCGTTGGAAATGACCGCGACGAGATTGCCCCTGGCCGTATAGTCGTAAGCAGTGGCGGGATCGTCGGCAATGGCCTGCACCGGCACGGCGACGCCGGGGGAATAGGCGAGGCTCAGGTCGCGCTGGGTCGCCATCGGTTTGGAGGCGATGATCTCGATCTTACCGGGGCGGCCGGTCTTGTGATAGAACAGCGCTTCGCGCTCGGTGAAACGGACGTTGCTTTCATCGGCCAATGGATATCTCCCCGCTTGCGCTGGACGCCCTAACCAATGTCGGCGCAACGCGATAGGGGAAAGCTGCCGCCGCGCCGTTCCGAATCGTCATCCCGGCGGCTAACGCTGGCCCGATGCACGGCCAGCAGCAATCCGCCGCCACCCCGATGATGGCCCAGTACCTTGCCCTGAAGGCGCAGGCCGGCGATTGTCTGCTGTTCTACCGCATGGGCGATTTCTTCGAATTGTTCTTCGACGATGCGAAGACGGCGGCGCAAGTGCTCGACATAGCGCTCACCAGCCGGGGCGGGCACAACGGCGCGCCGGTCCCGATGTGCGGCGTGCCGGTGCATTCGGCCGAAGGCTATCTTGCGCGGCTGATCAAGGCCGGCTGCCGCGTCGCCATCGCCGAGCAGGTCGAAAGCCCCGCGCAGGCGAAGCAGCGCGGCGGTGCGAAAGCGCTGGTGGCGCGCGATATCGTCCGCTTCGTCACCGCCGGCACGCTGACCGAGGAAGCGCTGCTCGAACCGCGCCGGGCCAACGTGCTGGCGGCGGTCTGCGAGGTGCGCGGAACCATCGGCATCGCCGCCTGCGACATCTCGACCGGGCGCATGGAGCTTGAGGAATGCGCGCCCGACCGGCTCGGCGCGGCGCTGGCGCGGGTGGGGGCGAGCGAGATCGTCGCGCCCGAGGGCTGGGCCGACGGGCCGCCCGACGCGATTGCGCGCCCGGCGCGCGATTTCACCAGCGACGGCGGCGAAGCCCGGCTGAAAGCGGCGCACGGGGTTGCGACGCTCGACGGTTTCGGCAGTTTCGGCCGGGCGATGCTGGCGGCGGCCGGGGGGCTCGTCGCCTATCTCGACCATGCCGGGCGCGGGACATTGCCGCTGCTGCTGCCGCCCGTGCTGCGCGCAGGCGACGCGCATCTGGCCATGGACGAGGCAACGCGCGCCAGTCTCGAAATTCTCGCGTCGAGCCAGGGTGGCCGGCGCGGCAGCCTGATCGATGCGATCGACCGCTGCACCACCGGCGCCGGCGCGCGCCAGTTGGCCGAGGATCTGTCGGCCCCGCTGACCGATGCCCGCGCCATCGGCGAGCGGCTCGAACTGGTGCAATGGCTGCACGACAATGCGCTGCTGCGCGAGGACTTGCGCCGCGTGCTGCGCGCGCTGCCCGATATCGGTCGCGCGCTCGGCCGGGTAGTGGCGGGGCGCGGATCTCCGCGCGATCTCGGCCAGTTGCGCGACGGCCTTGCCGAAGCGCGGCGGGTGCGCGACCACCTGCTGCGGCTCGGTGATCGGCCGGCGCTGCTCGAACGGCTGCTGCCGGGCCTCGGCGGCCACGGCGCGCTGACCGATCTCTATGAGCGCGCGCTGGTCCCGGCACCGCCGACCGAGCGTTCGCAGGGCGGCTTCATCGCCGAAGGCTACGATGCCGCGCTGGACGCCCTGCGCGAGACTTCGGGCAACGCGCGCCGTGCCATTGCCGCTCTGGAAGCGAAGTATCGCGACGAAACCGGAACGCCCTCGCTCAAGGTCCGCCACAACGGCGTGCTCGGCTATTTCATCGAAGTGCCGGCCAGGCATGCCGACCGGCTGATGCTGCCCGACAGCGGCTTCACCCATCGTCAGACGATGGCCGGCGCGGTGCGCTTCAACGCCCTGGCGCTGCACGAGGAGGCCAGCCGCATCGCCGAGGCCGGCGGCCATGCGCTCGCCGCCGAGGAAGCGCATTTCGAGGAACTGGTTGCCGCCGCGGTCCAGTCACGCCAGGCGATCGCCGCGACTGCCGGGGCGCTGGCCCGGATCGACGTTGCCGCGGGCCAGGCCGAACGCGCAGCCGAAGGCGGCTGGAGCCGGCCGCAAATCGTCGAGCGGGCCTGCCTCGAAATCGAAGGCGGGCGACATCCGGTGGTCGAGGCGGCGCTGGCCGCAAAAGGCGAGCGTTTCGTCGCCAATGCCTGCCGGCTGGAGCCGGACGACCGGCTGTGGCTGATCGGTGGACCCAATATGGGCGGCAAATCGACTTTCCTGCGGCAGAACGCGCTGATCGTGCTGCTCGCCCAGGCAGGCGGCTTCGTGCCCGCCGACCGGGCGACGATCGGCCTCGTCGACCGGCTGTTCAGCCGCGTCGGCGCCTCGGACAATCTGGCGCGCGGGCGCTCGACCTTCATGGTCGAGATGGTGGAGACGGCGGCAATTCTCAGTCAGGCGACGACACGCAGCTTCGTCATCCTCGACGAAGTCGGCCGCGGGACTTCGACTTACGACGGGCTGGCGCTCGCCTGGGCGGTGGTCGAGGCGGTACACGACAGCAACCGCTGCCGCTGCCTTTTCGCAACGCATTACCATGAACTGTCGCGGCTCGCCGAAAGCTGCGAGGCGATGACGCTCCATCACGTCCGCGCGCGCGAATGGAAAGGCGATCTGGTGCTGCTGCACGAACTGGCGGAAGGGCCGGCGGATCGCAGCTACGGCCTGGCGGTCGCGCGGCTCGCCGGTGTGCCCGCGCCGGTGCTCAAGCGGGCGAAAACGGTGCTCGACCGGCTGGAGAAGGGCCGCGCCGAAACCGGCGGCCTGGCCGCGGGGCTGGGCGACCTGCCGCTTTTCGCGGCGGCTTTCGAAGCCGAGGCGGAAGTGCTGGACAGCCTGCGCGAGCGGCTGAACGGGCTCGATATCGATGCGCTTTCCCCCCGCGAGGCGCTGGAACTGCTGTACGAACTGAAGCGCGAGGCGGGCGCTGACCGGCAATCCTGAAACAGCGTGCGGACCGGCCGGCACCGGCGCCGGAGCAGCGGCTTTCCCGCGCTTCAGCCGGCGCGCAGAAGCGCCATCAGCTCCTTGGCCGAAACGTCCTCCAGCGCCAGCACCGCATCGCGGATGCGTGCCGCCTGCGTCGCGGAAATCGCCAGGCTGGCGGAAGAAAGGAACTTGGCCGCAACCGCCTCGGTGCCCATCGCCCGCTCGCCCGCGCCGCTGTTGATGCGCACATGGCGCCTCAGCACGCGCCCGTCGGCCAGCGAGACTTCGAGGCCGCCCGAGAAATAGGTCGGGAAAGCGGTGTCCGGGTCCGCAAGGCACTTCACTTTCCCGGCCAGCGCCTGCACCGCAGGATCGGCCAGCGCCTCGGGCAAGAGGTCGGGCAGGCCGAAAAAGCCCCTGAGCAGGCAGGCGGCAACGACGAACTGGGCGCTGAACTTGGCCTCGTACTCGCTCGTCGCGTTCTCCTTGGCCTCGGCCGGCTCGGCGATGATATGCAGCGTCGGCTGGGGGAGGAAGGCCTTGACGCCGGTGATCCCGGCCCCGCCGATCTCTGGGAACAGATCAATCGCCGCATCGGCGCAGCCGTGGATGAAATGGCAGACCGGATAGGGCTTCAGCGCCGTCTCGCCGAAATGCCAGACGGAGCCGAGCCCGTCGGTCAGCGGCGCGAGCTTCACGTCCTCGCCATGCAGGTGCGTGTCGAACAGGCCGAACTTGCCCTCATAGGGCCGGCTCGGTCCCTTGAAGCCGTGCTTTGCCAGATTGGCCGCAGTGATCCCCGCAACCGCGCCCCAGCCGGGGTGGAAGCGCTTGGTCCAGGCGCCTTCCTCGAGGAACACCTGGACGCCCGCGGCCGTGCTGCCGGTGATGCCCTGCGCCGCGGTCAACTGGTCCTCGTCAAGCCCGAGCAGGCGCCCGGCCGTCACCGCGCTGGCGAAATGCGAGACTACGCCCGTCGCGTGATAGCCGACATGATGGAAGCCGCCGTCGACGGCAAGGCCGATGCGGATGCCCGTCTCCGCGCCGGCCAGGAACGCGGCCAGCACGTCCGCGCCGCTCGCCCCCAGCGATTCGCCCAGCGCCAGCGCGGCGGGCAGGCTGGTCGCGGTCGGGTGGATGATGCTGGCAAGGTGGGTGTCGTCGAAGTCGAGCCCGTGGATCAGCACGCCGTTGACCAGCGCCGCATCGCGCACGCCGAGCCGTTCCGGGCGGCCGATCACCGAGCAGTCGCCGCCGCCGCAATCGGCCAGGCTCATCGCCGCCACGCCGGCGACCGTGCGCCTGCCGTATTCCTGCGCGTTCGAGGCCAGACCCAGCCCCAGCGCGTCGAGAATATGCAGTTTCGCCCGGTGGCGCACCGCTTCGGGCACATCGGCCAGGCGAAACCCCGCGGCAAAACGGGCAATCTGGCGAGCGGCGGCGGTTTCGGGCATGGAGCGGCCTCTGCAATGATACATTATCGATTCGTCCGCATGCGCGGCGCGGATTCCGTTCCTATCACTGGACCGATAATGGTCAACTGTTGACAGTTCGGCTCCGGAGAGGAATGGGGTTGCCAGCACGGGCCGCTCCGGCTGCAAGAGGGCATCCCTGAAAGGACGATCATGGCCACGACGTATCAGCTTTTCATCGACGGCAAGTGGCGCGCGGCCTCCGACGGCGCGACGATGCCGGCGATCAATCCCTACAACCAGGAAGTCCACGCCCACGTCCCCGTCGCCACTGTGGCCGACGTGGAGGATGCGATCCACGCCGCCCGCCGCGCTTTCGACGCCACCTGGTCCAGAACCACGCCCGGCGAGCGCGCCAGGCTGCTCAACCGGGCCGCCGACCTGCTCGACGCCGATGCCGACCGCATGGCCCTGCTCGAAACCACCGACAACGGCAAGGTGATCCGCGAAACCGGCAGCCAGATGGGCTATGCCGCGCGCATCTTCCGCTACTACGCCGCCTGGGCCGACAAGATGCACGGCGATGTCGTGCCGCTGGACCAGAAGGACACGCTCGATCTCGCCATCCGCGTGCCCTATGGCGTCGTCGCCTGCGTCACCGCGTGGAATTCGCCGGTCGCGATCCTGACCAACACGCTGCCTGCCGCGCTTGCCGCCGGCAACTGCGTGATCATCAAGCCGTCCGAGCACGCCTCGACCACCACGCTCGAAATCGCCAGGCTGTGCGAGCAGGCCGGCTTCCCGGCCGGCGTCGTCCAGGTCGTCACCGGCGCGGGCGATGTCGGCGCGGCGCTGACCGGCAGCAGGCTGGTCGACAAGATCAGCTTCACCGGCAGCCCGGGCGTCGGCCGCCTGATCGCCTCGGCCGCGGGTGCCAATCTCAAGCCCGTGACGATGGAACTGGGCGGCAAGAGCCCGAACATCGTGTTCGACGATGCCGATTTCGACCGCGCGCTGGTCGGCGCGCTCGCCGGCATTTTCGGCGCCACCGGCCAGACCTGCATCGCCGGCTCGCGCCTGCTGGTCCAGCGCGGCATCTACGATCGCATGGTCGAAGGGCTGGCAGCCCGCGCCGCGCAGATCAGGATGGGCGACCCGCGCCTCGCCGAAACCGAAATGGGCACGGCCGCCAACGAACCGCAGTTCAACAAGATCCTCTCGTTCATCGACGCGGCCAGGGGCGACGGCGCCCGCCTCGTCGCCGGCGGCGGCCGCGCCGATGGTCCGGGGCTGGAAAAAGGCTTCTTCATCCAGCCGACGATCTTCGCCGACGTGAAGAACGACATGACAGTCGCGGCCGAGGAAATCTTCGGCCCGGTGCTTTCGATCATCCCCTTCACCGACGAGGATGAGGCCGTCGCCATCGCCAATGCCACGCCCTATGGCCTTGCCAGCGGTATCTGGTCGGAGAACATCAGCCGGTGCCTGCGGATGATGCGCGCGATCAACAGCGGCGTCGTCTGGGTCAACACCTACCGCGTCGCCGCGCCGCAGGCGCCGTTCGGCGGCATGAAGGATTCCGGCTTCGGCCGCGTCCGCGGCGAGGCCGGCATCCTCGAATTCACCCAGACCAAGAACGTATTCATCGATTTCTCGGGCGACAAGCGCGACCCGTTCTCGATGAAGTTCTAGGATTCGAACCGGACGGAAACGAAAGCAAACTACCGATGACCTATCTCGTCGCCGACGATCTTCCCGCCGAACCCGCCGGCCAGCGCTTCCGCGCGCTGGTCGAGCGCCCCGGCATCGCCCGGCTTCCGGGGGCCTACAACGGGCTTTCGGCACTCCAGGCCAGGGCCGCGGGCTTCGAGGGGCTTTACCTTTCAGGCGCAGCGATGTCGGCGCAGATGGGCCTGCCCGATCTCGGCATCACGACCATCGACGATGTCTGCTTCTTCATCCGCCAGATCGCGCGGGCCAGCGGCCTGCCGATCCTGGCCGACGGCGACACCGGCTTCGGCGAGGCATTGAACGTCATGCAGATGGTCCGCGCCTTCGAGGATGCCGGGGCCGGCGCGGTGCAGATCGAGGACCAGCTCCTGCCCAAGAAATGCGGGCACCTCAACGACAAGAAGCTCGCCCCCGCGGCCGACATGGCGGCCAAGGTCGCGGCGGCGCGCAAGGCGCGGCGGCATCTCTACATCGTCGCGCGCACCGACGCGCTCGAACGCGAAGGGCTGGACGGCGCGATCGCCCGCGCCAGGCTCTATGTCGAAGCCGGCGCCGACGCGATCTTCCCCGAAGCGCTCAACGACGCCGAAGCCTTCGCCCGCTTCTCCGCCGAAGTGAAAGTGCCGCTGCTCGCCAATATGACCGAGTTCGGCAAGACCCCGTTCATGACGGCGCAGCAGTTCGAACAGCTCGGCTACAAGATGGTGATCTGGCCGGTCAGCGCGCTGCGCATGGCGGCGAAAGCGCACGAGGAGCTTTACGCCACGCTCCGCCGCGAAGGCTGGGTCAAGCCGCTGGTCGACCGCATGCAGACCCGTGCCGAGCTTTATGCGACGATCGGCTATCACGACTACGAGGATCTCGACGGCACGATCGCACGGTCGCTGGTACCCAATGGCAACCCGGAACAGTGATTGAACCCCTCGCTGTCCGCCCCCGCCCCCCGTCACCCTGAACTTGTTTCAGGGTCCATCTCGCCTTAGGCGATGGATGGCTCCGGGCAGGCGGACGAGGAGGCGGGTTTGGATTTCGTTACCGGCGACGCCACCGGCATCGCGATGCCCGTCCATCCCGAAGCATTGCGCGCAGCCGGCGCGGCATTCCTGACGCGGGCGTTCCACGCTTTCGGCTCGCTGCCCGCCGACAACGCCGTCGCCCGGATCGTCGACATCGCCCCCTGCCATGCCGGCAATTCGGGGCAGAAGCTGTTCCTCTCGGTCGAATACGCAAAACCCGACCCGGCGCTTCACACCCGGCTTTTCGTCAAGCTCTCGCGCGATCTTGCCGATGCCTTCCGCGATCGGCGCAAGTACGAACTGGAAGCCGAAGTCCGCCTTGCCGCGCTGTCGCGCCTGCCCGCTTTTCCGGTCCATGTGGCGAAGCCCTATTTCGCCGATTTCCACCACGCCGGCGGCAACGGCATCCTCATCACCCGGCAGATCGCTTTCGGCCGCGACGGGATCGAGCCGCTGCGCGCGAAATGCATGGACCACACGCTGCCCAACGCGTTCGAGCACTACCAGGCGACCGTCACCGCCCTCGCCCGCCTCGCCGCCGCGCAGAAATCGGGGCACCTCTCTCCCGATGTCGAGCGCCTGTTCCCGTTCGACGCGGGCAGTGCCGCCGCCGACCTGCCGATCCCCCGGGACGCGGCGCAGCTCGACGACAAGGTCGCCCGGATCGGCGCGCTGGTCGCCGGCAGTCCGCAGCTTTTCCCCGCCGCCGTCACCGCGCCCGGCTTCATCGCCCGGCTGAAGCGCGATGCCGCCGCCTTCCTGAAGCACGAGCGCACCGTCCGCCGCTTCCTCCACGCCGACCCGCGGTTCGTCGCGCTGACTCACTGGAACAGCAATATCGACAATGCCTGGTTCTGGCGCGACGCCGCCGGGGTGCTGCAATGCGGCCTGCTCGACTGGGGCATGGTGCGGCAGATGAACCTCGCCTATGGCCTGTGGGGCGGGCTTTCGGCCGCCGACGGAGCGATGCTTGCGGCCCGTCTCGACGATCTGCTGGCGCTGTTCGCCCGCAAGCTGGCGGAACACGGCGGGCCGGATCTGCCGGTCGGCAAGCTCGCGCTGCATTTCGACCTCTCGGTGGCGCTGCTGGGTCTTGCCCTGATGATCGATTTCCCGGCGCTGATCGCAACCCGCCTGCCCGCAGCCGCCGGCGCATCGGGGCCGCACGACCCGCTGCTGGCGCAGGATCCGGTGGCCCACGGCTTCCTCCACGTCTCGACCAATTTCCTCGATCTCTGGGCGCGGCGCGATTTCGGCGCGAGCCTCGACAGGATGCTTGAGGCCGCCCCGACCGCGCCCTAGGGCATCGTGCGCACAATCGGAAAAGGAGAGCGCGATGTTCCTGCGGGGCCATTACCAGAACGCCTATGTCACGCACGATCTGGACAGGGCCGTGGAGATGCAGTCCGAACGCTATGGCCTGGAGGACTGGATCAGGTTCGAGCTGGAACTGCCCGGGGGCGAGCGCCCGCTTGCGGTCAGGGTCGCCTGCGCCTGGGCCGGTTCGTTGCAGATCGAGCTGATCGAGCCGGTCGCGGGCGCGGTCGAGCCCTATCTGCCCTATCTTCCGGCGGACAGGAGCGACGCCACGCCGCGCTTCCACCACATCTCGCTGCGCCGCGACGACTATGCGGAGATGCAGGCGGAAATCGCGCGCCTGGGCCTGCCTTTCGTCTGCGAGGGGGGCATTCCCGACCTGCTCTACACCTACCTCGACGGCCGCAGCACTTTCGGCCACTACGTCGAATATGTCTGGGCCTCGCCGGCCGGCTGGCAGATGATCGGCTGGCCGGAAGGCCGGCCGGCAGCCTGACCGCGGCGGGCCGGCGGAGCGCGGGTAGTGGGTCAGTTTGAATTTTTCGGGGATCGTGCAGCCTCCAACGAGGGTGTGGCAATGATGGGGGACGAAGCGGCCGTTCATGAGTTCCTTGCAGAACGTCACGTCTTGCCAAGAACCGACATTCAGCGTTTGCCCAATCGACCTCGCACCGTGACTGCCACTTGGCCGCGATCGGACTGGCAGGTCTTGGTCGGCAATTACGATATAGCTGCCATCCGCTCCGCCGAGCCGTGAAGGCAGGAACCCCTTTTTGTGATAGCACTGCACTGGCCTCCCGACTCTGAATAGCAGGCGCTAGACCGAACGTGACATGCATCTACTGCCCCTCGGCCGGACCATATACCGACGAGCACGTCGTCCCGGCGGGCATGGGCGGCGATGACCGCGGGTGGTTGCTGAAGGAAGTCGTCTGCGGAATCTGCAATACCGAGGTGTTCTCTCCGCTGGAGGCGAAGGTCATGCGGGCTTCTCCGCTGTCGATCGCCCGGTTGTTTTTGCAGACTCGGACGCGGAAGCGGGGCAAGAAGACGTCGGCGCCTTCGATTCGCGCGCCGATCAGTTACTTCGACGACCCGCAATCTGGGCTGCTTCTCGAACAGGAGCTTGGCGGCAGTGGCCAGTCGAGGGTCTGGCCACAGGTGAACTTCGTTCCGCCCGAGAGGATGATCGTCAGCGCGACCAACGTGGCGTCGGCGAACGAGTTGCGCAGGAACCTGGAGGCGCTCGCGGACCTGCTTACGGTCTGCGAGAAGACGCGGGAGGGGCTGGAGGTGCGCTACCGTTTGACCCCCTTGCGCTGGGACGGCCTTGCCTACGAGGTGGGCGAATCCGACGGCGTCGCCGCGCCGCCGCGCGATGCCATCTGGCTCGAGCCGCTGGAGTACCCGAAGACCGAGACGGCGGGAACCCTCACCGCACGTGTCTTCCGCAGGGCAAAGGGGCCGATCACCTGCCGGGCGGATTGCGTTGGGGATGTCGCGAGCCTGCTGACCCTAATCCGCCATAACCACGCGAAGCTCGTCGTCCCCGCTGGTACCACCTCGATCAGCACCGAGACGCCCAGCATCCACCTTCGCCAAGCTATAGACCCCGTCGCCTACAACAGAGTGCTGGTCAAAATCGCTGTGAACGTCTGCGCGCATCTGTTCGGAGACGAGGCCGTGAGGACGCCCGCATTCGCCCGGGCGCGGGAATACGCGAGATACGGGACGGGAAGCGTTGTTCAGCTTCCAATCGAGCACGCGAAGAGGATCACCGCCACCTTCCCGCCACTTCCGCACCATCATCTTCTTCTGGTCTACGCTAAGGCGCCGAGTGCCGGGGAGCCCGGACATGTCATGATAAATATGCAATTCTACGGCGGGATCGTGCATTCTTACTTGATCGCGGTGGGCGATTCGGTCCCCACGTCCGCAGAACCTATCTTCGTCGTGGTCGACTTCGAGGCCAACTCGATCGAGGGTCATTCCCCGGACGGCTTCGCGCAGTTCGCGGGGAGCATCGGCGCCCTCTGGCGGGACACCGCCTTCGATCCAGACAGCTGAGTAAGTTGCCGACGGCTGCGAAGGCTCTCCACCATTTTCGTAGCGGAAGCCTCATGAACGAAGGTCGACTTCGAGGATCAGCAACTGGTCGGAAAAACGGCCGAGTTCAAGGCGTGTACCTGCTCGACCGCTATTTGGCTCTACGGTGACCGGTTCTAGCATGAGCGGAAATTCAAACTGACCCGCTACCGGAGCGCGGCTGCGCTTGCCTACACGCCATGAAGCCGGCATGTTTCGTGCCGGCTCTTTCTCATCGGTACAACAAACTGATTAACCGCGATAATTTTCCCTCAGGCGCGATTCGCCGGGCAAAATATCACGAGCTCCACCAGGGCGAAGTTCGTGAGTTTCCGGCCCGGGCTCAGCCCTGCGGCCGCACCAGCCCCCAGCGCGCCGTTGCAGTGTCCGCAGGCACGGCATCCAACGGCGGCATGCCGGGAGGCGGGCCG
>JAITWR010000022.1 GCA_031285165.1 Novosphingobium sp.
CGGTTATATAGCCGGCCCGGTCGGTCAGCCGGAGCCATGCCTGTGTGCGCGGGCCGGGCCGTGCGATCACGCCTTTGGGCCAGGCGACGGAGACGGTCAGGCCCTCATTGCTGCCAAGCTGCCTGGTGGTGCGCAGGACGATCTCGCCGGGCTGTTCTGACACGACGCGCGCATCCTGCCCCCGGGCGCCGACCGATCCGGTATAGACCGCGCGGCTGCCGAAGCGTACCGGTTCGGGCAGCCTGATCCGAACCTGGACCTCGTCGATCCGGAACATCCAGCCATTGCCGGTCACGTTCCAGTAAAGCTCGTCATGGTCCGGAAAGAAGCCGATCTGGCGGGTGGTGGTGTAACGCAGGCGCCAGACATGCTCACCCGGCGCGACGGTGCGATCGGGATCGCCCATGCGGACTCTGACGCCGCCGGAGATCGCGCTGCTTTCCCAGGGTTCGGGCGCACCGTCGCGTTCGACCGAGACGACGGTAAAGCCCATGCGCTACCCGCCGCGGACGGTCGGGAAATCGCGATAGATGCCGTGCCGGATATCCACGCCCTCGGCCTGCGCGCGGATGGTTTCGGTCACGTCCAGAACGCCGTCGGCGCGCACGGCGATGTCGCTGTCATAGGACAGGATGCGTTCGGCCCGCGCCGGGGCGGCCGACAGCAGGGCGAGGATGAGCGCGAACGCTGCAAGGAACGCCTGCTTCACGTCAGCGCCCCTGTTCGAAGCTGACTTTGGGCGCACTCTGGATCGCGGCATCGCCGTCCTCGTAGAACGGCTCCTCGGCAAAGCCCAGCGGCCCGGCGATCAGGAGATCGGGCAGGGACCGCACCCGCGTATTCAGATCGCGCACGGTGGCGTTGTAATAGCGGCGCGCACCCTGAAGCTGCTCCTCGATCTGCGCCAGTTCTTCCTGCAACTGGCGGAAATTGCCGTCGGCCTTCAGCGTGGGATAGGCCTCGACGACCGCCATCAGCCGGCCCAGCGCCGCGGTGAGCGCATTGTCCGCCTGTGCCGTGGCCTGGAAGCTGTCAGCCTTGATCGCGCCGGCACGCTGCGCCGTGACTTCGGCAAACACTTCGCGCTCATGCGTGGCATAGCCCTGGACGGTGCCGACCAGATTGGGCACCAGATCGGCGCGGCGGCGCAATTGCACGGTGATGCCCGAAAAACCCTCACGCACCAGCGCTCTCAGCCGCACCAGCCGGTTATAGACTGCAACGCCCCAGAACAGCGCCAGCACGGCGATGACGGGGACTGCCCAAATATATATTCCCATGCTTGCCTCCTTGCTCCGCCCGCGGCGGGCCGGTCAATCGCCATCGAGTATGTCGATCTGCTTCAATGTCAGGCACTTGCCGCTGCGCGCGGCCGTGATCCTGGTCAGATAGAGATGGTTGTGCAGGATGCCCGTGGGCGATGGTCCATAGTCGCAGACCAGCCCGCGGCACTGCATCGGTCCCAGTATCGCGCGCGCCGGTGCCGTCTCCTCCTCCTTCTCGGCCTGGGCCGCGGCGAGCTGCGCCTCGATCCCGGTCAGGGGGGCGCGCGCGTCGAGATAGATCGCGCCGTCGTAGATCCCGGTCCCGGCAGCGGGGTCGTCACCTTCGTCGATCGAATGCTCGATACGCAGACGCACCAGGCCGGGCGGCAGGCGCCGGCCGGGATCGCCCAGAGTCCCCGCCGCGAAATGGCGGGCCACGTCGCGCCCCAGACGATTCACATCGCCATAGGCGCAGGCCCCGGCTCCGGCGGGACCGGACTGGACGATGAAAGCCAGCGACAGTGCGACAGCCGATTGCCGCAGCCGCCGGCTCCAGCCCCGGCCCTGCGGGGTTCCGGGCGCTCCCGTCAGCATGGCCTGGTCATCGCCGGGGCGCATCCCGCCAGTTCGTCCTGCCTCGCCAGATCGAGCACGAACCAGACAAGCCCGGCGATCGCGATGCTCTGGAAAACCGGCACGAGGCAGAGCCAGACGCTCGCTTCCCGCCGGCGCCAGACATGGATCACGACATAGAGGATATTGGCGATCAGGCTCAACAGGGCGAACATCGCCCCCAGCACGATGCCGAGGCTGAACGGCCATTCCCGGTCTGCCGAACGCAGCACCCACCCCGCCAGCGGCATGGCCAGAGTCAGCAGGCCCAGGGTCCAGCACAGGATGCCGAACACCCTGCGGGAAAAGAAATCGGCGGCATACCAGCAGCCAGCCAGAAAACACAGGATCGCCGCGCTGTTCACTATCCATTGCACGCCTCACTTTCCTTTTTTCATGCAGGCCATCGTTCAGAACGCCTTGTCATGGCCCGGGATTTCCAGACCGACCGAGAAGACACCTTGCAAGGGGCCGGAAAGGCGGGCGATGAAGACACCGTCGATCACGAACCGCTCCTTCTCCCGGCGGAATCCGCCCGGCGGGATCACCATCTCCCAGCCCCCATCGGATTCGTCTTTCACCGAGACGACGAGCCCGTCGTCCACAATGGTCAGATAGCGACTGGCGGCCCAGTCCTTCTCCGTCGCCGGTTCCACGCTGGCGCGGACCGTAACGATCCTGCCATCGGCATCGGCAATGGCGCTGATGAAGCGGCCGGCATTGTCTGCGTTCACGGTTCCCGTGAAGCGGGTGATCGGCCCGGCCCTTGCCGCGACCCGTTCGGCCGCCGGCGCGGCAGTGGCGGGCGCAGCATAAAGGACGGCCCCCGCCACTGCCGCGGCAAGCGCGGCAAGGCCGGGCCGGATCAGCGGATAATGAGGCATAATCGTCTCCTGTCAGCCTGGTTTGCCGGAACGGATCGAGCGGAGCGCGCGGCGGCAGATGCGCGCCGTTGCGGGTGTCGGGCTGCTTGCGGACCAGCGCAGGCACAGGGCCTCGACCCAGTCCGGGCGGTCCTTGGCGGCATCGTTCAGCCAGTTGCCGACGGAATCCTGCACATAGCCGGACGGATCGGCTTGCAGCGGTTCGAGAACGGCAAGCGCCATTTCGGGACGTCGCTTCAGTTCGCCGATGTGCGCGCACCAGACACCACGCGGCCTGATGGCTTCCGAAGCGAAGCGGCGAATCCGCTCGGACGGATCGCCCGTCCATTCCGCAAGCAGGGCGATTGCCGTTTCCAGTTCGCCGGCAAGATGCGGGCGAACCGCCAGCCAGGCCCATTCACGCACACCGAAATGCGGATCATCGGCATAGGGCCGGATCGCGGCGAGACGGGCGGCCAGTGCGACGCCATCGGCCGCCCCGATCATAAAGCAGGCCCAGCCGCGCGCCGTATCCGATGGGTGGTCCCTGAGCCTGGCGATGGCCGGATGGCCGAGATATCGGTCGATCAGCCGGGCCGCCAGCGCCATCCTGCGGGAAATGCCGAGCGATGCTGCCGCTTGCATTTCCGCCAGCGCAGCGGCCCCGATTTCCGGCAGGACGCTGCCCATGAGCAGCGCGAAATCGACCGCGAGGCATTCGGTCAGCGTCGCGGCCGGCGCACCTGCATCGAGCTGCGCCAGCCGATCGGCCGTTATGTCCTTGATGCCCCGCCCCGCGCGCGGCGGTTTTTGGGTCTCGGTGTTCAATGGTCTCTCCCTCAATCGCCAGTGTGTCATCTGACCGCCCCGCAGCGCCGGGTCCGGCGATTGACGAGCATCTCGCGCCACAGCGCGCGCGAAGTGCAATAGTCGGCCCGGCAGTCGTTGCCTTCCACGGAGAGGTCTCCGACCTTGACGAGCAGATAGTCGCCGACGCCGACCAAGCGGACGGTGCAGCGCGATGTTCCCTCGGCCCCGGACCCTCGGGTTTGCAGAAGCAGGCCCGCGCGGGCATCGGCGCCTGTGCCGGCGCCAGTATCAGGGGCCGGTTCCAGGTCATCAAGGCCGATCGCGCAGCCGCCTTCGTCGCCGCTCCTGCGGTCAATGACGCTCTGGTCGATTCTGAGCTTGTGCATCGCGCCCTGCTTCACATCGAGCGTCAGGGCGGTCTTGTAGGTGTAGCCGTAGCGCCGATCGACCTCGGTGTCCCCGCATGTGAGGCCGAGCGTCAGGTCCGAGAGCGTCTCGCGGCTTTCCTCCAGCGCTACGCCGAGCGCCGGCCCGTTCGCGGTGCGCCACGTTCCCGTCCAGCGCCCGCCCACGACCGTGCCGGCTGCCTCAATTGTCTGCGAAGCCTCGCCGCCGGGGGCCCGGCCGTGAAGGGTGAAGGCGCCGTCAGGGGCGAGCCTTCCCTCGATGAGCGCCTGCCGGCCGTCCCGCGGACTGAGAGACCAGCCAGACAGGACACCGTACGCCTTGTCGAGGCTGAGCAAGACCGGCGCCGTCCCGACCTTGCCGGACAGGTAAAGCGTCTCGAAACCCGCGCCCTCGCCGCCCGCGTTCTCATCACCCGCGTTCTGGGCGCCTGCATGATCGGAGCCTCGACCGGCAGGGGCGACGATCTGCGCCCACACATCGCCCGCGTGCCCGGTCGCGGCGACCGCGCCAGCGCCGATCGCAAGGCACACCATCACAATGCCCAGCCCCCGCAGCCGGGACGGCGCGCGACGGTGGGGCGTGGCGGGCTTCGGCTGCGGTTCCGGCTTCGGCACGGCCTAGCGCCGCGCGGGCAGGGCCGCGCCCTGCCGCCTGAGCCCGTCTTCCAGCAGACCTACCAGGCTCGGCGTGTCCTTCGTATGGACATCGGCGATGCGCCAGCCCTGGCCGCGGTCTTCCAGATCGAATGTCAGATGCCGGACCTCGCTGTCGAAGCGGACCGTCACCTGCGCGCGGGCCTTGGCCGGGCCGGCGGGGCTCACCGTCAGGCTTTTCAGTTTCAGCCCGCCCGGATCCTGGCAGTCGCAGATAGGATCGGCCTCGATGATGCCGACCTCGCCGCTGGCCCTGGCCAGCTTCGTGTCGCGGTTCATCAGGTCGACCAGCCTGGGCGTGAAGACGCCCCGCGCTCGCGGTCCCAGAGTGTTCGGATAGGTACGGCTGCCATAGCCGGTATAGAGCCGGGTCAGGAACGCCCTGGCCGCATCGATGCTCTGCGGGGGCGGGGGCGCCGCCGGAGCCTGGCTCGCCAGCATCGCCAGGGCAGCGGCCGGCAGGATCATCGTCTTGTATCGGGTCATGGTCGGGACTCCTTGAGGGTTGGAAAATCGGGGCCGGTGCAGGCGCGATCCGGCTGCGGGGTTATCGCCAGCATGGCATGAACATTGCCGGGACGGCTGGCGATCAGGGCATAAAGACGGCTTCCGTCGCCGAGCTTCATCTGGAGCTGGGACGCCTTGAGCGCCCGGCATTCGCGCAGCGTGCCCCAGGTGATCGCGGGCGCGCCTTTCGCGGTCAGCCGGTCATGCACGGCCTTGAGCGCCGCCCGGGTTTTCGGAGCGGTCCCTTCGGCCGACCAGCGGCTCGCGACGCTCCACGGTTCGGACAGCCAGGCGTCGACGAAATGCAGCCGGCCGGGTGCCACCGGCAGCCGCTCCAGCCTGTTCCCGCTCGTGCGGTAGTGGAAGATGCCTTCCTGCAACGGCAGACCGGCATCGTGCGAAGGAACGGGCGCGCGGATGACGAGGCCGTCGGCAGTGGCGGCGAAAGTCACGGGCAGGGGGTCATCACCCCGGTTGTAGCCCTGCGTGTCATGCGCCAGCAGCGTCTGCGGTGCCGTGCCGGCGGCGGGCGCGATCAGGTCCACCGCGAAGCGGCTCCAGGCCGAGGTACACCAGGGCGTGTCGTGCGCCACTGCGATCAGCCTGGTGCTGCCGCTGCCGGGTACGGCCGCATATTCGAAGAAATCCCCGAAAGCGTCGGAAACGCGGTCAAACTTCGCGGCCCGCCAGTCGAGAATGCGCCGCCAGCCTTCCGGCCGCCGCTCGAACATCGCCAGCACATGATCCTGGCCGCAGGGGATGCCGAACGAGGCGTCCACCGCAAGCACGCCGGCCATCGTCGGGACAGCTTTCACCGCGATCCTGAGATCACCGCCGTAGGGAGCGACGGCGGCGTCCCCCGTATTGATATTGGCGTCCAGCAGCTTCGCGAGAGATGCCGCGATTGCCGCCGCATCGGCGGGCCGGGCACTACTGCTGCACTGCATATGGCCGGCGATGACGGCGGCCAGCGCCGCACGCAGCGCCGGTATGCCGGCGCGCGCGGCCGCGGGCGCATCGTTGCCGTCATCGTCGGCCGAAAGCCTGATGCCTGCCAGGACTGCCCGCACGCGGCGGACCTCTTTGGCTTCGGCGGCGGCGGCGCAAGCCGATGTTCTGCGTGCAGTGGGCACGGAAGCCTTGCGGGCTTCACCTGCCAGGGCGGGACCGGCAGCCGACACCAGGATACCGATGGCCAACAGACAGCCAAGCGGGCGAGAACCGCGTAAGATGGATGGTTCGGTCATAACGGCCCCCGGTTCGTCTTGCAGGGGTTCGACGCGTACCATCGGCAGCGGTGATTTACGCCGCCGATGGGCTGGCTTACCGGCCGGGCCAGGCTCCCCAAGCGTACTGTCCTGCTGCCGGAAACTGTGCCCTCAGTCCTCATCACAGCTACTCATTTCTCGCAACACATCCGTTGCGCGCACCGGCAGGTCGTAGCGTGCCGTCGGCAGCGGCGATTTGCGCCGCCGATGGGCTGGCTCACCAGCCGGGTCAGGCGCCCCAAGCGTTACTGTCTTTCTGCGGAAAACTGCGCCCTCAGCCCTCATAACAGAAACTCGTATCTCGCAACGTACCCGCTGCGCGCAGGTGTTTTCCAGATCGACGCGATACACTGTGTGCTGGCCGACTTGCCGGAAATCGCTTTCCCTGCGGACGCAGCTTTCTACCGATGCCCCGGTATCCGCCGGAACGCCGGCATCATTCCCGGCGAAGGCAGGGCCGGCAGTGGATACGAGAACGCCGATGGCCGGCAGGATGGATTTAACGGCGGGCTGAGACTTGCCCATCGAACGAACTCCTGCCTGTTGGCGGGTGTACCAGGGCCACGTTGCTTTCATGGCCTTCATCGCTCCCTCGCTTCGGTCGGCCTGGGCGGCCTGTTCCAGTCCGCCGCGCCGGCTGGCCCGACGATCGCGGTGAGCGTGAGAACGGTATAGGGTGCCCTGCCTTTCACCGGATGCTCCCGCTCCGCGCGGTTCGCTTCCACGATGAGATCGCCGGACGGACCCGGAAGGCCGAACGGACCCGGAAGGAAGAGGCTGCCGTTCGGGAGCCGCCTTGCGACTCTGGCAATATCCAGCACGGCATGGAACACCTCGCCCGTGCGGCGGTCCTTCACCTGATAGTCCGGGCAGGGGCCGACGGTGCAGTCGATGCCCAGGCCGTGCAGATGGTAACGCCCCCGGCCGGGGCCGGTTTCGGCATTGCCGTCGCTACAGGCCGTGCCGGCCGCCAGAGCCAGGCCGAGCGGTATCAGGGCCATCAGCCGCGTGATCTTCCGCTTGCGAGCGGTTATGTGGTCGGGCATCGCATCAACTCCTGTCTGTCGGCGCGGCGGAGCGGTCATTTTCCCCCGGCCTCCCGTCTCCCGTTCCGGCGAAAGCGCGGATCGTCGCAGCCCAGCCGTGCCAGTTCGCGCAGCTCGACATTGCCGCCCGCGCTCTCGGGCGTGTCGAACTTCACCAGCCGCCAGCGGCGGAAGCTCCAGTAATAGACATCGCCCTGCTTGCCAGTGTCCTGCCGACCCTCGCCGGAATTCCGCCGGTAGGCCCCGAAATGGATGGGAACCTCGTCCGTCCGAAGCCCCGCCCTGATCAGCGCCGCGCGGCCGAGGATCTTTACCGGATCGAGATCGGCAAGCGACTGCGTGCAGGCCACGAAACAGGCGCCCCAGGGGGCGCACGGCGGCGCATGGAGATAGAAAACGCCCGGCCCGGAACCGACATCCCTTGCGACGATGCTGCGGATATAGGGACGGCCCGCGGCAATCGCGCCAAGCCACAGGGCCAGGCCCGGCAAAGCGATCAGCAGGACTCCCGCCCTGATCCGCCCCTTGCGCATCACGCGCCTGCGCCGGGCCGGAGCCGGCCGGCTATCGCCCGGATGCGCCGCCGCCCGATTGCACGGACTGTTACGACATCCCCTGAATGCGGGCGCTGCCGGTCAGCCACGGCGTTTGATGACTTCCCGAAGCGCCGCGATCGCCTGATCGGCAGTGGCCGTGGGCGAGGCGATCTGGACCGAGACGAATTCGCCGCCGCGCTTCACCCCGGCCAGCCAGCCACCGCTGTTCTCCACGAAACCGTCCTCGCCAAGCTCGGGCACGAGCCGGAAGCCCCGCGCCTTTTTGAGCGGAAGCTGCGAGGCGTTCGGGTTGTCGGCAAGGTTCACCACGGTAACCGTGAGCCGGGATCGGTAGTCGCTCGTGTTCCACATGCAGGTGGCGACGTTCGGCATAGCCGCCGAGCCCGTGCCGGTCCCGGTGACGGGGCCGACCCAGGCCGCCGCTTCCCCGGCCGTGAACAGCTTGCACAGAGCCGCGCTGCTGACAGGTGCGGCAGCAGCAGCCTCGCCTCCCGCCTTGCCCGGGGGCGTGTCCGCAGATTTGCCGCACCCGGCCAGAAGACAGGCCGCCGCGCCTGCAAGCATGATCCGTTTCAATGTCCGTCTCCTCGTTGCCTCATGTCCGATCGCTCTGTTCCCCCGCGCTTGCGTCAGGGATTTTTCATCGTCGTGCCCAGCCGGCGCAGCAGCAGCGCGCGGTGCGCCGTCTCGGTCATCATGCAGTAGGCGGGGGCGGGAAGGTAACCGTGCATCGGGCAGAGCGCATCCAGCGATGCCTTCCAGGCCTCTTGCGAACGCCCGACGGCCGCGGTGAGGTCGGGAAGCCGGCTGTGCTGGACCTGCCGCAGCGCCGTTACCAGTTCCGCATGCCAGACGGCCAGTTCGCGCATGGTGCAGGCCTGTTTCCCGGCTGCATGGTCCCTGGCGTGCAGCGCAGCCGTTATGCACGGACCGGCCACGATCCCGATGCAGGCCTGCCCGATGGTGACGGTCGTGTCGGAGCCATCCGCCCGGTTGAGGCAGGAGTGGATCGTCCTGCTATCCGCCGCCGTGGGCGGGGGAGGCGCTGGCCGGACGGAGGCGGCCCCGGCCGTCACCGCGAACGGCAGGACCAGCACGCCCGGCAGCATCGCGCGCAGAAGGCGGGACAAGGTTGTCATCGGCTTGTTCCTTCCTGCATGACCGGGGCGCAAGGCATCCTCCATCCCGCTCACCAGTTTGCCGCCTTCCAGCTTCCGTCGTCCTCGCGCAGCAGCCGTATCCAGTATCCCGGCGCCCCCACCTCGACCTCCGCGCTGATCTCGCGTACGACCACGCGCGGGGTCTCCCGGATCGCCGTGACCAGTTCCGGCACCTGCTGCGCCCGGATCTTTTTCGGGAACTTCGCCATTTTCGCTACCGACTGACGCAGATCGGCGCTGGTGAGCGAGGTGGCGGTGGCCATGTCGCCGCGCGCCAAGGCCTCCGCGAACGCGATCAGCACCCGTACCGGTTCGCTGTCCCGTGCCGCCGCGCCGGTCAGTTCCTGCGTGACCCGGTCAGTGGACACCGGCGCTGAGAAGCGGGCGGTGAGATTGAAATAGCCGCCCGGCGTCTCGTCCGGTTGCAATTCACCCGTCACGCGGCCGCCCGCGACCTCGAGCCGGCGCAATATCCCGTCTCCGTGCGTCAGTGACAGCTCGGCCCGTATCTCGCCGTAATCCCCCTCCGGCGGCGCCAGCACCGCCGCCTCCGCTTTGGTCGGATCGGTTGGATCGAACGTCAGCAACAGGCCATGCAGCCGGCCCGCGCGCGCCATGTCCCGCACCGGCTGGAGGCTGACGTTCGCCAGCACCGAGACCGGTACGGCCTCGGCAGACAGCAGCACGCGCATCTCCTCTGCCCGCGCCGGTTCGCCCTCGGTGTTGATCCCCATCTCATCCGCCCGCTCGTACCGGCGCCCGGCGTTGTCGAGCCTGAGCGCCACC
>JAITWR010000040.1 GCA_031285165.1 Novosphingobium sp.
CCCGTTGAGCGGGGGGCCTCGCGCATGGACGATTCGCCGGACGGCCCCGATCTTCTCGGGCAAGCCCTGAAGTTCCAGGCCGACGCGCTTCAGGCCATGCTGGCCCCGTCCGGCAGTGCTTCGCGCGAAGCCCCGGACTGGGCGGCCATCGGCGTGAAATTGCAGGGCATGTGGCGGGATTTCCTGCGCGAGCAGGCCGAAAAGCCGCATTCGCTGCCCGGCGCGGACGAATGGCTGGCGTCGATGAGCGAGTGGAGCCAGCAGTTTCTCTCAGCCGCGGCTGGCGGGCTGCCGCCGGTGCGGGAAGGCGCCGCCGCGCCATGGCAGGGCATATTCGGGCAGAACGGCGACGGTGACGGTGACGGCGGCTTTGCCGGCGCCGGGCAGGACGCACAATCGCTCCATGCCATGCTGCGGCAGATCCACCGGATGCTCGCCGAACAGATCATGGCTGCCACCGACAGTCCGGCCGGGATCGCCCCCAGCCGGCACGAGCAGCTTCGCTTTGCCCTGCGCACACTGATCGGCACGCTGAATCCCGATAATTTCCCTCTGACCAACCCCCAGGTGATCGAGCGTGCGATCGCAACCAGAGGGGAAAGTCTGGTCAAGGGCATGACGCACCTGATCACCGACCTGCGGCGCGGGCAACTGACTCACACCGATGCCGATGCCTTCAGGCTGGGCGAGAACATCGCCGTCACTCCCGGCAAAGTCGTGCATGAAACGCCGCTTTACCAGTTGATCCAGTACAGCCCGGCAACGAGCAGCGTGCTGGCAGTGCCGCTGATCATCTTCCCCCCCTGGATCAACCGTTTCTACATCCTCGACCTGAACCCTGCGAAAAGCTTCGTGCGCTGGGCCGTGGAACAGGGCGTGACGGTGTTCATGGTTTCGTGGAAATCGGCCGATGCCAGCCTCGCCGAAGTGATCTGGGACGACTATGTCCGCGCACAGATCGATGCGATCGACATGGTGCGTGCACGGCTCAAGGTGCCCGCGGTACATACCATCGGCTATTGCGTGGCAGGCACCACGCTTGCCGCAACGCTGGCGGTTCTGGCCCGCCGCGGCGAGGCCGACAGGGTGAAAAGCGCCACTTTCTTCACCGCCCAGGTGGACTTCGAGGAAGCCGGGGATCTCAAGCATTTCATCGACGACCGGCAGATCGAGGCGATCGGACGGCTCGCACCCGAAGGCTATCTCGACGGCCGCTACCTCGCCGCCGCATTCAACCTGCTGCGGCCCGACGACCTCATCTGGAGCTATGTCGTCAGGAACTATCTGATGGGCGAGGACTACCCCGCTTTCGACCTGCTCCACTGGAACGGCGACGTCACCAACCTGCCGGCCAAATGGCACTGCGCCTATCTGCGCGATCTCTATCGCGACAATCGGCTGGTCGAGCCCGACTCGCTGATCGTCGACGGCACACCGATCGACCTCCACCGGATCGTCACGCCCTGCTATATCCAGGCCGGGCGCGAGGATCATATCGCCCCGCCCCGCAGCGGCTGGAAACTGACGCGCTACCTCGCCGGACCCTGGATTTTCCTGCTCGCAGGTTCGGGCCATATCGCCGGCGTGGTCAATCCACCCGCCCCGAAGAAATACGGCTACCGGACCAACGCAGGGCAGGCCGACACGCTCGAACAGTTCGTTGCCGGCGCCGATGAGCACCCCGGCAGTTGGTGGCCGCACTGGCTCGGCTGGCTGCGCACGCAGGATTCCACCGAGGTCAGGGCGACGGGCAAGCGCAAACCGGGCGGGCGCGGCGACAAGGCGATCGAGGATGCCCCGGGGCGTTATGTGAAAATGCGCTGAGATGCCGGCCGGGCACGCGCGGCCTGCCCCGAAACCCCCATGTTGCATTGCACAATTTTCCTTGACTTCCCGCAGTCAATGCTTATTGTGCAATGCAACATAAGCGCCTGCATGGACAATGCAGGCATCGAGTCCGTCGCACGCAGGGGTTTTGCCGCAATGGTCGATACAAACGATACCAGGGCCGAAGCTTCGGCCGGACTTCCGGCCAAGGCGAAGCCCGCCCGCAAATCGCTTGCGAAGGGAGCCGCTCGCGTTGCTGCCAGACCGGCAGCCAAGCGTGCCATCGCCAAGCCCGAAGCCAAGGTCCGCGCACCGGCGGTCGTCAAGCCTCCCAAGGCCGTCAGGCCTATCGCCACGCAGTCCCCCCTTACCGCTCAACCCAAGGAAATCCCCATGGAAACGACTTCGAATTTCAAGGGTGCCGTCGAAGGCGCGCAGGAAAAAGCCAAGGAAGCATTTGTGAAGACCAGCGCCGCAGTCGGCGAATATGGCGAGTTCGCCAAGGGCAACGTCGAAGCTTTCGTCGAATCGGGCAAGATCCTCGCTGCCGGCCTACAGGACATGAGCGGCAGGTTCCTGACCGACGGCAAAGCGGCTTTCGAAACCGCCGTCGCCGATGTCAAAGAGCTTTCGGGCGTCAAGAACCCGACCGATTTCGTCAAATTGCAGGCCGAAGTGATGCGCCGCAACTTCGACAGCGCCATCGCCTACGGCTCGAAGACCAGCGAAGCCGTGCTCAAGCTGACCAACGAGGTCTTTGCGCCGATCTCGGGCCGCGTCACCCTCGCGGTCGAGAAGATCCGCAGGGCCGCCTGACGACAGCCATCGCGCCGACGTCGCCTGACGCCGGCACGGCCATGCGGACCGGGCAGCGTGAGGCTGCCCGGTCCGTTTTGCCTTAAACGCGTTTCGGGCATCGGATGGGTTGTCGTTCGCCCCCGCCATGCGATATTCTCCGGCCCATGCTCCACAATTCCGCCCTGGATGATTCCCGCCGGCCACCGCGCATACGCGCCGCCGATGACAACGACGATGCGGGCAAGGGCGGCGGCCAGGGCCAGTTCGGCATCGCCACCAAGACGCGCACCAGGCCAAAGAAGCCCAGCCAGTTCAAAGTTCTGATGCTCAATGACGACTACACCCCGATGGAATTCGTGGTGATGGTCCTCAAGCGCGTCTTCCACATGGATATGGAGCAGGCGACGCGCGTTATGCTCCATGTTCACCAGAAAGGCGTCGGCGTCTGCGGCATCTTTCCGTATGAGATCGCCGAAACCAAGGTGAATCAGGTCATGGATTTCGCCCGCCAGAACCAGCACCCGCTGCAATGCACGTTGGAGAAGGCTTGAGCCCGCAGCGACGCGCGGGCGATAGAAGCGCCGGCCTTGTTATCAGGCGGTCGATTCCGCTTCCGCCCGCCGCTTCGCGGCTATAGGGAACCGAGACTGCATCACGGAAGCTCCCGATACGTGAAATTCTTCACCGCCATAGACCGCTATATCTTCCGGCTGGTGCTGATGCCGATGCTGGCGGTCTTCGTGATCGCGGCATCGCTGCTGGTGCTCGACAAGATGCTCAAGCTGTTCGACTTCGTCGCAACCGAAGGCGGGCCGGTCAGCGTCGTGTTCAAGATGCTGGCGAACATGATGCCCGAATATGCCAGCAACGCCATTCCGTTGGGGCTGATGCTCGGCGTGCTGTTCGCCTTCCGCAAGCTTGCAACCTCGAGCGAACTGGACGTGATGCGCGCAGTGGGCCTCAGCTACACCCGGCTGCTGCGCGTGCCCTATCTGATCGCACTGGTGATGGCGGCGGTGAACTTCGCCAATGTCGGCTATCTTCAGCCGCTGTCGCGCTATTACTACGAGCAGTTGCAGTTAGAGCTGCGCTCGGGCGCGCTCGGCGCTTCGATCAGGGTCGGCGAATTCACCACGTTGCAGGACAAGATGGCGCTGCGCATCGAGCAGAGCCGCGACGAGGGCCGCCAGCTTATCGGCATCTTCGCCCGCGTCGCCAACGCCAGAGGACAGGTGCTGTCGATCACGGCGCGCGAAGGGCGTTTCCTCGCGCTGCGCGATCGGCCGGATACGATCGTGCTGCGCCTGCTGCAAGGCCAGATCGTCCAGGAAGTGCCGAACGAATCGCCGCGGGTACTGACTTTCACCCGGCACGACCTGCCGATCGACCTGCCCGCGATCGAACAGTTCCGCGCCCGCGGCGGTAAGGACCGCGAATATATCCTGCCGGAACTGCTACGCATCGGCTGGAGCGATACCATGCCCGAGGATGCCCGCATCCGCAGCCAGGCAAGCTTCAACTACCGCATGGTCGAAGTGATCATGATGCTGATGCTGCCGCTGCTCGGCCTGGCTCTGGCAATCCCGCCCAAGCGCTCCACTTCGGCGCTCGGGGTCTTCGTCTCGGTGGTGATGGTGACGGTCTATCACAAGGTCAACGAATATGGGCAGCAGGTCGCCGCGCTGGGCCGGATCGACCCGACACTGGCGCTGTGGGCGCCTTTCGTTATCTTCGCCGCGCTGATCGCCTGGATGTACTGGCGCGTTGCCTATGTGCCGGGCGGCCAGGCGATCGGCTGGCTCGAAACCGGCACCCGGATCATCGTCAAGCGCGCCCGGACACTGCTGAACCGGCACCGCCGGCAACCGGCCTGAGGAAACGGCGACACCGGCATGCAGCTCGAATTCTTCCCATCGCGGACGCTGACGCTCTACATCGCACGGCTGTTCATCACGCGCGTTCTGGGCGTACTGGTGATGCTCGTTCTGGTGTTGCAGATGCTCGACCTTCTGAGCGAGAGCGGCGAGATTCTCGCCTATCCGAGCAATGGCCAGGCGCAGCTCTGGACTTACGTTATGCTGCGCGCGCCGCAACTTGTCGCGCGTTTCCTGCCTTATTCGGTGCTGCTGGCAACGATCATCACATTCGTTACGCTGAACCAGAACAGCGAGGTGATCGCGATGAAGGCGGCGGGGCTGTCGGCACATCAGGTGCTGGCGCCCTTGATCGTCACGGCGCTTGCGGTGGCGGTGGCCAGCTTCGCGTTCAACGAAGGGGTCGTCACCCGCGCCAGCGCGACTCTCAAGGCCTGGCAGAATGCCGATTACGGCCCATTGCCCAGGGATTCGGGCGTACACAGCAACGTATATGTGCGCGATGGAGCCAATATCCTGATGGCCGGCACCGTGACGGGCAGAGGCCCGCAGATGGTGATGGAAAACGTCGCCTGGTATGCGCGCGATGCCGAAGGCATGATCACCGAGCAATTCCGCAGCCCGCGGGCGACATTCGCGAATCCGGGCTGGAAGCTCGAATCGGCAACCCGTTTCGACGTGCAGAACATCGCCACGCAGCATATCGGCCAAACGATCGTCGCCAGGGGCGTCACCCCCGGACAGGTGGCGATCAGCTCGGTCGACGCCGATACGCAGAACATCTTCGAGCTGTCGCGCTCGATCGAACAACTGCGCGCGGCAGGCCGGCGCACCAGCGAGCTTGAAGGCAAGTGGTGGCACAAGCTTTCGGGGCCGCTGTCATCGGTACTGATGCCGCTGCTGGGAGCAATCGCCGCTTTCGGCCTGGCGCGCTCGGGCCAGGTGCTGATCCGCGCGGTCATCGGCATGGCGCTGGGCTTTGCCTATTTCGTGCTCGACAATGCCGCGCTGGCGATAGGCAATTTCGGCGGCTATCCCCCATTGGTCGCCGCCTGGGGGCCGTTCCTGCTTTTCGCTTTCATAGGCGAAACAGTGCTGATCCGAACGGAGGAATAGAGGCCGAATATCATGCCGGCCGGTGCGGCAAGCGTGTCGAAAGCACGTTTGCAGACGGCTTCCGGTCGCCCCATTGCCGCCGCAAAGTTGCGCTTATGGTGCTCGCCACCCAAGTCTGGTAAGCCGCAGCCACAAAGGCCGCAGGCCCACACAGGAAAAGCACAGTGCCGCAGCCCACAGCCAATGTTCCCGACGATCAGAGCCGACTGCCGTTCTGGAAGCGCTCCCACTATCTTGATCGGATGACACTGGGCGAACTCATTTCGGCCTATTTCCAGCACTACACGATCATCTCTTACCTCTCGGTCGCAGCGGCGTGCATCGTCGCCTTCGCCTTCTTCCCGGCAAGCCCGTGGCAAACGGCGGCCTCCGTCATGGCCGCCATCCTGATCTACCCGCTGGTCTGGCACCTGCTCCACCAGTATATCCTGCACGGGCAGTGGATGTACAAGGTGCGCTGCCTTTCCTCAACGTGGAAGCGGATTCACTACGATCACCACCAGGATCCCAACCATCTGGAAGTGCTGTTCGGCGGCCTTTACACCACGCTGCCAACGATCGCCGTGGCGACCATGCCGGTGGGCTGGCTGATCGGCGGCGCCGGCGGGGCGCTCGCCGCGTTTGCCACGGGTATCCTGACGACCTGCTATTACGAATTCATGCACTGCATCCAGCACCTTTCGTTCAAGCCGAGGTGGAAATGGGTGCAATCGATGAAGCAGCGCCATAACGAACACCACTATTTCGACGAGGACGGCAATTTCGGCATTACCAACTATGCCTGGGACCGCATCCTCGGCACCTATTACGAGAAAAAGGACCGGCCGACGCGCAGCCCCACCGTGTTCAACCTCGGCTACACAGAGGAAGTTGCGGTTCGCTATCCCTGGGTGAAACAGCTTTCCGGCGGCATTGCCAGCGGCCATCCGCGCCGCCGGGTCCAGAACACCGGCAGCGAAGCCTGAGCCCGGCATGAGCGACGTGACAGTCACCCCGGTCGCGACCAAAGGCGATCGCAAGGATTTCATCGAACTCGCCTACCGGCTCAATGCGAGTGACCCGCACTGGGTGCCGCCGCTGCGCGCCGACGTAGCGGAACTGCTGAACCCGAAAAAGAACCCTTTCTTCGAACACGCCGAGGTGCAACTCTTCCTCGCCCGGCGCGAGGGCAAGGCAGTCGGGCGCATTTCCGCCCATTTCGACCGGCTCGCCTGGACGCTGCCGCCCGAGCAGGGGATGGGGCCGGGCACCGGCAACTGGGGCATGTTCGAAGCCGAGGACGAAGCCGTCGCCGCGGTACTCATCACCGCGGCCGAAGCATGGCTGCGCAACCAGGGCATGACTCGCGTGCTCGCGCCTCTCAGCCTGTCGATTTGGGACGAGCCCGGCCTGCTGGTGAAAGGCTTCGACCACGATCCCGTGATCCTGATGGGCCACAATTCCCCGCATTATCGGGCCTGGATCGAGGGTCGCGCCTATGCCCACGCCAAGACTCTGCTCACTTACGACCTGCGGATCGACCAGGGTTTCCCGCCGCTGATCAACCGCATCGTCGCTTCGGGCGAGAAGAACCCCCGCATCCATATCCGCCGGGCCGACCGCAGCCGTTTCAAGGAAGAGGCCGAACTTGTCTTTCGTATCCTCAACGATGCCTGGTCGCAGAACTGGGGCTTCGTGCCGATCACCCGGAACGAGATCGACTACGTTGCCAGGAAGATGAAGCCGATCATTCGGGAAGACCTTCTGCTCATCGCCGAAGTCGATGGCGAGCCGGTCGCTTTCATGTTGACATTCCCCGACATGAATCCGGTGATCAAGCCCTTCAACGGCAAACTCTTCCCGTTCAATTTCATCAAGCTGCTGCGCTGGGTGCGGAACCCGCGGACCGACCGCATGCGCGTGCCGCTGATGGGCGTGGTCGGGAAACTGCAATCCTCGCGCCTGGCCAGCCAGCTCGCCTTTATGATGATCGAATACATCCGCCGTTCGGCCGTGGGCGAACTGGGTGCCAGCACCGCGGAGATCGGCTGGATCCTCGACGACAACCAGGGGATGATCGCAATCGCCGACGCGATCGACAGCAAGGTCAACCGCGAATACTTCGTTTACGAAAAGCCGCTTTAGCCAGCCCTTTCAGGCTGCCTCCACCTCCACAGTCTCCTCGCCGGCAGCGTCGAGCAGCAGTTTCTCGACCGCATTGAGGCGCGCGGAATCCTCGACCTTCTCGCCGGTGAGGTCGGTCACGTAGAAAGTGTCCGCGGCGCGCTCGCCATATGTGGCGATATGCGCCGAGTGGACCATCAGCCGCGAATCGAACAGCGCGCGCGCCAACCGGTTGAGCAGCGCCGGCCGGTCGCGGGCGTTGACCTCGATCACGGTGAAGCGGTTCGATGCCTCGTTGTCGAACTCGACCCGCGGGCGCACGTCGAACGCATCCGCGCGCGGCCGGGCGGGCGGTTTCGCAGCGAGCTGCGGCACCAGCTTGACGCGATTCGCCAGCGCATCCCCGATCGTGGCCTTGAGCCGGGCGATCCGGTCATCTTCCATGAAGGGCCGGCCGAGCGGATCCTGGACCAGAAAATTATCGACAGCCATGCCGTTGCGCGCGGTGTGGATACGCGCATCGATGATATTGCCGCCGGCAAGATGGATGCCGCCGGCAATGCGGTAGAACAAGCCGGGATGGTCGGCGGCAACCACCGTCACAAGCGTCGCGCCCCGCGCGGCATAGTATTCGGTGGCAATCGTAAGCGGTGCATCACCGGCGGCAGCGAGTTGCCCGAGGTTCATCGCGATGATATCCTCGGGCTCTGCGATCCAGTAAGCGTCGCCGAGCTGTGCTCCGGCAGTCTCGACCAGCCCCCGGCGCTCGCCCAGTCCTTCGGCAACGCGCGCCTTTTTCGCCGCGATACGCTCCTCGCGACCGTGCAATGCGTGGCCCAGCCTCAACCGTTCTTCCGCTGCATCGTAGAGGCTGGCGATCAACTGCCGCTTCCAACTGTTCCAGGTGTTGGGTCCGACCGCGCGGGTGTCGACGATGGTGAGCAGGGTCAACTGACGCAGACGATCGATCGATTGCACCACTTCGACGAAATCGGCGATCGTCTTCGGATCGGACAGGTCGCGTTTCTGCGCGGTCGCGCTCAACAGCAGGTGGTGGCGCACCAGCCAGGCGACCAGTTCGGTCTCCCCCGGATCGAGGCCGAGCCGCGGGCAGAGCCGCCGGGCGATGTCGGCACCCAGCACCGAATGGTCGCCGCCGCGGCCCTTGGCGATGTCGTGCAGCAAGACCGCGGCATAAAGCGCGTCGCGCGACTGGACCTTGTGGATGATATCGTTGGCCAGCGGGTGATCGGAGCGAAGCTCGCCCTTTTCGATCCGCGCCAGCAGGCCGATAGCCCGGATCGTGTGCTCGTCGACCGTGTAGTGGTGGTACATGTCGAACTGCATCTGCGCGTTTACCCGGCCAAAATCAGGGATGAAACGGCCGAAGACGCCGGCTTCGTTGAGCCAGCGCAGCACTGTCTCGGGATCGTCGCGGCTGGTGAGCAGGTCCATGAACAGCGCATTGGCGCGCGGGTTGCGGCGCACTTCGCCGGTGATCAGCCGCGCATCGCGCGATATTAGCCGCATCGTCTCCGGGTGGATCTCCAGCCTCTCGCTATCGGCAACGGTGAATATCTCGAGCAGCCGCACCGGATCCTGCTCGAACCAGTCGTCCGACGGCACCCGGACCTTGCCGCCGAACACACGATAGCCCTTCACCATGCGCGCCCGCGCCCGGAAGCCAGCCAGCAGCCCACGCCGCGGCTGCTTCTGCGCGAACTGCTCGTCGAGTTGGGCGAGAAAGACGCCGGTGAGGCTGCCGACGACTTTGGCTTGCAGGAAGAAGTATTGCATGAACCGCTCGACCGGGCTCTTGCCGGGGCGCTCGGAGAAATTCATCCGCATCGCCACTTCGCGCTGCAAGTCGAAAGTCAGCCGGTCCTCGGCGCGGCCGGTGATCATGTGAAGGTGGCAGCGCACCGCCCAGAAGAAGCGCTCGGCGCGACGGAAGGCGCGGTACTCGGCCTGGGTCAGCAGGCCGACCCCGACCAGTTCGCTGGCATCGCGCACTTTGTGGATATATTTGCCGATCCAGTAAAGCGTGTGCAGGTCGCGCAGCCCGCCTTTGCCTTCCTTGATGTTGGGCTCGACGACATAGCGGCTGTCACCGAGCCGCCGGTGGCGCTCGTTACGCTCGGCCAGTTTCTCAACGACGAACTGGCGCTCGGTGCCGGCGACGACCTCGGCCCAGAAGCGGCGGCGGCTTTCCTCGAAAAGCGGCTGGTCACCCCAGACATAGCGGCCCTCGAGCATGGCGGTGCGGATCGTCAGATCGGCCCGGGACATGCGCACCATATCGTCGAGCGAGCGGCTCGAATGCCCGACCTTGAGCCGGAGATCCCACATGAAATAGAGCATCGCCTCGATCACCTGCTCGCACCAGGGCGTCTGCTTGATCGGAGTGAGAAAGGCGATATCGACATCCGAATGCGGGGCCATCTCGCCGCGGCCATAGCCACCGACGGCCATGATCGTCAGCCGCTCGCCGGCCGAGCGATTGCTGGCACGATAGACATCGCCGACGACATGATCGTGGAGCAGCCGCACGATCTGGTCGATAAGGAAAGCCTGCGCCTCGGCCACATCGTGACCCGCCGAAGGATTTTCCATCAACCGCCGGCCGATCTCGGC
>JAITWR010000113.1 GCA_031285165.1 Novosphingobium sp.
AGCAGTGCGCCCCTCTTGGTATTGGGGGTGAGCGTTCGAGCACCCACCCCCTCACCCGTTATTTACGGGCGGCCGCGTGGATTTTCGTCGTGAGCCCGCCTCGGGAGCGACCGAGACAAGGAAAGCGGTTCCATCCAAACCGGACAGCCTTCAGCCGTCAGCGCTTGACGACATCCGCGTCATGCCACACCACTGCCTGCGCGGCCTTCATGCAATTGTTCTCGACATCCCATGCGATGCCCGGCGAGCCGTAGAGCCGCCAGCCCTGCCCGAGCGCTTCCGCAACGCGTTCGCAGAAGGCGCGGTCGTCCCTGCCGGTGAGAAGGCGGTAGATCGGCTTGTCGTCGGGCGGGGTGGACATGGCGCTTCCTACCGCAACTGCCCGGCCATGGCGAGCGGGTTCCGCGCGGCGGCGCGCATTGCCATGACGGGGGCATTTTCCGGTTTCCGTTACAGGATATATTTCGACAGGTCGCTGTCCCCGGCCAGCCCGGCCAGCTTGTCCCGCACATAGGCCGCATCGATCGTCACCGTTTCGCCCGTGCGGTCCTCGGCCTCGAAGCTCAGTTCCTCAAGCAGCCGCTCCATCACCGTTTGCAGGCGGCGGGCGCCGATGTTCTCGACGCTTTCGTTGACCTGGGCGGCGATGCGGGCAACCTCGCCGATCGCGTCGCCGGTGAATTCCAGCGTCACCTTTTCGGTGCCGAGCAGCGCCTTGTACTGGGCGACGAGATTGGCCCGCGTCTCCGACAGGATGCGGACGAAATCCTCCTCGGTCAGAGCCTTCAGCTCGACCCGGATCGGCAGGCGGCCCTGCAATTCGGGCAGCATGTCGCTGGGCTTGGCCAGATGGAAGGCGCCCGAGGCGATGAACAGGACGTGGTCGGTCTTCATCGGCCCGTACTTGGTGGCGACGGTGGTGCCCTCGATCAGCGGCAGCAGGTCGCGCTGCACGCCCTCGCGGCTGACCGAACCGCCGCGCACGTCGGAAACGGCGATCTTGTCGATCTCGTCGAGAAAGACGATCCCGTTGGTTTCGGCGTTCTGCAATGCGACCCGGGCGACATCGTCCTGATCCATGCGCTTCTCGGCTTCCTCGTCGACGAGCTTGTCCCAGGCATCGGGCACCTTGAACTTGCGCCGTTTCATGTTCGCCCGGCCGAACGCCTTGCCCATCATGTCCGACAGGTTGATCATGCCGACCGAGCCGCCCATGCCGGGGATCTCCATCGGCATGGAGGGGCTGTCCTCCACCTCGATCTCGACCTCGGTGTCATTCATCGCGTTTTCCACGATGCGCTGGCGGAAGCTCTGGCGCGTCGCCTCGGACGCTCCCTCGCCCACCAGGGCGTTCAGCAGCCGCTCCATCGCGGCTTTCGAGGCAGCCTCGCGCACCGCCTCGCGGCGGCGGTCCTTCTCGAGCCGAATCGCTTCCTCGGCCAGATCGCGCGCGATCTGCTCGACATCGCGGCCGACATAGCCGACCTCGGTGAACTTGGTGGCTTCCACTTTCACGAAAGGCGCGTCGGCCAGCCGGGCCAGGCGCCGGCTGATCTCGGTCTTGCCGCAGCCGGTCGGCCCGATCATCAGGATGTTCTTCGGTGTCACCTCGTCGCGCAGGTCGGGGCCAAGGCGCTGGCGGCGCCAGCGGTTGCGCAGCGCGACGGCAACGGCGCGCTTGGCCTCGGCCTGGCCGATGATATGCTCGTCGAGCGCCGCGACGATCGCCTTGGGAGTAAGTTTGTCGTTCAATTTTCGTACCCTAAAGTTTCGCGCCGGTCAGGCTTCTGGAGCATCGTGCGCAAAAGTGGGAACCGGTTTTGCGCAAAAAACGATGCGGCAACAAGAACCTGGAGCAAGATGCGTGATTCACAAATCACGCATCTTGCTCTAGCGTTTCGACCGTGATCCGGTCGTTGGTGTAAACGCAGATTTCAGCGGCGATCTCCATCGCCCGGCGCGCGATCTTCTCCGCATCGTCCTCATAGCCGGCCAGCGCGCGCGCGGCGGACAGCGCATAGTTGCCGCCCGATCCGATCGCGGCAACCTGTCCCTCCGGGCCGCCTTCCGGCTCCAGCACGTCGCCGTTGCCGGTAAGCACCAGCATCGTGTCCTTGTCGGCCACGATCATCAGCGCTTCGAGATTGCGCAGATATTTGTCCGTGCGCCAGTCCTTGGCGAGTTCGACCGCGGCCCGCATGAGCTGGCCGCGATACTGTTCGAGCTTGCGCTCCAGCCGCTCGAACAGGGTGAAGGCATCGGCGGTCGCGCCCGCGAAACCCGCGATCACGCCGCCATCGCCGATGCGCCGCACCTTGCGGGCATTGGGCTTCATCACCGTATTGCCCATGGAAACCTGACCGTCACCGGCGATGACGGTCCTGCCGTTCTTCTTCACGCCGATGATGGTCGTGCCGTGCCACTGGATCAGGCCGTGGCTTGCCCCGCTATGTTCCATGGCCGCGATATGGGAACCGCCCAACGCGCTTCAAGGGAAGGGTAGAAGGGTAACAGGATAACTAGCTGCCGTTCGGGCCGCCGCCCTGGGGTGCGCCGGCGCCGCCGCCCATGCCCGGCGCGCCGACGGCGCCGATATTGCCGAACAGATCCTGAAGGAAGCTGCGGTCGCGGCCCAGCGTCGGCGTGATCTTGCCTTCGGGGCTGATTCTCGCGACTTTCTCCATGCCCGCGCGATCGACCGCGGCGACATTGCCGGCATCATCGAAGCGCACGCGCAGCACCATCTGGCTGCGGGTGCGCGGGCGGCGGAATGCCGCCTGCCTGGTATCGACGGAAACATAGTACCAGTCCTGCGTGCCGAACTGGCTGATCCAGGTCGGCCGGCCGAGCGTGCGTTCGACCGAAGCGCGATTGTCGATGTGCGGCTGTACCGAATCGACCAGCGCGGAATCGACGAAATAACCGCGGTGATCGCGAATCGAGGCGCAGCCGCCTGCCAGCATCGCCAGGCCCAGCATCGCCGCGCCAGCAAGAACCCTGCGGCCCAAAACCATCCGACCCTTCACGCGCATTTACGAAACTCCAAGACTGGCCCGGCTGCGGGGCTGGTCGAACTTCAGGACTGGCGGGCGCTTCATGCCGTTGCCATATTCCCGCATCGCCGTGTAACGACGCAAGCCTTAGGCTGCCGCGTCCATTACCGCAATGGCGTTGGCCGCATCGGGGCCGCACTGGCCCCGCCCGATTGAATTGGCGCTGAACGAAAGGCCTCAGACAATGTCCTTCCTGTCCCGTTTGCTCGGCAAGCGTCAGGATGATCTCGCCCCCGTCCGTCCGTTGTGGCACCGCGTGGTGGAGATCGCGCGCGAGAAGCCGTGGTATGCGCAATACGGCGTGGCCGATACCGTGCCCGGCCGCTTCGATGCGATAACACTGGTGCTGGCGCTGGTGCTGCTGCGCATGGAAGCCGATCCGGCGCTGCTGGAGCCGTCGGTCAGGCTTACCGAGATATTCGTCGACGACATGGACGGCCAGTTGCGCGAAAGCGGTGTCGGCGACCTTGTCGTGGGCAAGCATATCGGCCGGCTGATGGGCACGCTGGGCGGCCGGCTCGGCGTGCTGCGCGAGGCCATGCCCCGGGGCGACGCGGCCCTGGCCGCAGTGATCGCGCGCAACGTCTCGCTGATCGAGGGAGCCGATCCGGCCGGGCTGGTCGCGCCCTTGCGGACACTGGCCGAAACGCTTGCCGCCACCTCGTCCGAAGATCTCATGGCGGCCAGGATCGCACGATGAGCACGCCCGAATTCTCACGCCCGTTCGACGTGCGGCAGATGGACCGCAAGGCGGTCCGGCTGGTTGCCCGCGAAAGCGAGCGCGCCGCTCTGGCGAAGCGTTTCGACCTGGTGCGGATCGACCGGCTGGAAGCCGACGTGGTGCTGGAGCGTGATGGCCCGGCGCTCAACGCCAGTGGCACGCTCAGTGCCGACATCGTGCAGAGCTGCGCAGTCTCGGCCGAGGATCTGCCGGTCGCCGTCCGAGAGCGCCTTGCGTTCCGCTTCGTTCCCGCCGCGAACGGCCATCGGCCCGACGAGGAAATCGAGCTGGCAGCCGATGAACTGGACGAGATCGAGTTCAGCGGAACGAACGTCGACCTGGGCGAAGCGATCGCGCAGAGTCTGGCGCTGGCGGTCGATCCTTTCGCCGCCGGCCCCGCGGCCGAGGAAGCACGGGGCTTGCTCGGCGGCGGCCCGGCCAGTCCCTTCGCCATGCTGGCGGCGCTGAAGAAACCGGGAAAATAGGGCTGCAAGCACGAATGCCGGCGCCGCGCGGGCCTTGTCTGCAAGAATCAAAGCAGCCCGGTTCTTCCGCATTCTTCTCTTGCCGCGGCGCACCAGTCACCGAAGCGGTGGATGCGTTCCCAGAAAAGCGCGCGGGTGCCGGCAAAATTGTGCATGTGGCCCATGCGCGGGCAAATGAACAAATCGAAGCTGGCGGCCGAACGGAAAGCGCGCGCCTCGCCGAGCGGGTCGACGACGAGGTCGCGCTCGCCCATCGCGCTCAGTACCGGCACGGCGATCGCCGCGGCTTCGGGCGCGACGATGCCGGGAGTCAAAGTGAAGCGTGTCGCCTCGCCGGGTGTCGTATAGGAATTCCACGGTGCGGGATCGCCCTCGCGCGATGGCTTCATGCCGGGCACGAAGCCTTCGGCGATGCTTTCGTAATGGGAGAGATCCTGCTCGATCACTTCGGGCGGCACGTCATCGTAGTGGAAGCCCCAGGCGAGCGCGGCCCAGGCCGCCCCTTGCCCCGCTTCGGTGCTGGCCGCCGCGGCGGCGGCGACCGCGGCGGTGTTGATGATGCCGCCCGGCTCGTCCGGCGGGATATCGCGCGAAAACCAGGGGGTGACGATCGGCGTCGTGCCCGGCGGTGTCGCCGGGTGGCTGTGCACCGCGCTGAAGCCGAGCACGCCGATGCCGTCATAGCAGTCATAGCGGGCCTGCTGAACGATCGTCAGGCTGCCGCCGGTCGACTGGCCGATGCCGATTCTCACCGGTTGCAGCACCGGCGGATAGCCGGGCACGAGGATGCCGTTGGCCAGACGCAGCAGCACTTCCTGCTCCGCCGCGAGCGCCGCCCGCGTCACATTGGTGAAATCGAGCACTTCCGCAGCATGGGTGGAGCTTTCTCCCGAGCCGAGATTGTCCAGCGCGACGAAGATCCATCCGCGCGCGACGTGGAATGCCGCTTGCGCGCCGCTGGCCGGGCCGGGCAGATCCCGGGTGAAATAGAAGCGCGAATAGCCGCCGCCCGGCTTGGCGAAGCAGACCACCGGCCGCGCGGGCAGATCGGCGGGATCGGGCAGCAGGACGCTGATGGAGATATGCGCCGGCTCGCCGATGTTCACGGCGTTGGTCACGTCAATCCGCAGATCGATCGTCTCGCCCATCGTCACCTTCCACCCTTTTCAGACCGCGTGACGCATACATGGCTGTGCGCGGCGCAGGCGGATTAGCGCATCGTGCGCAAAAGTGGGAACCGGTTTTGCGCAAAAAACGATGCGACAACAAAAATCTGGAGCAAACTGCGTGATTCATAAATTACGCAGTTTGCTCCAGCGCAATAATCCGTGCACGTCGCAACGAATTATCCGGGCCTTCGCGTTTCGCGCCGATGCCCGTGTTGACGGCAGCCGGCAAAGGCATATCCTGCTTTCACAAAAAGCGGCGTTTCCGGGTGGACGGCCGCGATCGGGAGAACGGAAAGCATGCAGCACAGGCTCGTGGCCGAAGACAAATCCGTTTCGGATTTGCTGTCCGCGCTGGAATTGCGCGGCCAGTCCTGGTGCTACAGCGATCTCGGCAAGGAAGCCGGCTTTTCGGTTCCGCCCGGCGATGCGGTGCAGTTCCACACGGTGCTGCACGGCGCGGCGCGGATCGCCTGTGCCGGCGGCCCGGTGGTGGAACTGGGCGTGGGCGATGCCGTGATGGTGCTGTCGGGCGAGGCACATGCGCTGCGCACGACTCCGGGCAGCGTCGCGAACACGCATGCATTCCTGCGTGATGAAGTCAGCGTCGATATCCCGCCGACGATCGCCATCGGATCGGGCACGGTGAGCGCGCGCGTACTCAGCGGCAGGCTGCGGGCAAACTGGCCGGGCGAGGTCAACCGCACGACGCTGCCCTCGCTGCTCCGGTTCGGCCGCGGTGCGGGAAGCGAGAGCGGCGGCGCGCTGGCGGCGCTGCTGCGGCCCGAAGCGCTGCCGCTGGCCGGAATCGGCCCCGGCTCCGCGGCGCTGCTGACGCGGCTGGCGGCGATGATGCTGGTTGCCGGCCTGCGCGCCGACCCGCGCTGCCGCCAGCTTTTCGCACCATCGCGGCAGGATCCGATCACCGATGCGCTGCGGCTGATCGAAGCCAATCCCGCTGCCGGCTGGACGGTCGAGCGGCTGGCGCGCTCGGTCGGCATGGGGCGTTCCAACTTCGCCGCGCATTTCACCCGGCAGGTCGGCCGTGCGCCGATGGAACTCGTCGCCGAACAGCGCATGGAACATGCCGCCGGCCTGCTGCGCCAGGGCAAACTCAAGATCGCCGAAATCAGCGAGATGGCGGGCTATGGCTCCGAGGCGGCTTTCAGCCGCCGCTTCACCCGGCATTTCGGCATGTCGCCCAGCCAGATGCGCAACCGCGCGCGCATCGGCGGTGAGGCCAGGCCCGCCCTGCCGGCTTTCCAGACGCTGCTGTCCGGCCGCATGGCGAACGGCGCCGCCGCGATCCTGCGCCAGCGCGCCCCGGCAGCGGCCAGCCTGTCCGCGGCAACGCAATCGCCGGCCGGCATATTGCTGAACGGCAAGCGCGACTGAACAACTGACCGGCCGGAGGCCGGCAGCGCGCGGACGCAGAATCCGCTTTCCTACACGGACCGAAAGCGCAAAACAGGCCGGGCTCTTTCTCACTGTCGAAGCTATTGATTAGCAGCCGTATTTCCGGCCGCGGCAAAAAGTTCGCCGTGGCCGTTATGAGTGAAGTTCAGGAAGTTCCGGCAGCCTGCCCGCAGCGCTCGTGGCTGCACAACCGCACGATCTGAACCGATCGTCCGGCATTCTGCCGGCTGGACGATCGATCATGGCGCATGGAGAAGCGGCCATTGCCGGCCGGCTGCCGCGCGACGATGCCTTCGTTCGGAAAAGAATTGGAGCACGCCATGCCTACTGCCACGCTCGACCGCCCCCGTACCAGGTCGACTCTCAAGATCATCGATGCCGACACCCACCTGACCGAGCCGCACGATATGTGGGTCAGGCGGGCGCCCGCCGCGATCCGCGACCGCGTGCCGCAAGTGAAGATGCTGAACGGCCGGCGCTGCTGGGTGATCGACGGCGACAAGTCGATCGGCACCGGCGCGCATCCCAACAGCGCGATTCTCAGGGAAGGCGGCAAGGCCCGCGATCTCAACCAGTTTCTGTCGCTGGAGTTCGAGGATGTCCACCCCGGCTCGTCCTCGCTCAAGGAACGGTTGCAGTTGATGGACGAGGCCGGGATTCATGCCCAGATCGTCTATCCCAACATCCTCGGCTTCGGCGGCCAGGCCGCGGCCAGGGTCGATCCCGAGCTGCGCCTCGCCACGGTCAGGATCTACAACGATGCGATGGCCGAATTGCAGGAGGAAAGCGGCCAGCGTCTGTTCCCGATGGCGCTCCTGCCCTGGTGGGACATGAAAGAGGCGGTCGCCGAAACCGAGCGCTGCATCGCCATGGGGATGAAAGGCATCAACATCAATTCCGATCCCCACATGCACAAGGATGAAAGCGGGGCCTTCATCCCCGATCTGGGGCACGAGCACTGGTATCCGCTGTGGGAAGTCTGCGAGGACAGGAAGCTGCCGATCAACTTCCATATCGGCGCTTCGGAAACCTCGGTCGACTGGATGGGACAGCAGGGCTGGCCCTCGCTCCCGCGTGAGCTGGCCTCGGGCATCCAGGGTGCGATGATCTTCTTCAACAACGGCAAGACCGTGTCGAACCTGATCTATTCGGGCCTGCTCGACCGCTACAAGGGACTGAAATTCGTTTCGGTCGAAAGCGGCATCGGCTGGGTGCCTTTCCTGATGGAAGCGCTCGACTATCAGCTCGTCGAGATCGCCGAGAAACGCGGCTTCGAGAAAAAGCCCTCGGACTATTTCAAAAGCAACTTCTACGCCTGCTTCTGGTTCGAAAAACGGGACATATCGGACATGCTGCAAAAAGTCGGCATCGACAACTGCCTGTTCGAAACCGACTTCCCGCATCCGACATCGCTCTATCCGATCGACAATCTGGAAGATCGGCTCAGTGCGCTGTCGGCGGATGAGCGGGCCAAAGTCCTCAGCCTCAACGCGGCAAGGCTCTATAACATAGCGATCTGAGAACGGCGCCGGCGAAACGGAAAAAGGAGAGGACGGGCCAATGTCACTCGATGTCGATCTCACCGGCAGGACGATTCTCGTCTGCGGGGTCCAGCGCGGCGGGATCGGCGGTTCGACCGTCCGCCAGATCGTCCGCGCCGGCGGCGCGGTCGTCGCGCTCGACCACGATCAGGCGATCATCGATCCGACCATCGCCGACGTGAAGGAACTGGGCGGCAGGATCGATTCGCTGGTCGCCGACCTTTACGACATCGATGCCTGCCAGAAGGTGATCGCGACGGTGATCGATCGGTTCGGCATGATCGACGGCATCGCCAATGTCGCGGGCGGCACGCGCGCCGACGAATGGGGGCCGCTCGACCAGACCCCGACCGCAAGTTTCCAGGCATCGATGCAGTTGAACTTCGGCTACGTCTTCTTCCTTTGCCGCGACCTCGCCCACGCCTGGATCGAAAGCGGCCGCGGCGGCGCGATCGTCAATGTCTCGTCGATCTCCTCGCTGGCCTCGGCGCCCTGGCACGGGCCTTACGGTGCGGCCAAGTCGGCGATCACCGCGCTCACCCGGACGATGGCGAACGAATGGCACGAACTGGGCATCCGCGCCAATGCGGTGCTGCCCGGCGCGGTCTGGACCGAGCGCGTGATGAGCCGTGCGCCCGTCGCCAACGTCAAGGATACCGGCATGAACTTTACCATGCCCGATGAACTGGCCAATACGATCGCGTTCCTGCTCTGCGACCTTGCCGCGGGCATCTCGGGCCAGGCGCTCACTGTCGACCGTTCGCTCACCACCAAATTCTGCGGCGGCGCGCGCCTGCCGCGCAAAGCCGGCCAGGGGAGAACATAGGATGGCCCTTCCGCTCGATTTCACCGGCAGGACCATCCTCGTCTGCGGGGTTCACAAGGGCGGCATGGGCGGCGCCACCTGCCGCCAGATCGCCAGAGGCGGCGGCACCGTGATCGCGCTCGACAACCGGCAGGCCTATGTCGACGAGATCGCCGCCGAAGTGCGCGCCATGGGCGGCACGATCCACACGATGACCGCCGATCTGATGGACGTGGCCCAGTGCGAGCAGGTCATTGCGCGCGTACTGAAAGAATTCGGCCACTTCGACGGCATCGCCAACATAGCCGGCGGCACCCGCGCCGAGGAATGGATGCCGCTTGAGGAAACGCCGGGCGAAAGCCTCTGGAAAACGCTCCAGCTCAATTTCGCCTATGTCTTCTACCTCTGCCGCGACGCCGCGAGATACTGGATCGACAACGGCCACAAGGGCGTGATCGTCAATATCGGATCGGTCAGCGCCCGGGATGCGGCGCCCTGGCACGGGCCTTACGGTGCGGGCAAGTCGGGCATCATCGCGCTGACCCGGACGATGGCGAACGAATGGCACGATTTCGGCATCCGCGCGAACTCGGTTTCGCCCGGCGCGGTCATCAGCGAGCGCGTGATCGAGAAGGGCGCGCGCATGTCGGACCGGGTCAAGGCCAGCCGCGATCCGAACGACCCGGTGATCTTCTCCGAGCCGATCGACCTCGCCAACGGCATCGTTTTCCTGCTTTCCGATCTCGCCTCGGGCATCTCGGGGCAGAACCTGACGGTCGATCGCACACTCAGCACGAAATTCGCCGGCGGCCCCCGGCGCAGCCGCAAGGAAATGGAACAGGCACGCTGATCCCGCCCATCCCACGCAGGAGCAATATATGGAACTGGGTCTCCTCTACGAATTCGAAGCACCGAAACCCTGGGCGGGCGAGCACCCCTGGGGCCAGCGCATGACCGAACGCACGGCCTACAGGAACTGCGTCGAGCAAGTCGTGCTGGCCGACAGGAAGGGCTTCCACACGGCCTGGCTGGTCGAGCACCATTTCCGCGAGGGCCGCAGCCACATGCCCTGCAACGACGTGGTGCTGGGCGCGCTGTCGCAGATCACCGAACAGATCCGCCTCGGCTTCGGCGTGGCGCTGATGCCGCACGAATTCATCCACCCTGCACGCATCGCCGAGAAAGTGGCGACCGTCGATCTGCTGTCGAAAGGCCGGGTCGAATGGGGCATGGGCCGCTCGACGCCGATGGAGCAGATCGCTTTCGATGTCGATGTGCCCAATTCGAAGAAGAAGATGCTCGCCGCGGCCAGAACCGTCGTCGGCATGTGGGAACAGGAATATTATGAGGAGGATTCCGAATACCTCCGTTTCCCCAGGCGCATGGTCACACCCAAGCCCTATCAGTACCCCCATCCGCCGTGCTGGATGGCCGCCTCCTCGGAAGAAACGATCCGCATGGCCGGGCAGAACGGCCTCGGCCTGCTGTGCTTCTCGATCATGCAGCCGCTCGACAAGCTGGCCGAACTGATCGGCTTTTATCGCGAGGAACAGCGCAGCGCCGTACCCGTGACCGGCATCCACACCAACAAGGTCGGCGTTTACACGCTGGTCCATTGCAGCGAATCGCGCAGCCGGTTCGATACCGACCGCGTCTGGGAATCGGTCTGGTGGTGGTACGCCAGCAGCGCCGAATTCATCCTCAAGTGGGAAATGGCCCATCTCCCGCCCGAGATGAAGGAAAAGGCTTTCCCGCTGATCAAGGCGCAGGCCGAGGGCAATTTCGACATGCGCAGGTTCGACGAGCAGGACATGGTGATTCTGGGCACGCCCGAGGAATGCCTGCAAAAGTTTCTCAAGTACGAGGAAGCCGGCGTCGACCAGGTGCTGTGCTACGTCAACTTCGGCTATCTGCCGCAGGACGCGGTGCTGAACTCGATCAGCCTGCTCGGCGACTACGTGATCCCCGAACTGAAAGCGATGGGCGCCAGGCGCACTGCATCGGGCCTTGAGCGGTCGATCGCCATGCAGCAGGCGGCCGAATGAGCCGGGAAATCGCGCTGCCGCCGCTGCGCGAAGGCCGGGCCGCACCGCCCGACCTTGCCGAGCGGCGCGGGCAAATGCAGGCGGCGGTCGATGCCGGTGCCTGGAAGACCATCAGGCCGCCGGTCGAGGAACACTTTGCCGGACTGCGCACACTGCGCTTCAAGCCCGACGGGGCGCCGCGCGGCTATATGCTGCAACTCCACGGCGGCGGCTTCCGTATCGGCCGGCCCGAGTTCGAAAGCCTCTTCGCCGAAGCGCTTGCCGTGCGCTGCGGGATCGAAGTGGTGGTGCCGCAATACCGGCTGGCACCCGAAAGCCCTTTCCCCGCCGGCCTGGCCGATGCACTGGCGGCGTTGCAGGCGCTGCGCGTGGAAGCGGGTGACATGCCGCTGATTGTCGGCGGCGATTCCGCCGGAGGCGGCCTTGCCGCCAGCCTGGGCGTGCTGACCGCAGCCGGGGACGGACCGCAAATCGACGGGCTGGTACTGCTCTCACCCTGGCTCGACTTGCGCGTGACGGCGCGGGCCTATGCCGCGAACGCAGCGACCGACCCGATGTTCTCGAAGGAATCGGCGGATGTCGCGGCCGAGCTTTACCTCCAGGGCTTCGATCCGGCGCACCCCCTCGTCTCGCCGCTGCTGGCGCCGATCGACACCTGGCCGCCAACGCTGATCAGTGTCGGCACCGGCGAAGTGCTCGTCGACGATTCGCGTCTGTTCCACGACAAGCTCGTCGCGGCCGGCGTGCCCGTGGAACTGAGCGCGATCGACGGCATGGAGCATGTCGCAGTGGTACGCGGCCTCGCATTGCCGGGCTCGGCAGAGACTCTCGCAGCGGTGGCGGCTTTCGTGGAGCGGGTGTTGCAGCGCTGAGAGCGCTGCCGGATCGCAGCACGCGCCGGCCGCTATTGACCAGGCCCGGCTCACTCGCTAACAAAGTGATCAGCAGGCACTCCGGCGCCTGCCGCGGCCGGGCCGCGCGTGCTTCCGGCGGCAACCGAAAAACACTTATTGCGAGGGGAACCCGATGGCCGTCAGCCTCCTGCCCGACAATCCCGCAGCCTGGACCTACCGCCGCTGGGAAGACCTGATGACGATCCCGCGCGAGGAGCGCGAGAAGCTGCAACTGGAAGCCGTGCGGATCAATTTCCACCGGCTGCGCAACCGCATCCCGGCATTGAAGAAGCTCGCCGACCGTCAGGGGGTGGAGACGATCGACCGGATCGAGGACATCCTGCCCGTCTGCTTCGATCACCGCGTGCTCAAGAACTACCCGATCCAGATCATCGAGAACCGCGACTTCGCCAGGCTCACCATCTGGCTCGACAAGCTGACCGCGCACGATCTCACGCGAATCGACCTCACCGGGTTCAGGACCATCGAGGAATGGCTGGGCCGGCTCGAGGCTTTCGGCATGCTCGTCACCTATTCGAGCGGCACCACCGGCAAGCTCTCGTTCGTACCGCGCTCCTATGACGAACTCGGTCCGTGGAAATTCCACTTCTACAACGTCAACCACGCGGCGAGCGGGGTCGATCCCTGGACCACGCGGATGCCGACTTTCTTCCCCGGCTATCGCGGCGGCTACCAGACGATGCTCAAGATGATGAGCCTGTTCAACATGGAGATGGCCGGCGGCGCGGAGCATTACTACACGCTGTACGACAGCCACATCCCTGCCGATCTCATGGCGCTGTCGGGCCGGCTGCAATCGGCCGAGGACAAGGGCGAGGTTGCCAGCCTGGGGCTCGATCCGGCATTGCTCGAACAGCGCCAGCAGATGCTGAAGCAGGGCCGCCAGCGCGACGGCGATCTCGAAGCCTGGTTCGGCAAGCTGATCGAGAAGTTCAAAGGCCAGCGGGTGAAGATCGGCGGCACTTTCGCCGATATGTACCGCGTTGCCCGCGCCGGGCTCGACAAGGGCATGCGCTGCGAGTTCGCGCCGGGCTCGCTGCTGATGGGCGGCGGCGGCATGAAAGGCTACAAGGACGCGCCCGACGACTGGGAGGACCAGGTCAAGACCTTCTTCGGTATCGACCGCATGGGCAACCAGTACGGCTTTTCCGAATGTATCGGCAATGCCCCGCTGTGCGAGGCGGGCTTCTTCCACCTGCCGCCCTATTCCGTGCCGCTGCTGATGGGGCCGGACGGCGAGGCGCTGCCACGCGAAGGCGTGCAGAAAGGCCGGCTGGTGCTCGTCGACCCGATCCCGGTGTCCTACTGGGGCGGCTTCACCTCGGGCGACGAAGTAACGATGCACTGGGATGGCAAGTGCGACTGCGGCTGGGAGAGCCCGCGCATCGGCAGGACTATCCGCCGTTTCGCCGAGAACGAAGGCGGCGACGACAAGATCACCTGCGCCGGATCGCAGCAGGCCTACAACGAATTCATGGAATTCGTCGCGGGTGAGGGGTGAGCCAGGGCCGGTCCCGTTCAGGACGGAATCACTTTTTCTCCGTTCGTGTCGAGCGGGACCGGGCGTTTCAATTTGAAGGGGACAAACCCCAGACAAAGGAAAATATCCTCCACGGGGAGGATTTCGGGTTGGGAGAAGCATATGACCGATAAGCCGCTTGCCGGCAAAGTCGCGCTGGTCACCGGTGCGGGGCGCGGAATCGGGCGCGAGATCGCGCTGCGCCTCGCGCGTGACGGTGCCTGCATCGTCGCGCACTATGCGCACAGCAAGGCCGGCGCCGAACAGACCGTCGCCGCGATCGCAGCCATGGGCGGCAAGGCCGTCGCCTGTCGGGCCGATATCGCCAGGCGTGCCGAGGTCCGGGCGATGTTCGACCGGATCGACGCCGATCCGGGGCGGCTCGACATCGTCGTCAACAATTCGGGCGTCAGCGCCGGCGGCTCGCTGGCCGACGTGACCGACGAGGACATCGACCAGGTCTTCGGCATCAACCTGTTCGGCCCACTCTACATTGCCAGCGAGGCGGCAAAGCGGTTGCAGGACAATGGCCGCATCATCAACTTCAGCTCATCGGTCGCGAAGTACCCGCTTGCCGGCGCGGGGCTCTATTCGGCGGCAAAGAAAGCGGTCGAGAGCTTCACCGAAAGCTGGGCGCGCGAACTGGGCGCGCGCGGCATCACGGTCAACACCGTGATCCCCGGCGCCACCAGCCCCGGCATGATCGACGGTTCGCCCGAATATACCGAATTCTTCGCCGCCGCCTCGCCTTTCAAGCGCATCGGCAAGGCCGGGGAAATCGCCGCCGTCGTGGCTTTTCTGGCCTCTCCCGAAGCAAGTTGGGTTACTGCCGGGAATATTCTCGCTAATGGCGCGGCAAACACCTGATTTCGGGAGAAACGAATCATGTCCTATAAAGTCGCACTCGTCACCGGCGCCGCGGCCGGCATCGGCGCCGCCTGCGCCCGGCGGCTGGCCCGGGACGGCATCGCCATCGGCGTGCTGGACCTCGATGAAGCGCGCTGCGCCGGGACGGTCGATGCGATCAAGGCGGCCGGCGGCAAGGCGATCGCGCTGGGAGCCGACGTTTCGCAGCGCGCGCCGGTCAGGGCCGCGGTCGAAAAGCTGCGCGATGCTTTCGGCCCCGTCACCATACTGGTCAACAACGCCGGCGTTACCGACTTCACGCCTTTCGAGGAACTGACCGAGGACCGCTGGGACTTCATCTATGCGGTGAACGTGCGCGGCCCCTTCCTGATGACGCAGGAAGTGCTGCCAGACATGAAAGCGGCCAGGTGGGGGCGCATCGTCAACATCTCGTCATCCTCGGCGCAGACGGGCGCGATCAACATGATTCCCTATTCTTCGTCGAAAGGCGCCGTGGTCACCATGACGCGCTCGATGGCGCAGGAATTCGGTCCCTGGGGCATCACCGTGAACAATATCCCGCCGGGCTCGGTAATGGGCACGATCATGTCCGAAGCGAACCGCGACCGCTTCCAGATCCCGACCGAAGTGCTGCTGCAAACCGTCCCGGTCCGCCGCCTGGGCGAACCCGGCGACATCGCCAACGCCTGCGCCTGGCTGTGCCTCGATGAATCGGGCTACGTCACCGGCCAGACGATCGGCGTCAACGGCGGCCGCGTCGTAAGCTGACGGATCACCGGAGCAAGCGTTCACGCTCGTCACTGCGAACATGGTGAGGCGGCGCGTCAAGCGCCGCTGCGCCCGCGCCTTCCTTTTTCCCGTCACCCTGAACTCGTTTCAAGGTGACGGATGTGGGTGACGGGTTCGGACAGAGAGGGCTGGCGTGACAGCCATGGTATTTCGCCGGGGGCTTCCTATTTCTCACGGCTATTAGTCGAAGGGGCGTATATATGTGGGGGATCAGATTAGCCGCGATTGCAGCCGCCGCCGGGATACCGGAGGTTGCCTGGACTCAACCGATTCAGGCAATTGCCCCCGAAGCCGCAACCACGGTGCTGCCTCGAAATACCCGGGTAATGCTGTCGCTCAACCAGACACTCGACACGCGCAACAAGAGCCTCAAGGCAGGGGATACATTCACCCTGACTGTCGATCGGAACGTCATGCTCGGCCGGGCTATCGTGATTCCCCGCGGCAGCAAGGCAGTGGGCTCGGTCACATGGCGCACGGGCAAAGGCGTCTACGGCAAATCCGGAAAGATGGAAATCTCGCTCGATTACATTGAACTCGGCGATCGTCAGATTCCCATTGAAGGAACACACCGCGAAGAAGCCGAAGGCAATACGAACGCAACCGTGGCAACCGCCTTGTTCATCTCTGTGCTCGGAGCAGGATTTATAACCGGCCACAGCGCCCAGATTCGTGCAGGCCAGATATTTACGGCCTGGACAAAAGAAGATTTGCCCGTCGTATTGCCAGCCCCGGTTGCAATGCCGTCAGCGGTGCCGTTTCAGAATACGGCTTCGGTGCCAATGCCGTCAGCGGCACCTGTACCGTTCGGAAACGGGCATGTTCGGTGCATCACATGCCGTTGAGGCGCTTCGGGATACCCCTGCACTGCGCATAGCCGGGGCAACCTGCATTGCATTGTCATACGGGACAAGTCACGGTGGCAAATGCACTGTGGTGCGAACCCGGATCGACGATCATATGAAGGCCGGGCTGGCCCTGCCCCGAATGCCGGTTACAGCGGGTTGCCGTCGGTGTCGCGGTAGATATCGCGCCGGCCGACGTGGTTTGCCGGGCCGACGAAGCCGTCTGCTTCCATCCGTTCGATCCATTTCGACGCGGTGTTGTAGCCGACGCCCATCTGCCGCTGAATCCAGCTTGCCGAAGCTTTCTGGCTTTCGAACACGAGCTGGCAGACCTGGCGGTATTTGCGTTCGTCCGGGCTGTCCGAGGCCGCGTCGATGTCGTCGAAGCCGAAGCCGAAGCCGCCGTCCTCGGGCTCTTCGGTGACCGAATCGACATAGGCGGGCTTGCCCTGCGCACGCCAGTGGTCGGCGATGTGCTCCACTTCCTCGTCGCTGACGAACGGGCCGTGGACGCGCTTGATCGGGTCGGTATTGGGCTTGTAGAGCATGTCGCCCTTACCCAGCAGTTGCTCGGCGCCCTGTTCACCCAGGATGGTGCGGCTGTCGATGCGGCTGGTCACGGCGAAGCTGATGCGGGTCGGCAGGTTGGCCTTGATAACGCCGGTGATGACATCGACCGAAGGGCGCTGCGTCGCCACGATCAGGTGGATGCCCGCGGCGCGGCTCTTCTGCGAAAGCCGCTGGATCAACACTTCGATCTCCTTGCCGACAGTGACCATGAGGTCGGCCAGTTCATCGACGATCAGCACGATCCGCGGCAGCACCTGATAGTCGAGCTGGCGGTCCTCGTAGAGTTCCTCGCCCGTTTCGGGATCGAAGCCGATCTGGATGCGCCGGCCGAGCGGCTTGCCCCTGGCGGCAGCGCTATGCACTTTCTCGTTGAAACCGGCCAGGTTGCGCACGCTGATCTCCTGCATCTGGCTATAGCGGCGTTCCATCTCCTCGACCGCCCACTTGAGCGCGCGCACTGCCTTGGCCGGTTCGGTGACGACCGGCGAGAGCAGGTGCGGAATATCCTTGTAGCTATCGAGTTCGACCACTTTGGGATCGACCAGGATGATGCGGCACTGCGCCGGGGTGAAGCGGTAGAGCAGCGACAGCAGGATGCAGTTCAGGCCCACCGACTTGCCCGATCCGGTCGTGCCCGCGACCAGCAGGTGCGGCATCGAGGCGAGGTCGGCGATCACCGGCTCGCCGGCGATGTCCTTGCCGAGAATGATCGGCAGCATGCCCTTGTGCCCGGCGAATGTCTCGGAGCCGACCAGTTCCTTGAACGAAACCGTCTGACGGTCGGCATTGGGCAGTTCGATGCCCATCACGGTGCGGCCAGGGATCGAGGAGACACGCGCGGAAATCGCGCTCATGTTGCGGGCAATGTCGTCGGCCAGGCCGATCACGCGGCTGGCCTTGATGCCGGGGGCGGGCTCCAGCTCGTACATCGTGACCACCGGGCCGGTGCGCACCGCGGTAATCTCGCCCTTGACGTTGAAATCGTCGAGCACGGTTTCGAGCAGTCGCGCATTGCGTTCGAGCGAGAGCTTGTCGATTTTCGGCTGCGCATTGGCCGGCGGATCGGCGAGGAGGTCGAGGCCCGGCAGTTCGTATGCGTCGAACAGGTCGCCCTGGCGGCTCTGCGCGTTGAGCTGGGCGGGCCTGGCCGGCCGGCCGGCGTCGGCAATCTCGGTGGCGCGGCGCGGTGCTTCGGGCGCGGTCGGCGGGGCTTGCCTTTTCCTGTCCTTTGCGCGCGCGGGGGCGGCAGCGAGATCGTCGGGGTCGGTCTGGCGGCGCCTGGCGCGCAGGCGTCCGGGCAGAGTCAGCAGCGCACCCCAATCGAGCGCGAAGACACGCCCCGCCAGCACTGCGCCGCCGGTCAGGCAGACCAGCGCCATGGCGAGGATCGCCCACCCCTGAAAGGCCGCGGGCAACTGGCCTGCCAGCGCGCGGATGCCGGCAGCGCCGAGCAGGCCGGCAAGCCCACCCATCGAAGCGGGCAACCCGCCCATCGAAGCAGGCAATATGCTGCCGGGCTGCGTGGAAGCGAGCGACAGCACGGTCGACAGCAGCACCATGCCGATCAGCAGCACGCAGACCGGCCGCCACCAGCGCTGCGTCACATGCTCGAGCGCGCCAGCCTCTTCCTCGACGAGGCGCCAGAGCTTGCGCGCGAAAACGTAGAGCAGCGGCAGGAACAGTACGGAAACCGGCCCGAACAGCAGCAGCGCCCGCTCGGCGGCATAGGCGCCGACAGGCCCCATCCAGTTTTCCACCGGCCCGCCAGCGGCGGTCGAGCCCGAAGGGTCGGTCTGATGATAGCTGGCCAGCGACAGAGCCAGGAAGATCATCGCGCAGAACAGCACGATGGCGCCGCCGATCTCGCTGCTGCGGCGCAGGCTGCGGCGCAGCGCGGCCCGCCAGGCCGGGGTGGCCATGCGTCTGCCCGGTCTTGCTGCATGTGTGGCCATGATGCTTCCCTGATAGTGCCTGCGATCATGCGCCCTGGGGGGACTCCCCGTCAAGAATCCTCGGGGATCAGCATGGCTGCCGGTCGCAAATTCCGTCGATGGCAGCCCAATGGCTTGCGCCGATCCGCCGCGCGCGGGCGGCATTCATCCCGCCGAGCGCGATCACCGGCACGCCGGCGCGCTGTGCCAGCAGGCGGAAACGCAGCGGCCCCAGCGCGCGCGCGCCGGGGTGGGAGCGGGTGAGGAAAACGGGTGAAAGCAGGATCGCATCGGCCCGCGTGCGCCGCGCCGCGCCGATTTCGGCAAGCGAATGGACAGTGACGAGGCGCAGCGCCGCCGGTCCGCGCGCCAGCCGCGCGGCAGGCCCGTAAACGCTCCGGGCACGCCAGCGACGCGCCTCGCGGGCATCGGCTGCAAGGGCCGGCAGATGCCCCCTGCGCCGGGCCAGCGCGGCCAGCCGGTCGAAACGGGCGCGGCGCCGGAACGGATCGAGGTGGTAATGGCGGTAGATCAGCCCCGATCCCCGCGGCAGCCGCGCCAGCAGGCTTTCCAGCCGCGCATCGTTGCGCGCATCGCTGACAAGCCAGATGGCGGGCAATGTGGACTGGCGCCGGGGCATTGCGCCGTTATAGCAGCACTCCATGGATGAACCAGCTACTTTGCTTGCGGACGTTGCGGCCCGCATCGCCGCCGCGGCCAGGCTCGCGCAGCGCGAACCCGCGGATGTCACGCTCGTCGCCGTCAGCAAGACCCATCCCGCCGAACGCATCGCACCGCTGATCGCCGCCGGCCAGCGCGTGTTCGGCGAGAACCGCGTGCAGGAAGCCCAGGCGAAATGGCCGGCACTGCGCGCGGCGCATCCCGCCGTCGCGCTCCACCTCGTCGGCCGGCTCCAGTCGAACAAGGCCGGGGACGCCGTGCGATTGTTCGATTGCATTCATTCGCTCGACCGCCTCTCGCTGGTTTCCGCGCTGGCCGGGGCGATGGACAGGGCGGGGCGGCAGGTGCCCTGCTTCGTCCAGGTCGATATCGGCGAGGAGGCGCAGAAAGGCGGCTGCGCCATCGCCGGACTGCCGCTGCTGCTGGCCGAAGCGCGCGCCGCGGGCATCCCGCTCGCCGGGCTGATGTGCGTGCCCCCCCTCGCGGTCGAGCCCGCGCCCTATTTCGCGCTGCTGGCCAGACTCGCCGACGACAACGGCCTTGCCGGCCTGTCGATGGGGATGAGCGGGGACTTCGAAACCGCAGTCACACTCGGCGCAACGCACGTGCGCGTAGGCTCCGCGCTGTTCGGGGCACGGGGTTAGAACATCGTGCATGGTATCGGTACCACTCACCCGCCCCGCACCCGTCACCTATCACCCCTCGTCGTCACCCTGAACTTGTTTCAGGGTCCATTTCTCCGTTCGCACGGGGCGAGCGGGGGCAAGCCGAGTCCCACCGCCAGGATCCGTCCAATGCGGATTGCTCGCGTTGATCGGAAGGATGTAGATGCAGGGGACGCGCTTTTTCCCGCATGGGCCTGAGTATGCTGCACGATGGATGCTGAAGCAAGTTCAGCATGACAATGAAGGGCAGCGAACAGGGGGGACGAAGACGGGGAGCGAAGCGGTTCCGGTTATCCGCATCCCGTCCCGGCCCCCGGAGCCGCGCTGTCGGGCCGGTTATCCGCCGTGTCGCTTCAACTCGTTGCCGGTGA
>JAITWR010000176.1 GCA_031285165.1 Novosphingobium sp.
TGAAGCCGCGCTGGCGTTCGGGCGTCCAGCCGTCGTGGCGCTCGCACTGGCGGGGGACGGGGGTGAAAGCGGGTATCGTACCCTTTATGTTCCTTTGCGGGCCGCGCTCGATCATGGGAACTCCTCGATGCCTTGCCTGTCCGGCGCCTGTCCGCCGGGAAAAGGGCCGACGCGGGGCATGGCACGAATCGGGGCATGTAGGACAGCGGCATGGCCCGGATACCCTGTGATGCGACCTTGATCGAAAGACAGTCGCATTTGTGCAACAGTGATGCAGCTTTTGTATCGATTGTGCGAAATGGTGCTTGGTTTCCTCCCCTCCTGTCCCATAGGAATCGATCGAAGGCTGCGCCAAAGGTTCAAAATGGGGCGGCGTATTTACAGGGGAGATTGCATTGATCACGATCAGGAAGGCCGCGCTTGCTGCGGCAACGATGCTGGGCACCTGCCATGCCCTGCCTGCTTTCGCGCAGGACGCGGCCGACGCGACGGCCGACAGCAACACCATCATCGTCACCGCGCAGCGGCGTTCGGAAGCGCTCGAGGACGTGCCGATGACGGTGTCGGTGGTGAGCCAGGAAACCCTGAACAGCCTGGGCGTCAATACCGTCCGCGACTTGCAGAACGTGACGAGCGGCTTCATGGTCAACAATTCCGGTTCCTACCCGCAACCGGCCATCCGCGGCATCACCACGATCAACGCCGGCTCTTACGAGAACAACGTCGCGCTCTTTGTCGACGGGCTTTACCAATATACCGCCCAGGTTCTCAACATGGACCTGCCGAACGTCCAGAACATCCAGGTTCTCAAAGGCCCGCAGGGCACGCTCTACGGCCGCAACGCGACGGGCGGGGCGATCCTGATCGATACGATCGATCCGACCGATACCTGGCACGGCAACGTGGAGGGCACTTACGCCAACTACAACGACAGGCGCGCCCGCGGCTATGTTGCCGGGCCGCTGTCCGACCGGATCGGCTTCAGCATTGCCGGCACCTATCGCAAGACGGACGGCTATTACAAGAAAGCCAGCCGGACGACTCCGGGTACGTTCGAGAAGGATCATTTCCTGGGGCTCGACCAGCAATCGATCCTGGCCAAGCTCAAGTTCGACCTGACCGATTCGTTCCGCGCCACGCTCGGCTACAGCTACATCAGGGCGAGCGATCCGCGCGGGGTCTTCTTCACCGGGATCGAGAACGTCAATGTGCCCTATACCGGCGCCAATGCGACCAAGCCCCGCAATCTCGGGGAAGTGGCCGGCGACATCTGGGATCTCGACCTCCATCAGCACGAGGCATCGCTCAAGCTCGAATGGGACACCGGCATCGGCACGCTGCGGTCGGTCACCGGCTATACGAAGGAGCATCTCGATACGACTTACGATTCCGACGGCAGCTATGCCGCCGGCTCTTATTCGGATTCGCGCATCTGGGATACGGTCTGGCAGGAAAACCTGGACTTCACGATAAAGGCGATCGACAGGCTCGACCTCATCGTGGGCGGCAATTACTACAATATCAATACCCGGTACGCGCCCGACCGCGCCAACGCGAACTTTTCGGCGCCGGCGGGATCGCCGCCGGGTACCCCGCTTTCGAGCTATCTGAAGACGCAGGAAATCTTCTTCTGGCGGACCAAGGAAGCCTGGGCCGGCTTCATCGATGCGACATTCCATGCCACCGACAAACTCAGCATCAACGTCGGCGGCCGCTACAGCGAGGAAACGCAGGACGTTGCGGCGGAAAAGAATTTCTACTGCACCACGCCGGCGGGCTGTATGGTCGGAAGCATACTGATCCCCGTCGGAGGGATTACATCGACGCCTTACACCAGGGCCGGTTCGGCGCAGGGCTCGAAATACAGCAAGTTCACGCCGCGCGCCTCGATCCGTTATGAAATCGGCCCGCGCACCAATATCTATGCGTCCTATTCGCAGGGTTTCCGCGCCGGCGAATGGAACTCGGTGCCGCCGGTCGATACGGATATGTCGCTGTGGAAAAGCAATGGCCAGATCGGGCAGGAAACCGTCGATGCCTTCGAAGTGGGGGTGAAAGCCGCGGGGCGGCGCTTCCATGCCGATCTTGCCGGATTCTACTACAATTACCATGATTTGCAGGTCAGCACGTCGGTCTTCATCAACGGCCTTACCGTCGTCAGTCTCCAGGCGGTGCCCAGGGCGAAGATATACGGCATCGAGGGGAACTTCGATTTCGAAGTGGTGGACAATTTCAAGCTGCGTGCAGGCGCCACCTGGCTCCACGCCCGCTATGGCGACGGCGCGGTTTTCGTCGGCACGAGCGTCAATCCGGCCCTCGCGGGTTACAATTCCAATCCCGATCCGTTGAGAACCCTGCCGAATGCATCGTCGACGGCGATGGACATCTCGGGCATGCAGATGGCGCGCGCGCCCGATTTCTCGGGCTATATCGGCTTCGACTATCTGATCCCGAAAGGCGATGGCGGTTTCCGCTTTGCCGCGAACCTGAAATACACGACCAGCTACGTTGTGACCAACCTGTCGATCTGGGGCGGTGAGCCGCTCGGCAACGCCACCACGGGCTACACCGGCAGGGTCAATGCTGCCAGGGCGGCAGGCCAGCCGATCCCGATGCCCGACAACAGCGTGAAACTGGCCGGCACGCCTTATGCCGATCGTTCGAACGAGCAGCGCGCGCGGCAGGGGGCCTATGCCCTGCTCAATGCCTCGGTGACATGGAGCGATCCGACCGATCATTATTACGTCAGGCTGTGGGGCAACAACCTGACGAACAT
>JAITWR010000038.1 GCA_031285165.1 Novosphingobium sp.
CGGAGGCAGATACGCGAACCCGCCTCGTCAGGCGCCCCTCGCAAAGCCGGGGGCGCATGACGAGGCATAGTGCTGATAATACGCACAATGCACCGAATGCAAAATGCCGGAATCCTCCCCCGTATCGGGGAGGATCATGCGGCAATGCCGGCCCCTCCGCCGAGTGCGGGAAAAGACCCTGCCCGATCAGCGCTTGCCGTAAGTGATCGGCAGCGATTCGATCGTATGCGTGGCGACGGTCGGCAGATAGGCGATCTCGCTTTCCGGAATCGCCAGTCTGATGTCCTTCAACTGCCGCGAGATTTCCTGCGCGGCCAGCTTGATCTCCATCCGCGCCAGGGCAAGGCCGACGCATCGGTGCGGGCCGCCGCCGAAAGCGACATGGCGGCCGATGTTCGGACGGTCCATGTCGAACTTGCGCGGATCGGGGAACACGGTTTCATCGTCGTTGCCCGAATCATAGACAAGCAGCATGTGCGCGCCCCTGGGGATCACCGTGCCGTTCACTTCCACGTCCTTGAGCGCCATGCGCGAAAGCGCGCGCACGGGCGGCTCGTTGCGCAGGTGTTCTTCGACGAAGCGGTTCATGCGGCGCTCGTCCCCGACGACTTCCTGCAACAGCCCGGCCATGCCGGGCTTGGTGGTGAGAACGTAGAACAGGTTGCCGATTGCGGTGGCAGTCGTGTCGTTGCCGGCGATCAGCATCGCGCGAATCAGCGAGACGGCTTCATCGAAAGTCAGCTTCTCGACCGAGCCGTCCTCGTTCGTCACTTGCGCGTGGACGATGTCGGAAATCATGTCCTCGCGCGGTTCCTTCTCGCGCTCTTTCATCTTGCCGATGATATAAAGCTGCATCTCGGCGATTTTGGCGGCGTTTGCGAGCATCGTCTCGCGGCTCTGCATCGCGCCGATCTGCGCAGTCACCGCGCTCGACCAGTCGGAGATTTCCTTCTCCATGCCGTGATCCAGGCCAAGCTGCTCGACGATCACGCGGATGGTCAGCGGCTGGGCGATGTCCTTGACCGCATCGCACCTGCCCTTGTCGGCAATGCTGGCGATGAGGTCGCGCACGATTTCATGCAGGCGCGGCTCAAGCTCCTTGACGCGCCGCGCCGTGAAAGCCTGTTCCATCAGCCTGCGGATGCGCGTGTGATACGGCGGGTCCGACATGATCGCATCGGGGAAGAAGCCGCCGCCGTGCTCTCGCAGATAGGCCTGAAACTCCTCGTGCATGCCGCGCGCATACTGTTCGGCATAGCCGTGCTTGACCGAGAACGTCACCGGATCGGACTGCACCGCCCAGATATCCTCGTGCCGCGTGACCAGCCAGGAATCGAGGCCCTTGTCGTGGAAAATCGGCTGGCCCTTGCGCATGGCGCGATAGAAATCGCGCGGCTGCGCCTGGATGCCGCTGTCCTTGAGCGTGCCCGTCTCGATCAGCTTCTGTTCGTCGGGCGTCAGCGGCAGCCGCTCCGATACCTTGCTTTCCGTCTGCGTCGCCATGGGCCTGTCCTATCTCGCCAGAATACAGAAGATGCGCGGCGGGGCCGGTCCATTTCATGCCTGGAGCCGGCCCCGCCCGCGTTCGCCCGCCCTATATGGAAATATGCGGCCGCTTAGGCCATGCCCACCTTCGAAGCGCCGCTTGTCCCCGCAGGCAAGCCCGCCGGGCGCCCGCGGGCAAGGCAGAGCCTGTTCGGAAATGCGCCCTTCCGCGCATTTCCGGGCGGCGCTCAGTAAGTGGAACTCGGCGCGACGGTGACGGTAATGCCGTCAAGCTCGGGCGTCATCTTGATCTGGCAGCCGAGCCGGCTGTTCGGCTTCTGCACGTCGGCGACCATGTCGAGCATGGCGAATTCGATGTCGTCGGGCTCACCGACTTTCCCGAACCATTCCTGATCAACATAGACGTGGCAGGTGGCGCAGGCGCAGCCGCCGCCGCAGTCGCCCATGATGCCGGCGATGTCGTTCTGCTTGCCCAGTTCCATCAGGCTGGCGCCTTCCTCGACACCCTCGATCGTCCTGGTGGCACCGTTGATATCGGTCATCGTGACTTTGAGATTACCCATCCTTCGGAATCCTCCTTGATCCGCCCCAAATCCATCCGGCGGATTACCCGGCCTCCATGCCCAAGAATCCGCTGCGACGCAAAGGTTCCGCAGGCGGCGCCAATTGACTGCCGGGGCACCCGGACAGCCGCACATGCTGACCAAATCATTAGCATCCGGTGCAATCCTGTCAATCTCGACGCGAAAGGCCCGGCCCGCGGCAACCGCCGTGGAAAACCGTCTCTGCCCTGCCAGTCATTTGGCGCAAGGCTTCCGGAGCCTAAAGCAACAGGCGCACGAATTGCCGCCGCCGGAGCTTTCCGGCCGCTGCGAAAGGAGAGGCCAGTGGCCGGGATACTGATACGCAATGCGACGATTTTCGACGCGACGGGGGCCGCACCCTTCGTCGGCGACCTGCTCGTCGAGGGCAACCGAATCGCCGCCGTCGGCGCCAATGCAGTCCATGGCGCGGCCGCACAGGCAGCCGATACCGAGATCGATGCCACCGGCCTGTTCTGCATGCCCGGCATGACCGAAGGCCACGCGCACCTCTCGTTCGAAGGCGTCTGCGCCACCGAGAACCTGATCACGCCCACGCCGGAGGAACAGGTCTTCACCGCCGCGCGCGGCGCGCGGGCGCTGATCGAAATGGGCTTTACCAGCGCCTACGGCGCTTCCGAGGCCAAGCTGCGGCTGGGCGTCGCGGTGCGCAACGAGGTCAATGCCGGCCGCCTTCCCGGTCCGCGCATCCGCGCCGGCGGGCTTGAAATCAGCGTTACCGGCGCGATGGGCGACGAAAGCCGGGAGCACAACCCGCGCATAGGCCCCTCGACACTGGTGGACGGCACCGACGAGATGCGCAAGGCGGTGCGCTTCCAGATCCGCGAGGGGGTGGACAACATCAAGCTCGACGTTTCGGGCGACCCTTTCTACCCCGGCACTCCCGGCCATACGACGCCGATGACTTTCGAGGAAATCAGGGTCGCGGTCGATACCGCGCACGACCTGGAACGCAAGATCAACGCCCACACCCGTTCGGCGGAAGGCTCCAAGCGCTGCATCCGCGCCGGTGTCGACGGGCTGTTCCACTGCGAATATTCCGACGAGGAACTGTTCGACCTGATGGAAGAAGCGAAGGACCGCATCTTCGTCGCCCCCACGGTGGGCCTGCTGCACCAGATGGTGACCGGCGATGCCACGCCTTTCGGCCTCTCGCCCGAAGTGGCCGGGTACATGGGCATCGGCGACCTGCTCGAAAACTCGGCGAAAACACACACGGAACTGCGCAAGCGCGGCATCCGCCACCTGATCGGCGGCGACTACGGCTTCGGCTGGAGCAAGCAGGGCGAGCAGGCGAAGGACATCGCGCTGTTCATGCAATACTACGGCTACAGCGCGGCCGACGCGCTGATCTGCGCCACCCGCAACGGCGGCCTTGCCATGATGGACAACGGCGATCTCGGCACGCTGCAAGCCGGCAAGCTCGCCGATTTGATCCTGGTCAATGGCGATGTGCTGGCCGACACGTCACTTCTTGCCGACCATGCGCGTATCGCGCTCGTGATGAAAGACGGCGCGATCCAGCGGATTGCGCCCGCACTCACCCGATCCACCCGTTCGCCGGCGCTCGCAGCCGCGGAATAAGCATCAGGAGCTATCCCACATGAATCTCGAAACCGGTATGTTGAAGCCCGGCGAGGCGCGGTGCCCGGCCGAAACCACGCAGGAGATCATCGCCCGCGACAGGATCCCCGCCCCCGCCTGGGCCGCCAGCGAAAGCTACGAATACCTCGGCAGCGAGGACGTTTCGAAGGAGCGCTACACCGAAGCGAGCTTCGCCCGGGGCGAGTTCGAGCGGATGTGGACCCGCACCTGGCAGATGGCCTGCCGCGAGGAGCATATTCCCGATGTCGGCGACTATTACGTCTATGACATCGGCCCCTACAGCTTCGTCATAACCCGCTGCGGCGAGGATGAGATCCGCGCCCATTACAACGCCTGCCTCCATCGCGGCACCAAGCTGAAGCCATCGGGCACGACCGGCTTCTCGAACGACTTCAGGTGTCCGTTCCACGGCTGGAGATGGAATCTCGACGGCTCGCTGAAGGAACTGCCCGAAACGTGGGACTTCGCGCACTTCGCCGGCAAGAAAACCTGCCTGCCCGAAGCCCGTGTCGAGCGGCTGGGCGGCTTCGTCTGGATCAACATGGACCCCGATGCACCGGGCCTGGAAGACTATCTCGGCAAGACGGCGACCGGGCATCTCAAGGCCTGGAAGCTCGAGGACCGCTACATTTACCTGCACGTCCAGAAAAGCTATCCGGCCAACTGGAAGCTGACCATGGCGGCCTTCATGGAAGCCTATCACGTCGGCGACACGCACCCGCAGGTCGCCCCGGCCAACGGCGATGTCAACTCGCAGTACGACATCTACGACGAGCACGTCGACCGCTTCATCTCGACGCTCGGCGTGGTCAGCCCCAGGCTCTACGGCAAATACAGCGAGCAGGACATCATCGAGAACTTCACTCTCGGCGACAGTTCATCGATGGGCGGCGCCAAACCGCAGCTCAAGGACGGCGAGCGCGCCCGTCAGGTCATGGCCGATATGTTCCGCGGCATGTTCGAGACGGCGACCAACACCGATCTCAGCCATGTCTCCGACACCGAACTGCTCGACACCTACAGCTACACGTTCTTCCCGAACCTGTTCCTGTTCCCCGGCATCTCGCTGCCGATGATCTATCGCTTCCGCCCCGACGCGCGCGACCATCGCCGCACGATCTACGAAGTGATGTTCATGCGCCCGCGCCCCAGGGACGGCTCGGTCCCCGAAACCGCCGAGGTCGAGATATTGCAGGATCACCAGTCCTTCAGCGAGGCTAAAGGCATGGACCCGGGCTTCGGCACGATTCTCGATCAGGATACGGACAACCTCCATGCCCAGCAGGAAGGGCTGGAAGCCAGCGCCAAGCCCGGCCTGACGCTCGGCGACTATCAGGAAATCCGCATCCGCCACTTCGAAAAGGCGATCGACAAATATATGGCCATGGAACCCGGGCTGCCCGACTGGACGAAGCTCCAGCGCGATTGCTGAAATGCGTCCATAGACGATAGAATTGCGGGCGCGTCCCATGCGGGCGCGCCCGTCCCGCGCCAGGGACACGACACGACACGACATCGCGGCACACCGGCCGCGCGCAAAGGGAGAGAACCGATGAGAGCCACGCTTCGCCGTCCGCCGCCGGAACAGCTTGTCCTGTACGAGAAAGACCCCGCGACCAAGATCGCAACGATCACGCTGAACCGCCCCGATGCGCTCAACGCGCCGACGATCGCGGCACGCCTGCGCTTTGCCGAGCTGGTTCACCGCGCCAATATCGACGACGATGTCAAGGTTCTCGTCATCCGCGGCGAAGGCAAGCACCTGGGATCGGGCGCCGACCTCGAAGAACAGGACGGCATGCTCAATCCGCAGCCGGGCACCTCGCTGCTGCACGAATTCAAGATCGCGGAAGACGGCACCGTCAGATATCCCCCGCCGGGCACTTACCGCTTCCTCGGTTCGATCACCAACCTCTACGCCGACGACAGCTTCGGTTGCCGGTCCTTGCAGAACTTCAAGAAGATCTCGATTCTCGAATGCAAGGGCTACACTTACGGCTGGCACTTCTACCTCGCGGGCGATGCCGACATCGTCGTCTCTTCGGACGATGCGCTTTTCGGCCATGCCGCGTTCCGCTATGTCGGCTGGGGTCCGCGCATGTGGACATGGTGCGAAATGATGGGCGTGCGCAAATTCATGGAGATGGTCTTCACTGGCCGCCCCTTCACCGCGCAGCAGATGTACGACTGCAATTTCATCAACTCGGTGGTCCCGCGCGACAAGCTGGAGGAGGAGACGATGAAATACGCCCTCGCCTGCTCGATGACACGGCCCAGCGACACCGTCGTTGCGCAGAAGACGTTCTTCGAAATCTACAAGCAGCATCGCGGCGAATACATGGGCTCGCTGATCACCGGCTTCCTCGAAGGCATGAAGCCGATGATGGCCGACGATTCGGGCGGCGTCGACCAGGGCCTCGGCGACGATGTCATGGAAAAGGGTCTCGCCAACTCGGTGAAGAACAACGACGCCCGTTTCCCGGCCGACTGGCGCCTCAGCTACGGCGGCCGTGCGAAACCGTGACTGCGGCCGGAAGCGACCTCTCCCGCTTCTCCCTGTCGCCGCGGGCGGCGGGGAGGGGGAATCTTTAAGCCATGCAATATACCCAGCTCGGCTCGACGGGCCTGATCGTCTCCCGACTCGCCCTCGGCGGCTCGACTTTCACCCGCGGCGACAAGTCGCTCGGGGCCTTCTACAAGGTCGGCCCCGAGCTTGCCGGCGAACTCGTCGGCAAGGCGCTCGACGCGGGCGTGAACTATTTCGACACGGCGGATGTCTATGCCAGCGGCCAGTCCGAGGAACTGCTCGGGGCGGCGCTGAAACCGCATCGCGACCGCATCGTGCTTTCCACCAAAGTCGGCAACCGCGGCGCGGGCAATCGCGAGGTGCTGCATTCCGGCCTGTCGCGCCGCCACATCCTCTGGTCGATCGACCAGAGCCTCAGGCGCCTCGGCACCGACTGGATAGACTACTATGTCGTCCACCGGACAGACCCCTTCACCCCGCTCGAAGAGACGCTCGAAGCGCTCGACGCGGTCGTGAAAGCCGGCAAGGCGCGCTACATCGGCTATTCGAACTGGCCCGCCTGGCAGGCGGCGGCAGCGATCGCGCAGCAGAAGGCGAACGGCCTCGCCCGCTTCACTCACGGGCAGATGTATTACTCGCTGCTCGGCCGCGATGTCGAACGCGACACCGTCGCGATGATGCGGCACTTCGGCCTCGGCATGACGGTGTGGAGCCCTCTCGCCTACGGCTTCCTCGCCGGCAGATACACCGCCGGGGACATGACCAGGGACGACAACCGTTTCGCCAGTTTCGACTGGCTCAGGTTCGACCGCGACCGGGCTTTCGCACTGCTGCCGATCCTTCAGGAAATCGCCGGGGCCAGACAATGTTCGATGGCCCAGCTCGCCATTGCCTGGCTGCTGACCCGCCCGGCGGTCGACAGCGTCCTGCTCGGCGCGACCAAGGCCCATCAGCTCGAGGACAACCTCGGCGCCGCCAATGTCGTGCTGACCGCACAAGACCTCGCCCGGCTCGACGAGGCCACCGGGACGGCACCGATCTACCCCGGCTCGGACTGGGTGGAGATCGATCCCGTGGCGCGCAAGAAACTGGGAGCGCATCGCAAATGACCACCCCCCCCGGCGCTCTCGCCGGCATCACCATCATCGAGATCGCCGAGCGACCCGCCGGCGAGAACACCGGCAAGCTCCTTGCCGATTTCGGCGCCGAAGTGATCAAGGTGGAACGCCCCGGCGGCTCGCCGACCCGGCGCATGGGGCCGTTCAGGAACGGCGAAAGCACCGTCTTCGCCTATTTCAACACAAACAAGAAATCGGTGGTGCTGGACCTTGAGAATCCCCGGGACCGCGCCGCGCTCGACCGGCTGCTGGCGCGCGCCGATGCGCTGATCGACGACCACGACGAAGTCTGGGGCGCCGCCCATGGGCTGACTGCGGACGCAGTGGCAGCGGCGCATCCGCATATCGTCCACTGCATCATCACCCCCTTCGGCCAGGGCGCTCCTGCCGAATGGCAGAAGGCACGGCCGATCAACGTGATCAACGCCGGCGGCTGGGCCTATCACTCGCCCAGCGAGATGCCGGATGAAAAGCCGCCGCTCAAAGGCGCAGGCCGCTTCCTGCCCGACTACGAATCGGCGATCGACGCGACGACCTGCCTGCTCGCCTCGCTCCACCGCCAGCGGAAGACCGGCGCAGGCCAGTTCATCGATATCTCCGAGGTCGAGGTGCAATTGAACCGCATCGACTGTGTGCTCGACCGCATGCTTGCCGGCGAAGCCGAGCCGAGCAACGAGCGCACCGCTTACGACATGGGCGGCCCCGGCACATCCTTCGCCTGCAAGGACGGCCACATCTACATCTTCATGACCACCAGAAACCACTGGAACGGCCTGCGCAAGCTGATGGGCGATCCCGCATGGGCCAGGGCCTTCCGCGAGGACTGGCTGGAATTCGACTGCACCAGGGACAACGTCGCCGCGTTCCGCCGGCAGTTCTCCGACTGGATCGCGCAGCAGGACAAGATGCCGATCACCGAGGCCGCGCAGAAGCTCGGCGTCGCCATGGTGCCGGTGAGCACCGCCGCCGACCTGCCCAGGCACGAGCAGCTCGCCCACCGCGGCTTCTTCCAGCAGGGCGAACACCCGGCTTTCGGCACGGTCGCGTACCCCACCGTCTCCTACCGGATGAGCGCCAGCCCGGTGCGCATCACCGGCCCGGCGCCTGCGCTGGGAGCGGACGACAGCGAAGTGGAGCGCGCCTGATGCCTCTCCCCCAGCGTGGCGGCCCGCTCGCCGGCGTCCGCGTGCTCGAAATCACCAAGGTCTGGGCCGGTCCCTATGCCGGCAAGATTCTCGCCCACCTCGGCGCCGAGGTGATCAAGGTCGAAAGCAGGTCGAACATCGACGAAATGCGCGCCTATGGCGGTGTCGACATGAACGCCGCGCCCTATTTCCTGTCGATCAATCAGGAAATCCTCTCGGTCCAGGTCAATATGAAGACGGAGGAAGGGCTGGACCTCGTCAAGCAGATGGTCGCGCAGTCCGATATCGTCATCGACAACATCCGTCCCGGCGCGATGGAGCGTTCGACGCTGGGCTACGAGGACTTGAGAAAGATCAGGCCCGACATCATCCAGGTTTCGATCAAGATGTGGGGCAACGAAGGGCCGCTCGGCTATCAGACCGGCTATGCGCCCTGCTTCGCTTCGTTGAGCGGCCTCACCGCGCTGGTCGGGCACGAGGGGGAGACGCCCAAGGGGATGAACATCCGCTATGGCGATTCCACCGCCGGCGCCGCTGCCGCGCTCGCCGCCATCGCCGCGCTCCATCACCGCGAGCGCACCGGCGAAGGCCAGTTCGTCGATCTTTCGGCGGTCGAGACGATGACCAGCCTCGTCGGCGACAGCCTGTTCGCCTACAGCGTGACCGGCGAGGTGCCCGAATCCGACGGCAACTATCACCCGGACATGGCCCCGCACGGCGCCTATCCCTGCGCCGGCACCGACTGGATCAGCATCGCAGTGGCCGACGACACCGAATGGCAGGCGCTGTGCGAGGCGATGGGGGCAGACGCGCTGGCGGCGGACCCCGGCTTCGCCACGCCCGCATTGCGCGTCGCCAACCGCCGCGCGCTCGACGCGCAACTGGCCGGGCTGACCGCCGGCCAGGATGCGGCCGGACTGGCCGACCGTCTGCGCAAGGCGGGCGTCCCGGCATTCAAGAGCATGAGTTCGATCGACCTCTGCTCGGACGAATACCTCTGGAACCGCCAGGGTTTCCGCATGGTCGACCACCCGCACAACGGCCCGCGCCCGATCATCGGCCCGTCCTGGCGGATGACTCCCGACATGGCCAGGGTCGAACGCGGCGCCCCCGCGCTGGGTGAGCACAACGACTATGTCTATCGCGAGATTCTGGGCTTGCCGCAGGAGCGGCTGGACGATCTGATCGCGCGCAAGGTGATCGATTAGGGATATCCTCCCGGCACGGGAGAGGAATACCGCACCCGCCGCCTCCAGCGGGATCACCCTCGCCGCGAAATGAAACCCGCCCGCGCGATGGCTTGAAAATATCGCGGCAAAGGGCTTGACCGTTCTATAGCGAGTCCTGCCTAAGCATACGGAGAGGAGCGAGCGGCATGACAGGCAATCTCGACGGACTGGGCTATCGCGGCACGACTGTCGTGCTCACGGGCGGCGCCTCGGGCATGGGTGAGGCCGCGGCGGCCCTCCTCGGCAAGCTGGGCGCCACCGTCCACATCGCCGACATCGCCGAACCCAGGGTCGCCTGCGCCAGCTATACCCGCGTCGACCTTGCCGATCCCGCCAGCGTCGGCGCCGCAACCGCGAAGCTGCGCGCGGTCGGGCCGATCGATTTCCTTTTCCCCATCGCCGGCGTGCCGCCGCATGCGGTGGGCGCGCTCACCTGCATGCTGATCAACTATGCCGGCACGCGCCAGTTCACCGAGGAACTGCTGCCTGCGGTAAGGGACGGCGGCGCGGTCTGCCTGATCACGTCCACCGCCGCGCGCGGCTGGCTGCATCATCTGGCGGAAAACCTTGAGATCGTCGCGCTGGCTCCGCACGAAATCCGCCGCTTCTATGAAGCCAATCCCGACCGGCTGCGCGATGGCTACAGCGCTTCGAAGGAACTGCTGACCGTCTGGATTCACCAGGCCGCGATCAGGCTGGCCGAGGAACGCCGCATCCGCCTGAACGGAATCGCCCCTTGCGCCACCGGCACGCCTTTCATGGAAGCAAGCGCCAAAGTGCTGGGCCAGGCCTTCATGGAAAGCTATCCGCACCCGCTGCTCGGCCGCATGCCGACCGGCGAGGAGCAGGCCTGGTCGCTGCTGCTGCTGTCGAGCCCGCTCAACGCCGCGGTGACGGGCGCGGTTCTGGCCACCGACGAAGGCAATGTCGGCGGCACCATCACCGGCGCGCTGACACCCGGCTATGTGCGCCCCAACTGATCGTCCCCTCTCAATCGGAGCAAATGGAATGTCCCCACCCCGGCCCCGGCCCAAGCTCGACCAGGAAAACCGCGCCTTCTGGACAGGCGGTGCGGAAGGCAAGCTCAACATCACCAGGTGCAACGACTGCGGCCGGCACACGCATCCGCCGCGCATCCTGTGCCGGCACTGCCAGTCGGAAAACGTCGTGCCCGAAGCCGTCGCCGGCACCGGCATGATCGATACGTTTTCGATCAACCACCAGCCCTGGGCGCCGGGCCTCGAAGTGCCCTACGTGATCGCCCGCGTCCGCCTCGACGGCGCTCCCGGCGTCTATCTCACCACCAATATCGTCAATTGCCCGGTCGAGAGCGTGAACTTCGGGGACAAGGTGCGCGTCACCTTCGAGGAGCAGGACGGCATCTTCTTCCCCCTTTTCGAAAAGCATGTCCCGAGCGACGTCGAAGGAGCGAACTGAACCATGGCCAAGCGCGAAGCCTATATCACCGGCATCGGCCAGTCCGAGGTCGGCGTCCGCCTGCCCCGCCATCCGCTGCTGCTGACGATCGATGCCGTCAAGGAAGCGCTCGACAATGCCGGGCTGACACTCGATCAGATCGACGGCGTGTTCAGCTTCCCCGGCAAGGCCGCCGGCTACCTGGCCTTCTCGCCGGTCGGCACCGACGAGTTGATCGAAGTGCTGGGCATCAAGTCGAAATGGCAGATGGGCGCGATGGAACAGCCCGCGCAGCTCTCGGCGATCGCCATGGCCGCCTGGGCGGTCAAGGAAGGCATCTGCCGCCACGTCATCTGCTTCCGCACCGTCTATGAAGCCGGCGGTATGGCCAATCCCGCGGAATACATGCCGCTGCGGCACGATACCGTATCGGGCGCATCGCAGTGGACCGCGCCCTTCTGGGCCACCTCGGCTGCCTGCTGGACCGCGCAGTACGCCGCGCGCCACATGCACAAGTACGGCATGACGCGCGAGCAACTGGCGATGGTGGCGATCAACGGCTCGAAGAACGCGATGCTCAACCCGCGCGCGCGGGCGATCACCAAAGAAGAGCTGACGCTCGACAAATATATGTCGGCACGGCTGATCTCGACGCCGCTGTGCCTCTACGATTGCGACCGCTTCAGCGACGCCTCGACCGTGATCATCGTCTCGGCCGGCGACGCGCTCGACGAGGTGAAAGTGGAGCCGATCAGGATCGCCGCGACAGCGGGCTCGGTCGATCGCTACAGTTGGGACCAGGTCGACTGGTTCGCCGCCTATGACGCCGGCCAGGATCTGTGGAAGAACACCGACTACCGGCCCAAGGATGTCGACACCGTCCAGTTCTACGACGGCTTCGCGTTCCTGCCGATCACCTGGCTCGAAGGCCTCGGCTTCTGCGAGCGCGGCGAAGGGCACAGGTTCATCGAGGGCGGTGCCCGCATCGCCCGCGACGGCGAACTGCCGATGAACACCAGCGGCGGCCAGCTCGGCGCGGGGCGCCTGCACGGTTTCGGCTTCGCGCATGAGGCCGTGACCCAGTTGCGCGGTGCCGGCGGCGCGCGGCAGATCCCCGGCGATCCCAAAGTCGCGGTCGCCACTTCCGGCGGCGGCCCCATGGCGGCGGCCCTGCTGCTGGCCAGAGACTGACCTCTCATCTCCCCCTCTGCCCACACCGTCACCCTGAACTTGTTTCAGGGTGACGGGTTCGGACAGAGCGCAACGGCGAGCGGCTCCCTTCCCGGTCAGGGAAGGATTTTCATGATCGCTTCAACTCGCTCAATGCGAAGGCATTGCCCGGCGCGGTTTGCTGCACTTCGATGATATTGCCTTCGGGGTCGTAGCCGTAGAGCGTCTTCACATGGCCGACATCGACGAAATCGCGGTCGCTGAATGTCATGCCGCATTTCTTGAGGTGTTCGATGTCGTTGGCGATGTCGGTCACGTCGACACAGAGATGCGTATAGCCGCGATCATAGGGCCGCAGCGGCCCGGCAAGGTCGGACCCGGGCGCGCTGTACTGGAATATCTCAAGGTAGCAGGTGCCGGCACGCAGCATCACGCCCCTGGCGGCCGAGCCCTTCACATCGATGATATAGTCCGTCACCGAATCGTCGACCCATGCGAAGTCCTCGTCGACCGGTTCGAAACCGAACGCCTCGATATAGAAGCGTTTCATCCGTTCAAGGTCGCGGCAATTCATGCCGATGTGGTGGATGCCTCTGATCATTCGCTCGTCTCCCGCAGGCTGTGATGCGACTATTCCCGCAGAGCGGCGCCGGGGCAAGCACGGACGCTTGCCCCGGCGGGAGCCGCGTCTAGTCCGGGTCGATCCACCTGGTATTGGTGACGCGCGGCGAGAGATACTTGGTCCTGGTCCAGCCGCCGTCGACAACGATCGACTGGCCGTTGATCATCTCGCTGCCCGGCGAGCAGAGGAAAGCGATGACCGCCGCGGTATCCTCGGGATCGGCAAGGCGCGGATAGGGCGTGGTCTCGACATTGATGCGCTTGAACGCCTCGTCCTCGAAACGGTGCGCGACCATCTCGGTGCGGGTGACGCCGGGCGCGACGCAGTTCGAGCGGATGCCGCGCGGGCCGTATTCGCAGGCCATGTGCTCGGTCAGCGACTTGAGGCCGCCCTTGGCCGCCGAATAGGCACCGCCGCGCCGGCCGCCGATGTGCGCGAAGGTCGAGGTGATGTTGACCACGCTCGACCCCGCGCCGAGATGCGGGATCACCTCGCGGCAGAGCCGGAACGGCGCGACCAGCATGATGTCGAGGAAGTTGTCGAGCGTCTCGTCGTCGGTTTCGTCGAGCGGCTTGGGGCTGCCGATGCCGGCGTTGTTGACGAGGTAATCGATCCGCCCGAAAGCATCGAGCGCGGTCCGGACGATCTTCTGCGGCGCGTCCCTGGCGGTCACGTCGACCGGGATCGTGACGACCCGCTCACCGCCCAGCGCCTGCTCCAGCTTCGCCAGCTTGCCCGTATCGCGGCCGACGCCGACAATGGCATGGCCCGCCGCGTGCAGCAGTCTGGCCGTCTCCAGCCCGATGCCGCTGCCGGCGCCGGTGATGATCGCTACTTTGCTATCGCTCATTGTTCCGTCCCGTGTTCAGTGTCGTCCGTCCGGTAGCGCCATCGCGCGGCGCCGTCGAGATCATCGCAATCCCGTTTTCGCCGGGCTCCGGTGAATTTCCGGGTCGGACACTCATTTCAGCTTGAGCGACACCCCGCCCTCATCCGGCTTGCCTCCCCGGCCGCGCAGATCGGCAGCGCGGGCGCGGATGTAATAGCGGATGTCGTCGATCTGCGCGTCGGTCAGTTCGCCGAATTTCGGCATGCCCTGCGCCTGCAACGCGCCGGCGCGGACGATCTGGACGAAAGACGGCCGATCGAGCGGCAGCGGCGAACGGCGCAGATCGGGCGCCTGGATCGATCCCACCGCCAGACTGCCGTGGCAATCGCCGCAATAGCGTGTGAATGCCGTGGCTCCCGGCATGAAGCGGGCCGGATCGGGCTTGAAGCCGGGGTCCGCGAAAGCCTGCGGCGCCTGCGCACGCGGCGGCAGCGCTGCCTTGCCGCCGATCACGAAAGTCAGCAGGCGCCGGGCCTGGGTGCGCGGATCGAGTCCGTAGCGCTCGATATCGGGGCCGCCGAGCGCACCGGCATTCTTGGGATAAGCCATGCCGAGCCCGGTCAGCACGGTAACGTACTGCCTGCCCCCGGCCTCATAGGTGATGGCCGGCGCGATCATCGGCGCGCGCGTGTCGAAGGCCCATAGCTGCGCGCCGCTGGTCGCCGAATAGGCTTTGAACAGGCCGTCGACCGTGCCCTGGAACACCAGACCGCCGCCCGTCGCCAGCACGCCGCCGTTGATATAGGTCGGGTGCTCGACACGCCAGACCGGCTTCTGCGTCACCGGGTTCCAGGCGATCAGCGCGCCCACCGGCGGCTTTTCACCGACCAGCGGCCCGCCGATCATGTTCGCCCCGGCATCGGTGTTGCGGTCGGTCGCAGGCTTCCAGTCGGGCGACGGCTCGCTGTAAGTCACCTTGAAATCGGCCGCGGGGATATAGACCAGCCCCGACCGGGGACTGAACGCCATCGGCAGCCAGTTGTGCGCGGCAAGCGGCGACGGCGCGATGCTGACCGGCTTGCCCTGGTCATAGCGCACGCCCGGCGCCTCGACCGGGCGGCCGGAGGCGAGATCGATCCGCGATGCCCAGTTGACCGGCACATAAGGCTCGGCCGAGATCAGCTTCCCGTCGGTCCGGTCGATGACATAAAGGAAACCGTTCTTCGGCGCCTGCATCAGCACCTTGCGCGGGCGCCCGCCGATGGTGAGATCGGCCAGCTCGATATCCATCGTCGCGTCGAAGTCCCAGGTATCGCCGGGAACGGTCTGGTAATGCCACTTGTAAGCGCCGGTCCCGCCGTCGACCGCGACGATCGAATCGATGAACAGGTTGTCGCCCTTCCCCCGGCTGCGCAGCCTGTGGTTCCACGGATAGGGGCTGCCGACGCCGAAATAGACCGTGTCGCCGGCCGGATCGTAGGCGATCGAGTTCCACACGTCACCGCCGCCGCCGTATTTCCACCATTCGCCCGACCAGGTCTTCGCGGCCATTGCCATGGCCTTGTTCTCGAACCCTTTCGCGGGGTCGCCGGGAACCGTGAAGAAGCGCCAGAGCTGCTTGCCGGTCGCGGCATCATAGGCGGTGACATAGCCGCGGCTGACGCCGTTCGAACCGCCATAGCCGATCAGCACCCGCCCGCCGAGCACGCGCGGAGCACCGCTGATATAGGCAGCCATGTCCGGATCGTAGGTCTGCTGCGTCCAGACGGGCCGGCCGGTCCTGGCGTCGATCGCGATCAGCCGGCCGTCCTGCGTGCCGACATAGACCTTGCCCTGCCACCAGGCC
>JAITWR010000041.1 GCA_031285165.1 Novosphingobium sp.
GCGCCGGCAAAGCCCTGGCCGACACTGTTGAATTTGGCGCCGCCCCATTGCTTGCGCAATGCCCAGGTATTCTGGGCTACCGGCCCGCCGAACTCCGTCGCGCCATAGGTCAGCAGGATCGGAATGCCGTAGCGGTCCTCGAAAGCGCGCTGGAGATTGGGGTCGAGCGGCGCAGCGCCGGTCCCCGCGTACTGCAATGAGGCGAGATCCTCCACCGGGAGCTGCGCTTCCAGTATCATCTGGATCGCCGGCGGCGGCAGCCCGGCCATCGTCGGGCGATGGCGCACGACCCATGTATGCCACTGCCTGAGAGTGAAGCGATCCGTCAAAGTGATCCGTATCCCGTGGAGCAGCGTGGGCAGGACCAGATACAGCCCCGTGATGGTACTGAACGAAAGGTATTGGAATAAAGGCGGGATTTTCGCGGTTTCCGTTGCATCCTGCGTACCGAAGATGTTGTTTTGCACCATATGCTCGGCAAGCATTCGGTAACTGAGCCGAAACTGTTTGGGCGGGCCGGTCGTCCCGCTGGTCAACAGCTCGAACCCGGGCGGTCCCTGGCGGAGAGGGGCGGCAATCGTCGACCGTTCCAGACCCTCGACAAATCCGGCGATCAGACCATCGATCGCTATGCCGGCGATTCCCGCATCGCTCATGGCCTGCAATACGGCCGGGGAAAAATCGGCGGCCATCGCCACGACGACCGCCGGCCGGAGGCGCGTTATATCGCGCGCGATGCCTTCCGCCGACTGGTACACGTGGACCATCTGGATATTCCGGCTTTCGCAGATAATGCCGAAAAGCGCGCCGACCGCGCCGGGATAGTTGCGCGGCAGAAGCGCGACAGGCGCGCGCGGGTCTGCCTGCGCCGTCCGCAGCAAGTCCCTCACACGTTCGGCCACGATACGAAGCTGGCCCCATGTGAACCATGCGTCCTGCCATTCGATCGCCTGCCGGGCGGGATCGAACGCCAGCGCCTGCCTGGTCAAAGATACAAGAGCATTCATCCCGAACCCTTCCGATCCTCCAGCCCTGTTTGTGCCCGGGCGATCCTGCGCGGGATCGGCATCCCGACAGGGCCTGGCCGGGAGGGCTAATGGCCCGCTCCAGCCCGCTGCAAGGGCGCGTGCTAAAAATTGCCATAATATGAAAATAAGGGTGCGCCGGGATGGCCGGACGAAGGCCGATCCGCTTGCGGCACCGCATTGTTCGTTGCGTCTGAGGAATCCGCACCCCGATTCAGCCTCTTTACCAAAAGTGATTCGCGCGGGAGGGCCCGCCCCGGTGCGCGGGATGGCCTACACCGGATGGCGAAAAATATATTTCATAATATGGTAAATATTTTGTTACGAGATTGACCCGGCGCGCCGGAGCGTAACCATGGGGGCAATTCAAGCGCGCGTTTTCGCGCGCCGGCACCCGGAATAGCGAAAATGGAATTTGGTTGGACCCCGCAAGAAAACGCGGTGCGGATAAAAGCCCGCGAATTTCTGGCTGCGAATCTGCCGGCCGACTGGCAGGCAACGGCTGCACTGAGCCCCGGCTCTCAGGCCGTAACGGACTTTTCCCGCGAAATCTGCCCGAAACTGCATGAGGCCGGGCTGCTGCTGTCGCACTGGCCGGAGGAATACGGCGGCGTGAACGCTTCCGCCTGGGAGCATTTCATCATCGGCGAACAGCTCTGGGAAGTGGGGGAGCCTCGCGGTCCGCAGTATTACAATGTCAACTGGATCGGCCCGACGATTCTCGAATACGGCACGGCCGGGCAGAAGAACTACCATCTCGGCCGCATCCGCGAAGGCAATGTGATCTGGTGCCAGGGTTTCTCGGAGCCGTCAGGCGGCTCCGATCTTGCGGGGATTCGGACCAGGGCGGTCCGGGACGGAGACCGCTATGTCGTGAACGGATCGAAAATCTGGACTTCATACGCGCGGCTCGCCGAGTTCTGTATTCTGGTTGCCAGGACCGGCGAGGGGAAACGCGGTGTTTCCGTGTTCCTGCTGCCGATGAACCGCCCCGGCATCACCGTCCGGCCGATCGCCAGTGTCGTCGGCGACGGCGATCTCCACGAGGTGTTTTTCGACGACGTGGAAGTTCTGGCCGGCGAACGGCTGGGGCCGGAGGATGCCGGATGGGAGGTCATCCGCTATTCGCTCAATTTCGAGCGTGTCGGCATTCCGCGATATGCGCTGGCGCTGAAGACTCTGGATCGCGCCGTGATGCAGCTTCAGGCTGCATCGGCTTTCGGCCCGGTTGCCCGCCAGGCTGCCGCGGATGCCTATGCCTCCTGCGAAGGCGCCCGCATGATGGCCTATGAAGCGGTCGACCAGCGCTCGAAAAGCCGGCCGGGCAGCGGGATCGCCAGCATGGCGCGCTACGCCATCGTCCTTGCCGAACGCAAAGTGGCCGATTTCGTCCTCGATTGGGCGCCACACCTCTTTTCGTCCGACGCCGACCCCATGGTCGCAACGCACCACAAGCGCGCGATTGCGGCGGGCCTTGCCGCCGGCGCGGCGGAAATTCAACTGAACATCGTTGCCCGCGACATGCTGGGCCTGGGAGTTGCCCGTGGACTTTGACTATTCGGACGACCAGCATCTGCTGATGACCGCGTTCGAGAGCCTGCTCGAACGCTTTCGTGCACCGCCACCGGGGCAGCATGGCTATGTCGCCTATAGCGGTGAATTGCAGGCAGAGCTTGCCGCAAGCGGATTTCTGGAAATCACCGGGCAGCCTGGCTTCGGGCTGCTCGAAGCGGCGATGATGACGGAAGCCGCCGCGCATTGCCCGGTGAGTGTCGAGCTTGCCGCTTCGGCCATGCTGGGCGCAGCCCTTGGCCTTGCCGCGCCGGTTGCCGTCGCCTGGGGTGTCGGCAGACCGGTCCGGTTTCTGCCCGTGGCGCGCACCGTTGTCGTGATCGAAGATGGGCGGGTCACGGCCGGCACGCCTTGCGCTGACATCGCCCGGCCCGTCACAGGCGTTGCGGCCTATCCGATCGCGGTGCTTTCGGCTTTGCCGCACGACGCCAGGCAGCTTTCCGGCACGGAAGCGGCAACCGTGCGGCGCCGCGCCCTGATCGGCGTGGCGGCCGAAGCGGCCGGGCTTATGCGCGGGGCAGTCGGGCACACTGTGCAATATGTCAGGGAGCGCCGACAGTTCGGCCAGCCACTCGGCAATTTCCAGGCCATCCAGCATCGTCTGGCCGAAGACGCCCAACTGGTACGTGCCTGCCGCTGGCTCGCGTTCCGGGCCGCCTATGCGGACGATGCCAAAGAGGCTGCGGTTGCCTTGCTCTATGCGCAGGAAGCCATGCGCAAGGTGATCAACGACTGCCACCAGTTTTCCGGCGCCATGGGGCTCACGCTCGAATTTCCGCTGCATCTGTGGACCTACCGGCTGAAAGTGCTCCAGGGCGAAGCCGGGGGCAGAGGCGCGCAAGCCGGATCGGTGGCGGACCAGCTTTGGCCGCTGGCCGATGCTGCGTGAATGGCGGGCCGGACATGGCGATCCGGCCCGACTGCGAGATTGTGTAAACGGCCCGGAAAAGCGCCTCGAAGCGAGGCCGGCCAAACGGAGGATAGCAAATGCCTGTCTGTCGGGAGAGGTTCGGATGGAACTTCGGAAAATTGTCGCAAGCCGTAGGGTTTGCCGCGATCGCCGCGCTTGCCGTATCGAGCGGCAATGCCATGGCGGCCGCTTGCCGCGTGACCGATTTCACGACGCGGCCGTTGTCGTCGCTGAACGAAGTTCAGCGCCTGTCGCTGGTCAGCGAGATGACCCAGACGGAATTCACGCGGCTGCACGCCGAAAAGGCAGGCAGTCCGAACCATTACGATCTCATAGCGAAAGCCGATTCGGTTGCCGAGGCACGCCAGGCCGCGCTTGCCAGGCTGGCTACCGTGCCGGTCCGTTCCATGGACGACATGCGGCAGACGTGGGGTTCCGGCCTGCGCAACGACGATATTCTCGATGCCTTGCAGGTGGATGAATACCGGCGCATCTGGGCCAGCGATTTTCTGACCGATGAAGAATTGCGCAAGTTCGCCGACTGCATTTCAGGACGCCAGCCGGGCCTTACCGTTGCCGGGCGGCCGGCAGACAAGGGAGTGTTCAACCTCACGTTCGCGCACATCACGCCGATCGGCATAGAGAAGATCGCAACCCGCGTCGTCGCCTCGCATAACGTCGCCAATATCGCGGAGTTCGAGGAGTATCTCGCCCGGATCGGGATGCAGGACAATTACGTGGCCCGGACATTCCCGCTCAGGCTCATCGATCCGGCCAGGCGCGCGGTGGTCGTGATGCGGGCCGGTTGGGAGACACCGAAATTCATCTACATCCCAACCTATCCGACACCGGACTATTTCCAGTGAGCGGCGCGGCCATCATCGCCCGCACCGATGCGGCGCCCGACCGCCGGCCGGACAATGTTCGAGACAGGAAGATTACGATGCGCATCCGAAAAATGTTCTTGATGATCGCGGCGGCCCTGATGGCCGGCACGCTGATTTCCGCGCCTGCCCCGGCACAGCCCGCAGCGGCGCAGGTTCCCGGCAAAGCGTTTCGCGACTGTGAAAACTGCCCGGAAATGATGCCTTTGCCGGCCGGTTCATTCACGATGGGCATCAAGCCCGAAGCGGAGGCCGGACGCGGCATGCCTGCGTCGCAGACGGGCAAGGCTTTCCCGCTGAGGCCGATCACTTTCCGGCAGGGCTTTGCGATGGGCATGTATCCCGTCACGGTGGCGCAGTTCCGGCAGTTCGTCGATGAAAGCGGCTATCAGGCGGCCAACTCGTGCTATTCGCAGCACACGCAGGACGGCCATTTCATCTACGAGGACGTGCGCGGCTTCACCTGGCGTTCCCCCGGATTCCCGCAGGACGACAATCACCCCGTCGTCTGCGTGAATGCGGATGACGCGGCGGCTTATGCGGCCTGGCTCGGCAGGAAGACCGGGCACCGCTATGCCGTGCCGAACGAGGCGCAGTACGAATATGCGGCGCGGGCGGGCACGACAACCGACTTCTTCTGGGGCGATGTTCGTGACGATGGCTGCGCCTATTCGAACCAGCCCGATTTCGCCCAGGCAAAAGCGCTGGGCAATGTGCCGACCGGCCCGCAATACCGTTTCCAGTGCGACGACGGTTATGCCTGGACATCGCCGGTCGGCAGCTACAAGCCCAACCCCTGGGGGCTGTACGACATGCTCGGCAACATCTGGGAATGGACTGCTGACTGCTGGGCCGATGACCTGAAGACGACGCCGGCCGATGGCTCGACCCGCACGACCGGCGATTGCGATGCCCGCGCCTCGCGCGGCGGTTCATACGGCAATGCCGCGTTCTCGACCTATGCGGCCGTCCGCGCGCCCCGCCATGCAACCTACGTCGGCCATAGCTGGGGCTTCCGCGTGGTGCGCAACGACTGATCATGTCACCGCGATGCCGGTGCCGCGCCGATGGCGCGCTGCCGGCATTCCAGAAGTCCAGGGGATTGGCCATGGCCGACAGCACAGCGATTCCCGTTGGCTCCCAGCGGATGCCTTCGATCCCGCCGCAGGGATGGACCGACGAGGTACGCGATCTTTTCGCCGTCTATGAAGGTGAAGAGGGGCGGAAGAACGGCTCGAAGTACAATTTCACCCATTGGTTCGCGAACCATCCGCAGCTTGCAACCAACTGGATGCGCTATAACCATGCCCTGACGAGAGGCGTGCTCGATCCCTTCCTCCGCGAAATCGTGATCATGCGGGTGGCCTGGCGCTATCGGTCCGATTACGAATGGAACCTCCACGTGCAGATCGCCGCACCGCTCGGCATCGGCCCCGAACACCATGCGGCGATCAGGCAGGGGCCGGACGCTCCCTTGTGGAACGACCTGCAAAGGCTCTGCCTGCGCGCCGCCGACGCGCTGTGCGTGGATCATGATATCGATGACGATCTGTGGGCAGCGCTTGCGGCGCGCTTGACCTCCAGGGAACTGATGGAACTGATGTTCCTTGCCGGCAGCTACACGCTCCTTGCCTGGGTGTTAAAAACTGTCCGTATGCCTCTCGAAGACCTGATGGGATGATCGCAATGGATGAAAAACGCTTCGACGGCCGTGTCGCCGTGATCACCGGTGCCGGCGGCGGACTCGGCCGTGCCTATGCCCTGCTGCTTGCGGCAAGGGGAGCAAAGGTTGTCGTCAACGATCTCGGCACGAGCCGCCAGGGCGACGGGGCCGACATCGGCATGGCCAATGCGGTCGTGGCGGAAATCCGTGCCGCCGGTGGCGAGGCCATCGCCAATGGCGACACGGTAACCACAGCCGCAGGCTGCCGGGCGATCGTCGGGGCAGCGCTGGACAATTACGGCAAGGTCGACATCCTCATCCACAATGCGACGATCAATCGGCGCGGGGCGTTCCGCGATCTCAGCTACGAGGATTTCTCCGCGGTCCTCGACGTGCAGATCGCCGGCGCCTTCCATCTGGCCAGGGAGGTTTTTCCGCGCATGTGCGATGCCGGTTACGGCCGGATCATCCTGGTCGCATCGATCGCCGGCCTTTACGGCGAGCGCAATGTCGCCGCCTATTGCACCGCGAAAGGCGCGCTCAACGGGCTTGCCTGGGCGCTGGCCCTGGAAGGGCTGGAACATGGGGTCGGGGTGAATTGCATCGTGCCGGCGGCGCAGACGCGGCTGGCCGAGGGCCGGGATACCGCGGGGTTTCCGCCATGGGGGCCGGAACTGGTCGCGCCGGCGGTCGGTTGGCTGGCCCATGAGGACTGCAAGGCTTCAGGCCGGCTTTTCGTCTCGCTGGCCGGGCGCATGGCCGAAGCCTATATCGCCGAAACCCGCGGCGTCTATCAGCCGGAATGGACCATCGAGGATGTCGCCGGACGCCTGGACGAGATCGGCGACCGTTCGCATCGGGAAGTCTTCAGCCCGGTGCCCACAGGCTTCCACGACCACCTCGGCTTCAGCTTCGACATGGCGCGCGGAAAATAGCGCCCCCCTCGGCATGGGCCATGAGTTCGGCTTTATCGAGGGCAGGCTGCGGCGGGCGTGCAAGGGCTATGGCATTGTCTGATTCACCCGCGTTCATAGCGGTTGGAAACCCCGGAAAATCTGCGATGGAAATCGTTCCAGGTCAGCTTTTCAGTTTCCAGCCCGAGCGCAGGACCAGGTAGGTCGCTATGCCCAGCACGGCGTTGAGCAGGCCGAGGCCGATGGCACCGTGCAGTACAGCGAGGTTGGTGTGGCCAATGTCGCTTTCGCCCAGGAAGCCGAAGCGGAAACCCGAAATCACATAGAAGAACGGGTTCGCCCGGCTCACCGCCTGGAAAGCCGGGGACAAGTTGCTGATCACGTAAAAAGTGCCCGACAGCATGGTGAGCGGGGTGACGAAGAAATTGGTGATCGCCGCGTTGTGATCGAACTTTTCCGCCCATATCGACGAGAGCAGGCCGAGGAAAGCGAGCAGGATCGCACCCATCAGGCCGAACCACACCACCGCCCAGGGATGCGCGACGGCCAGGCTCACCCCCGGCCAGAACAGCATGGCCAGGGCCACCGCCATGCCGACCAGCACCGCCCGCGTCACCGCCCCGGCGACCATCGCGGCCATCAGTTCTCCTTCCGACAGCGGCGGCATCAGGAAATCGATGATCGTCCCCTGCATCTTGCCCGAGAGGAACGAGAAACTGGCGTTCTGGAAGGCGTTCTGCATCATGCCCATGACGATGAGGCCGGGCGCGACGAAAGTGGCGAAGGACACGCCCAGCACCAGACGGTCGCCACGGCCCAGGGCCAGGGTGAAGATCATCAGTTGCAGCAGGGTGGTGACGGCGGGCGCCCAGATCGTCTGGGTCTGCACCTTGAAGAAACGCCGCACCTCCTTCATATAGAGGGTCTTGAGCCCCATCCAGTTGACCTGGTGGATGACGACCTCCCCCTGCGCCGGAAAGGTGCGGCGCACCGGCTTCGCGTCCGGCGTGCCGGCGGCTTCGGAGTTGCGGGGTTGATCGGCCATGGCACGGCGCCTATCGGGTGGCCCTTGCCATGGCAAGCGGTGAGGCGCGCCTTTCAGGCGAATGGAACGAGTGGACAAGGCATGAGCTGGACCGACGATCGGATCGAAAAGCTGACGAAGATGTGGGAAGGCGGCTCCACCGCCAGCCAGATCGCCGAGGAGCTGGGCGGGGTGAGCCGCAATGCCGTGATCGGCAAGGCGCATCGCCTGGGCCTCAAGTCGCGCCCGTCCCCGGTCAAGCCCAATGACGCCAAGGCCAATGACAAGACCGAAGCGGTGACAGCGGCGCCGGCTGCCGCCGAGCCCACGCCGGAACCCCCGGAAGCAGAGGCCGAGGCCGCGGTTGAGCCGCCGCGTCCGGCTGCCGCCCCCGTGGCGGCACCTCCGGCGCCGATTGCCGCTGCACCCGTCCCCCCCGCGGCCGGCATGGCGCAGCCCGCGACGCCGCAGACGCGCATCGTCTCGGTCGGCCCCGGCGGCTTTCTGCGCCAGGGCCCCGGCGACCAGCAGGCGCCGATCCCGCCGGCACCGCCGCGCCGTCTGGTTCCGGCCAAGCCAAGCCCCGAGATCGCCGGCAAGACCAGCCTGCTCGATCTCAACGATCGCATCTGCCGCTGGCCGATGGGCCATCCGGGCGAGCCCGACTTCCATTTCTGCGGCGAGAAAGTGAACCCCGGCTTCCCCTATTGCGTGGAGCATTGCGGCCGCGCCTATCAGGCGCAACTCCCGCGCGGCGCCCGCCGGCCTCCGCCGCCGCTGCCTTTCGGCGGCCCCCGGGTCCGCTGATATCCGCATTCACCCGAGCGATGGCGAGCCGGGGAGAGAGCTTGTGAGCAACGGCAAGGTCACCATGACTGCGATCGAACAGGCGACGCTCGACAGCGTTGCCCGGCACCGCGACATTTATGTCGCATCCGGCGGGTGCGAAGGCCATATTCGGGATTTCTCGGCAATCGGCGGCCACGCCTTCACCACAACGCTGCTGCTCGAAACCATCGGCCGCCGGAGCGGCGAACGGCGGATCGCGCCGCTGATCTACGGCACCGTCCATGGCGAAGTGCTGATCGTTGCTTCCAAGGGCGGCGTCGATGTCCATCCGGGCTGGTACTGCAACCTTGCGGCCATGGACGAGGCCACGATCCAGATCGGCACCCAGGCCTTCCATGCGACCTGGCGAGAGCCCGAAGGCGATGAGCGCGAAAGGCTATGGGCCTTCATGGCGGCGGTCTATCCGCCCTATACCGACTATCGGCGGGCGACCGAACGCCGCATCCCGCTGATCTGCTTCCGGCCCGGCGCGGCGGTCGAAGTGCTGAAAGGCTGAAAGCCGGTCTGCCGTTCAGGCAGCAGAAAGACCACGTAGCCGCGAAACTCCGGGTCATCCGTCAGGCCCTGCGGCTCGCGCCATTCACCGCCTTCGACCAGGCCCACACGATAAGGCAGCGGCAGGCGCCGGAGCGAGGCCATATAGCGTTCGTAGCCCGGAATCGTCCTGCGTCCCTGATAGGTCTGGATCACCGCCTCGTCGACGATACCGGCCAGCTTGCCCAGCGCGGCGGGATCGCCCTGTGCGCTCCAGTCCAGCAGGCCGGTGACCGAGAGGCGATAGCGCTCCGGCAACCGCCGGCGCAGATCGGCAAGGAAGCGCGCATAGTCCGCCAGCCCGCGCGTGCGGGCGTCGAAATCCACCTGTAGCCCGGCAAGGCGGTTACCCGCCGCCTGCCAGCGCGCAAGATCGGTGAATATCCGGCGATAGACGCCCTCCCGCCAGTCGAGCCGCTCAACCCGGACGGTCATCCAGATTTCCGCATGGCGGACATGCGGCGTGCCGGGGCGCAGCGGCACGAGACGCGCGTTGTCTCCCGCCTGCACTTCTCCCGACAGGAGATAGACCGTTTTCGCCCGCGCCAGCGCCGCGTGCGGCTTCACTCCGGCCCAGAGGAAGAAGGCATCGTGATCGGCCGGATCGACCCGCTCCGCCGCCTGCCCGCCGCAGCCCGCCAGCAGTACTGCCCCCAGCAGCGCGGCGAACCGGCCCCGCCTCACCAGTAATAGCGCAGCTTCTGCGCCCAGGGGCTGGAGGGGTAATCGCGCTTCAACTGCTGGAACCAGGTGCGGCGCTGGCTTTGCGCGGCCTCGGCGCCGCCGCAGGTGCTAAAGCCGCTCGGCGCGTAGCAGTTCACCGCGCGGTAAAGCGCATAGGCCCTGTCGGCAGCGGGTGCCTTCGCATCGGCGATGATATCGGCATAAATGGCGCCGCGCGGCGTGGCCGTGCCGGGGAACAGCGTGGGCGTTCCGCCCAGTTCGTCACGCTTGGGCCGTTCCGGGTCTCCATCGAAGCCGTTGAGGCGGTAGAAGTCGCCGAGGCACAGCCGCGCCTTTGCGTCGCGCGGATCGCGCGCCAGCACGGCGACAGTGGCGGCAAGCGCCGGGCAGGCATAGCCATCAGACCAGGTGCCCGCGCGGAACAGCCCGAGCGGCACGCCCTGCTCGCGCAGCCCGTTCGGAGAACCGTCTTTCGCAGCATCGGCACGGATCAGCGCACTGTCGCGCAGAAAGCCGGCATAATCGCCGGTGCCGAGTTGCTTGTGCAGCAGCGTGAACAGCGCGACATCGCGCTCGTGCTGCGGGCGCCTGTCATTGCGCGCCGCGGTACGCAGCAGGTCCGGCCCGGCGATATTTTCCAGCAGTATCTCGCGGATCGCGACCTCTCCGATCGGCGAGTCGGGAGCGAAGACTTCGGCCAGCTTGCCCGCGCGCTCGTAATGCATCGCCAGAGCCAGCTCGACCAGCGGGCGCTGGTAGAGCCCTTTCGCCCCGCCGAGAAGGTCGCGCCAGAAGCCGGCTTCGCTGCGGTCCCCCGTCGCCGCCAGGGCCATGCCGCGCAGCACCTGACGGCTGAAGGCAAGCGGCGTATAGGCCGGCCGCCGCGAGTCTTCGGGGATCAGCCGCAGGACTTCGGGCATGTTCTTTGCGACGTAATAGGCGTGGCTGGCAAGGACGAAGCCATAGAGATCGTCACGGCCGGCAAAGCGGCCCTGCTGGCTTGCGATCTGGTCGGCGGAGATCACCTTTCCCTCGCCCTCATCGTCGCGCATCATCATCAGGTCGACGGCAGCAAGCAGTAGCGGGCCATCGAACGCCTTGCCGGTGCTGCCGATCAGCAGCTAGTTGTCGATCTCCTCGACGAGATCGGCGGCGCCGGGCGTCGCGGCCGGGACCGTGCCGAGCATCCGCTCGTATTCACGCGACAGGCCCGCGGCATCGCCGGCAAGCCACAGCGTGCGCCGCATCAGCCCCTGCGCCGAGGCGGCATAGCGGCCCCGGGCATGGCGCTTGAGATAGTCCTCGAACCCGGCGCGCGCGCGGTCGAGCGCGGCCTTGTCCACCTTGTCGAGCGCAAGCGTGCCCCATACGTCAAAGCTCGCCGCCTGCGCGGCGTTAAGCTCGGTGCGCGCCAGCATATAGGCGGCAGTTTCGGCCAGCCAGGCATCCTTCGATCCGCGCAGCGTGGCGAAACCGTCGTGCGCGGCGTCCCATTCCCCGGCATAGAAAGCATCCGCCGCCTGGAGATAGGCCAGGAACTCGCGGCCCGGCGCGCTTTTGATTCCCGCCGGCGCCACCAGCGATCCGGCGGCGCCGCCCGAGCAGATCTGCCCGATCGTATCGCGCGCTTGTGTCAGTTGTTCACGCTCGGCCGCGGGCAGCCCCCGGCTGGCCGCCATGGCCTGAACGAAAGACTG
>JAITWR010000045.1 GCA_031285165.1 Novosphingobium sp.
AGCAGGCCCTCGACCTTGCCCATGGCCATGTACCAGTCGCGGCCCGGCGGGCCTTCGAACCATTGCCGTTCGGCCCAGTCAGCGGTGTAAACGCCCGGCGCGCCTGCAAGCGCGGTGACGCAGAGGCCCGAATCGTCGGCCAGCGCGGGCAGGCCGGCGCCGACCGCTGCCGACCGCGCCTTGATCAGCGCGTTCTCCGCAAAAGTGCTGCCCGTCTCGGCCGGTTCAGGCAGGCCCAGCGCGCCCGCCGGGATGCAGTTCACCCCGTAAGGGGCGAGCAAGGCCGAAATCTCCGCGAGCTTGCCCGCATTGTGCGTGGCGATGACCAGTGTTTCGGAGCCGAGCCTGCGCATGGCGGTCAGCCGCGGACGGCCTTTTCCTGCGCCGCGAAAATGCGGTCGCAGCCGATGCGGGCAAGGCGCAGCAGGCGGAGCAGGCTTTCCTCGTCATAGGTCGCGCCTTCGGCGGTGGCCTGGACTTCGGCGATGTGGCCGCCCTCGATCAGCACGAAATTGGCGTCGGCATCGGCTGCGCTGTCCTCGACATAGTCGAGGTCGAGTACCGGCGTGCCCTGGTAGATGCCGCAGGACACCGCCGCGACCTTGCGCACCAGCGGGTCTTCGAGGACCAGCTTCTCGGCCATCAGCCTGTCGACCGCGAGACGCAGCGCCACCCATGCGCCCGAAATCGCCGCGGTGCGCGTGCCGCCGTCCGCCTGGATCACGTCGCAATCGAGCACGACCTGCCGCTCGCCGAGCTTCCTGAAATCGACGACCGAGCGCAGCGCGCGGCCGATCAGGCGCTGGATTTCCTGCGTGCGGCCGGATTGTTTGCCCTTGGCCGCCTCGCGGCTGCCGCGCGTGTGCGTGGCGCGGGGCAGCATCGAATATTCGGCCGTCACCCAGCCTTCGCCCTTGCCGCGCATGAAAGGCGGCACTTTCTCCTCGACGCTGGCGGTGACCAGGACTTTGGTGTTGCCGAAGGACACGAGCACCGAACCTTCGGCGTGGATGGTGAAATTGGCCTCGAAAGACAAGGCGCGCATTTCGTCGGGCGCGCGGCCGGAGGGTCGCATGGGAATCCTTTCGCTTGAGCTTCCGGCGCCCTATCCTCTAGCCTTGGGGCTGGCAATCGGCCTGTGTGACAGCGGGGGCGGAGAAAGCACATGCACAATCGGCTATGGGTTCCAGGGATGGCGGGCGTCGCTGCCGCCCCCCATGCCGCAGGGCCGGGCTATCCGGCCCCCGCTGATTGACCATGTCCACGCTGCCCATCACCGAACTGACCAGCCGCGCGCGCGAGATATTCCGCCTCGTGGTGGAAGGCTACATCGCCTCGGGCCAGCCGGTCGGCTCGAAGACGCTGGCGGGTGCACGGACTGCCGATGGCGTCAGCCTCAACCTTTCATCAGCCTCGATCCGGTCGGTGCTGGCCGATCTCGAACAGCTCGGCCTGCTTGCCGCGCCGCATACCAGCGCCGGGCGGATGCCGACCGAGCTGGGATTGCGGCTTTTCGTCGACGGGATGATGCAGGCGGCGGAGCCGACCGCCGATGAACGCGCGGCGATCGAGCGGCGGCTGTTCGAGCCCGGCCCGATCGAGCACGCGCTTGCCGCCACCAGCGCCGTATTGTCCGATCTGTCCGCCTGTGCCGGCATCGTCATGGTGCCGCGTATCGAGCCGCGGCTGGCGCAGCTCAGTCTTGTGCCGCTGGCGCCGGATCGGGCGCTGGCAGTGCTGGTCGGCGAGGACGGGGCGATCGAGAACCGCATCGTCCCGCTGCCCGTTCCGGTGCGGTCCGGCGTGCTTGAGGAAGTGTCGAGCTATATCACCGCCCATCTCGCCGGCCGGACTCTGGCCGAAGCAGCCCGGGCAATGCAGGCCGAGATCGTCTCGGGCCGCTCGGCGCTCGACGCGGCAAGCCGCGATCTCGTTCAGCGCGGCCTGGCGGTGTGGAGCGAGGATGCGATGCGCCGGCCGGTGCTGATCATCCGCGGACAGGCCAATCTGCTCGACGAGGCGGCCCTGACCGATCTCGAGCGCGTCCGCCGGCTGCTCGACGACCTTGAGGACAAGCAATCCGTCGCCGAACTGCTCGATCTGGCGCGCGAGGCCGAATCGACGCGAATCTTCATCGGCTCGGAAAATCGCCTGTTCGCACTGTCCGGCTCGTCGGTGATCGCCTCGCCCTGTCGCGACCGCGAGGGCAGGGTTGTCGGAGTGGTGGGGGTAATCGGGCCGACGCGGTTGAATTATGCGCGAGTCGTCCCCATGGTGGATTTCACTGCCCAGAGCTTGGGCAAGCTGATCGGATAAGGCGGAAATCAGGATAAATGACCGACGATAAAACGCAGCCGCAGGATGATGCGGCGGTGGCCGAGGAATTGAAGGGTGTCCCCGAAGATATGCTCGACAAGGACACCGACACGCTTGCGCTGCTGCGCGACCAGCTTGATGCGGCCAGGCAGGAAGCGCTCTATGCCCGCGCCGAGACGCAGAACGTGCGCCGCCGGCTCGAAAAGGACATTGCCGACACCCGCGCCTATGCCGCCACCGGCTTTGCCCGTGATATCCTTTCGGTGGCCGACAATCTGGCGCGTGCGATCGAATCGATTCCCGGCGAACTGCGCGAGGACGACAAGCTCAAGGGCCTGATCTCGGGCATCGAGGCGACCTCGCGCGAGATCGACAAGATTTTCGGCCAGCACGGTATTGTCCGAATCGCCGCCAGGGGCCTGCCGCTCGATCCCAACCAGCACCAGGCCATGCTCGAGGTGCCTTCCGCCGAGGTGGAGCCAGGCACGGTCGTACAGGAGTTGCAGACCGGCTACATGATCAAGGATCGCCTGCTCCGCCCGGCCATGGTCGCCGTCGCGAAGAAGCCCGACTGACCGCCCTGCTGCCGCTCTGAACCCGGGCCGGTTTCGCCAGGATGACGCCCAGCAGCGTTACCGCCCCGGCCGCCGAGAGCAGCAGCCCGGCTTGCGCGCCCCAACCCGCAACCGCCATCGTCTGCGCCAGCACGGGCGTCACGGCCCCGCCGATGATGCCGCCGGTGTTGAACGCCACCGAGATGCCGCTATAGCGCACCGGCACGGGAAACAGCGTCGGCAGCCAGGCGCCGAGCGGCCCATAGGTATAGCCCATCACCAGCAGCGCCGCCGCCAGCGTGGCGAAAACCAGCCAGAGCGAGCCGGCGCCGAGCCCCGACCCGAAAACCAGCCCCAGCGCCACCGTCGCCGCCGCGCCAATCAGCAGCACCCGGCGCGGGGATGCCCTGTCCGCATGCAGCGCCGCGAGCAGGATGCCGATGGCCAGGAAGCAGTTGGCCGCGAGCTGCACCGCAAGAAACGTCTCGCGCCCGTAGCCGAGCGGCCCCGTCCCCTGCGCCAGGGCATAGGCCGTGGCGAGATAGAAGATGGCGAAGCAGGCGATCACGCCGGCACTGCCCGCCAGCACTGACCCCGGATGATGCGCCAGTACGCGGGCGAGCGGCACTGCCGGCGGCGCCTCGCGTTCCATCGCTTCGCTGAACGCGCGTGTCTCGCCGATTCTCAACCGTACCCATAGACCGATTGCCACCAGCACGGCGCTGGCGAGAAAGGGCACGCGCCAGCCCCAGTCCCTGAAGTCCTGTTCCGACAGCCCGAGGCCGAGCAGCAGGAACAGGCCGTTGGCCGCAAGGAAACCCACCGGCGCGCCGAGCTGCGGCGCCGCGCCGAAGCGGGCTTCCCACCCCTTCGGCGCATTCTCCACCGCCAGCAGGGCCGCTCCGCCCCATTCGCCGCCCAGGCCGAAGCCCTGGCCGAAGCGCAGCAGGCAAAGCAGCAATGGCGCCACCCATCCCGCCCCCATCGCGCTCATCTGGGTGTAAGTCGGCAGGAAAGCGATCAGCAGCGTCGAGGCCCCCATCAGCATCAGCGAGGCAACCAGCGTCGACTTGCGCCCGACGCGATCGCCGAAATGGCCGAATGCCACTGCGCCCACCGGCCGGGCAATGAAAGCGATGCCGAAGCTCATCAGCGCGAACAACGTCTGCGCGGCCGGTGATTCGGCAGGAAAGAACAACGGCCCGAACACCAGCGCCGCCGCCGTCGCATAGATGTAGAAATCGTAGAACTCGACCGCAGTGCCCACCAGGGCGGCAGCGAGGATGCGGGTGTTGGCCCTGAGCGGATTCTGCTGAAACGAAGGCATGGCGCCCACCGCTCTCCCCTGAAGCGAGAGGCGTCAAGCGAAAAGGGCGGCGGGTAAAAAGGCCGCCGCCTGCCGGGCACTCTTGCGCCGCGACGGCATGTTCCCTAGCCGTTCGTCCGTGTCCGAACCTGTCCCGCCCCCGTCCGAAACCCAGGAAGATCCGCTGCTTTCCGGGCTGAATCCGCCGCAGCGTGAAGCGGTTCTGACCACCGAGGGGCCGGTGCTGATGCTGGCCGGCGCCGGTACGGGCAAGACGGCCGCGCTCACTGCCAGGCTGGCGCACCTGATCCGTTCGCGCCGCGCCTGGCCGTCGGAAATCCTCTGCGTCACTTTCACCAACCGGGCCGCGCGCGAAATGCGCGAGCGCGTCGGGCAATTGATCGGCCCGGCGGTGGAAGGCATGCCCTGGCTCGGCACGTTCCATGCGATCGCCGCGCGCATGCTGCGCCGCCATGCCGAACTGGTCGGCCTGCAAGCGAACTATACGATCATCGATACCGACGATCAGTTGCGCCTGCTCAAGCAATTGATCCAGGCCAGTGATCTCGACGAGAAGCGCTGGCCGGCACGCCAGCTTGCCGGGCTGATCGATCGCTGGAAGAACCGCGGAATCGATCCCGACAAGCTCGATGCGGTGGACAACGAGGCCTATGCCAACGGCCGCGGCCAGCAGTTCTACCGGCTCTACCAGGACCGGCTGAAAGCGCTCAACGCTTGCGATTTCGGCGACCTCCTGCTGCACATGGTCAACATTCTCCGTCAGGAGCGCGACATTCTGGAACACTACCAGCAGCGCTTCAAATATATCATGGTCGACGAGTACCAGGACACCAACCAGGTCCAGTACCTCTGGCTGCGCCTGCTTGCCCGGCTGCGCCGGAACATCTGCGTGGTGGGCGACGACGACCAGTCGATCTATTCGTGGCGCGGCGCGGAAGTCGCCAACATCCTCCGGTTCGAAAAGGATTTTCCCGCTGCCAGGGTGATCCGGCTGGAACAGAACTACCGCTCGACGCCCGATATCCTCGCGGCTGCCTCGGGCCTTATCGGCGCCAACAGCCAGCGGCTCGGCAAAAGGCTGTGGACGACGCGCAGCGGCGGCGACAAGGTCCGGGTGATCGGCGTCTGGGACGGGCCGGAGGAAGCCCGCCGCATCGGTGACGAGATCGAGCGGCTCGAACGCGAGGGCGCCCCGCTCGACAGCGTCGCAATCCTGGTACGCGCCCAGTTCCAGACCCGCGAGTTCGAGGACCGTTTCATCAGCATCGGGCTCAACTATCGGATCATAGGCGGTTTCCGTTTCTACGAACGCGCCGAAATCCGCGATGCCCTTGCCTATCTGCGGCTGATCGCCCAGCCCGCCGACGATCTCGCATTCGAACGCATATACAATACGCCCAGGCGCGGGCTCGGCGACAGGACTCTGGAAAAGCTGCACCGTCACGCGCGCGCGCGCGGGGTGCCGCTCACCCTGGCGGCCATCGAGATCGTCGACACCGACGAGCTGCCCGCCCGCGCGCGCAACACCCTGCTGGCCCTGATGCGCGATTTCGCCCGCTGGCGCGACCTTGCCGGGCAGTCGAGCCCGGCCGAGTTGGCGCGCACGCTGCTCGACGAATCCGGCTATACCGCAGCGCTCCAGGCAGAGCGCAGCGCCGAGGCCGCGGGCCGGCTGGAGAACCTGTCCGAACTGACCCGCGCCATGGAGGACTACGAGACGCTCGGCGATTTCCTCGAGCATGTCAGTCTCGTCATGGACAACGACGCCGCCAGCGATGTCGAGAAAGTCACGCTGATGACGATCCACGCGGCCAAGGGGCTGGAATTCGACAACCTATTCCTGCCCGGCTGGGAAGAAGGCGTATTCCCTTCGCAGCGCGCGCTCGACGAAGGCGGGCTGGCGGCGCTCGAGGAGGAACGCCGCCTCGCCTATGTCGCGATCACCCGCGCGCGGCGGCGCTGCACGATCCTGCACGCAGCCAACCGGCGCATCTACGGCCAATGGACCAGCTCGATCCCTTCGCGCTTCATCGCCGAGCTGCCGGATGCGCATATAGAGCAGGAAACCACGCTGACCGGCGGCGCCTCGCTCTGGCGCGCGCAATGGTCGGAACATGCCGATCCTTTCGCCGACATCGCCCGCGCCGGTCCGGCGCGCGTCATGTCGCGCGGCCCCGGCTGGCAGCGCGCCGCAGCGCAGAGCCATGATCCCGCCCCGCGCCGCCTCGCCGAACCCACGCGCAGCGCGGCAAGTTTCGCCGCCAGGCCGCGGAGCGATATCGCTGTCGGCGCGCGGGTGTTCCACGACAAGTTCGGCTATGGCACGGTGGCCGCACAGGAAGGCAACAAGCTCGAGATCGATTTCGCAACCGCCGGCCGCAAGCGGGTGATCGACAGCTTCGTAAAACCGGCATGAAGCCCCGGCTTCCGCCGGTGTTGTTCCGGCCCGAACCGGAGCGGAGCGGTTCCAGGGCAAGCTGCATGATTCGTGAATCACGCAACTTGCTCCAGGTTTTTGTTGTCGCATCGTTTTTGCGCAAAACCGGTTCCCACTTTTGCGCACGATGCTCTAATCCCTGCCCTTGCCCGGACGCGGGGGCAGGGTCTGGTCGGGCGTTTCGCCTTTTTTCGGGCAGATCGCCGCGATTTCCGCCTTGCGCTGTTTGAGATAGAGGTCGCGCGTGGCCGCGTAAGGATCGGCGGAATTGTCGCGCATGTCCCTGAGCTGGGCATCGATGTCGATCCGGTCGTTGAGCGAATCGATCACATTGGCAGGGATCGCATAATAAGGCCGGTTGAACGGCTTTCCGATTGCGGCCGGCACCGCCATGCGGTCGAGCGAGACACCGGCCACATCGCGCAGCGTGGTCGGCCCGATCAGCGGCAGGAAAAAATAGGGGCCAGGCCCGACGCCATAGCAGGCAAGCGTATTGGCGAAGCCGTTGGGCACATAGGGCAGATTGAAAGGCTTGCGCCTGGCGACATCGATGAGCCCGGCGATGCCCACGGTCGAATCGATCGTGAAGCGCCCGACCGATTTCGCCGCCCGCCCCGGTTTCAACTGCAACAGGAAATTGAGCGCGATGACCGGCTCCTCAAGGTTGCGCAAGGCATTCCTGAGCCCCAGGCGCAGGGGCCTGGGCATGACGGTCTTGTAGCCCATCGCCACCGGGCCGATCACCGCCCGGTCGACCGACTGGATCGCCTGGTAGGATTCGGCATTGAGCCTGACGAGCGGATCGGCCGGCGTCGGCTGCCGGGCGCTGACGACGATGTCACCGCCGGCCGCCGGGCGCGGCGCGGGGTCCGCAGGCGCCGGCGCAGCCTCCTCCGCTTCGGCATCCCGCGCCTGGGCGCCTTGTGCGCCGGCCCCGGACGGAGTTTCAGCCGGAGCCCCGGCAACGGCAGGATCGGCAGCAGGCATCGCAGGCGCGGCATTCAGGGCCAAGGCCAGAGTCATGGCGGTAATGTTCATGCAGCGATCCCGCAACGACGGCAAATCCGGTCGACGAATCTGCCCGTTCAACCGGACTCTAATATGACAAGCCCTTCACGTCTCGCCATATTTTGCGCGTTGCGTAAAACCGTTCTACAGCGCGGAGACGCTGAGAAATTCGGGGATCGGCCCGTTCCAGCCCCCATCCTG
>JAITWR010000054.1 GCA_031285165.1 Novosphingobium sp.
GAAGCAATCCTCCCGAGCCAAGCGTCAAGATCAGTAAAAAGGGCAGCGTGAGGTCTTCGAAACCGACCCCGCCTTGCATGAGCCAAAACGCAAAACGTATGCCGCCCGCGACAAGAGCCAGCCCGATGGCAATGAGCGCCCAGCGCAAAGCCCCTTCGCGCACCGCATAGCAAAGCAGGACACCGCCCTGCCCATCGGGTTGGCTGCTCCAATACCTGGGCAATTCGGATGCGAGCGTGTTTTTCATCGTTGCGATTCTGATAACTGTGCGATGCAGCCGGTAAATCCGGTTGTCCAGCGCGACCTGAACCGTGTCCGGGCCGGTCAGAAAAATTCCAGCCCTTCATCGCAAAGCACCATGACGGCGGGGATGGTTGGCGCGGTGATGCCCAGCTTGCGCGCTTCATCCACCTCATCGAGCAGGTTGCCGGCGCTATCTTCATTCAGGCCGCCTTCGAACAGCGTGTTGGCCTGGGCTTGGCGAAACTCGTACACGGGTTCGCGGCAGCCTTGCGTGTCCCACCCCATCCAGTTGCGCGGCACGACGAAAGTATGAGCGTCAAAGCGCACCGTCTGGCCGATGGCGCGCCGCGCCAGGGCTTCGAAGCCGTGGGCGCCGCAGCGTCCTGCGATGCGGCGATGCGCGAACCCGGCTCGAACGTGACGCCGGCCTGCGGCTTGCCGAGGAACTGAAAGACCTGGAGCGGTTGTGGCTCGCCGAACAATGCCGCCAGACGGTGCTGTTCCTCAGGCATCGCCGCGCGTTCGCCGCGGAACAGCAGCACCGCATAGTGCGCGAAAGCGCGTCTGATCCCGTCGGCCGCTTCGGGCGCAATCTCGCGGCGAAAATCCACGCCGTCGATCCGTGCCCCGACCGATCCGGTAAGCGGCGTGATCGTCAGCGCCATCGGCCCTGCCGCTGCGGCCATTGCCATGATCCCTCTCCCGCCCGCCTTGTATTGCTCAAGGTATCGTTCAAGCGTTTGCTTGGGAAAAGGCTATCCGACCTTCACGGTAAAGGTCAACCCGAGAGTCAGCTTCGCTTCGGCCCGCGCGGCACGTCACGAAACGCCACGCCGCGATCGCCCGACGCCTCGCGCGGCATACCCAGCACGCGCTCGCTGACGACGTTGCGCGCAATTTCGGTAGTGCCGCCGCCGATGCAGGAAACCTGCCGCATCAGGAACTCCATGCCCTGCGCGCCCGTCGCCTCCTCTTCCTCCTCGGTCCAGGCGGCCGCGCCCGAACCGGCGAGATCAAAAGCGATCGTCCGCTGGCGCACGCTGGCGACACCGCGGAACAGGCGGCCGATCGATGAATTGTCCATGTTGCCCTTGCCCGAAGCTGCGGCTGCGGCCAGGCGGCGATCCAGCGCATGCGTGACGATGCGGAGCGCGCGCGCCTCTCCGATCATATCCTGCGCCGCGGGATCATCGAGCCGGCCTGCCTTGCGCGCGATCGCCACCGGAGTAGGGCCTTCGCTGGCGGATTTCGTGAGCCCGACCGGCCGCGACACGTAAGGCGAATTGTGGCCAACCCGCTCATGGTACATCCAGCGTGTGCCGACCGTCCAACCGGCATCGATCTCACCCATGCGATCGGAATCCGGGATGCGCACGTCGGAGAAAAATTCCTGGCATGCCTCGGACTCGCCGTTCAGACGCTCGATACGCTGGATTTCGATGCCGGGCTGGTGCAACGGCAGCAGAAAAACGGTAAGGCCTTGGTGCTTGGGCACGTTCCAGTTGGTATGGGCGAGGCACAGGCCCCAGTCGGCCCACCAGGCACGCGAAGTCCAGACTTTCGAACCGTTGAGTATCCAGTCGTCGCCGTCCCGCACCGCAGCGGTCGTAGCGCCCGCGACATCGGAGCCGCCGCCGGGCTCGGACAGCATCTGCACCCAGACTTCTTCGCCCTTGAGGATCGCGGGGATATGCCTGGCTTTCTGTTCGGGCGTGCCGAATTCGAGCAGCACCGCCGCGCAGGGCGAGAACGTCGGCACCGCGAAGCGCGAGGGGAACTCGTGCCCGATCAGTTCCTCGTTGAAAGCGCGGTTGTGCTCGAGTGTCAGGCCCTGCCCGCCGTATTCCCCGGGGAAGCAGATACCGGCAAAGCCGCCGTCGAAAAGTTTGCGCTGCAAGGCCCGGTCGCGCGCCACGGCACGGCGCTCTTCCTCGTCGTTCTCGCAGTTCTGGTCGAGATCCCACGGCTGGATCGGACCGAGATTCGCCTTTATCCATTCACGCGCGCGCAGGCGGAAGTCCGCAACGCTTTCCATATCCTCGTTCACGCTGCATTCTCCTGTTCGATCTGGATTCTCGCCAGGAGCCGGCGATGCTCGGCCGGCGTGCCGTAAAGCAGGCGATTGAGCGAAACCCGCCGCAAGAAGAAATGCAGATCGTGCTCGTAGGTAACGCCGATCCCACCGTGGAGCTGGACGCAATCCTGTGCCAGTTCGGGGCCTTGCTCGCCGATGTAGGTCTTGGCCGAGCTTGCCGTTTCGGCAGCCAGAGGCGTCCGGTCGGCAACTGCCTCGGCCGCCGCGTCGCTAATGGCGTGGCTCGCCTCCAGCCAGGATTTCATGTCGGCGAAACGATGCTTCAGCGCCTGATACGAAGCCAGCGCCCGGCCGAAAGTATAGCGATCGAACGCCCAGTCGAGCGTCATCTGGAAAGCGGCGTCCATCGCCCCCACCGCTTCGGCCGAGAGAATCACCGCTGCATTCTGGATCTGGCTCGCGACCCGATCGCCCGCCTGCCCGTAATCGCCCACTAGCGCACTTGCCGGTGCGCGGACGCTGTCGAACGTGACCGCGCCGAAGCGCCGCGTCACGTCGAGCGCCTTGAGGCCCTTGATCGCAATGCCCGGCGCGTCCGCAGGAACGAGCACCTGGGTCATGCCGCTCTCGCCGCGCCCGGTGACGAGGAACCAGCCGGCCTGCTTCGCCGATTCGACCGGGCGCAGCGTGCCGTCGATCACCACGTCGTCGCCGTCCCTGCGGATCGTCAGGCCGGCCTCGCCCGGACGCTGCCAGGGCGCATGGCCGAGGCAGCTAGAAGCGATCGTCGCGCCCGTCAGGATCTCGCCCAGAACCCCGCGCTGAAGATCGCCCGCCTGACCGTTCAGCGCCGCAGCGACTACGTTGCAGTCCACCAAAGGCCCCGGTGCGGCATGGCGGCCGAACTCGTAGGCGATCAGCGCCAGATCGACCGCCCCGCGGCCGCTGACACTACCGCCACCATCCTCCTCGCCGACGAGCAGCATGGTCCAGCCCAGTTCGGCGCCGGCTGTCCAGTAGCCGGGATCGAAACCCGCCGGATCGTTGCGAAGATCCTTGCGCTGGCGGCTCAGGGGAACCCGGTCGTCCAGAAATCTGGCAGTGGTATCCCGGAGCAACTCCTGTTCTGAAGACAGATCATGCCACATCGCGTCTGATACCTCCAACCCGCCGCTTCTTGCGCAAGCCCTGCCGGATATCCCGATTTGCTCTTGCGATACCAGCCGTTTTGTCGCGGCTGGCCGAAACTTGCATGCCGTGCTCGTGCGTTACCGGGCCTCGATCACGACAGGCGCCTCGAAGCTCTGCGATCCGCGTTGCACCCTGAGCGGAAGTCTGGCGCCAATCTCCGTGCGGCCGACCATGTTGCGCACCTCGCTGGCGGTAGGCGTCGGCCGCCCCGCTGCGGCAACAACGATGTCGCCGACACGCAACCCGGCGCGATCGGCGGCGGAATTCGCTTCGACCGATGCGATCCGGGCGCCGGCCCGCGGGCTGGCGCCGGCGGCGGGACTGTGGAACGTGATGCCGATGCGGCCGCGGCGCACCGCACCGTGGCGCAGGATCTGGTCCATGACGAAACGGGCCGTGGCCGCCGGCACGGCGAAACCGATCCCGATATTGGCGCCCGGCCCGTACAGCGCGGTATTGATGCCGATGACAGTGCCGTCCATCCCGATCAGCGGCCCGCCCGAATTGCCGGGATTGATCGGCGCATCCGTCTGTATGTAGCTTTCGTAGCCTTCCTGGCTGAGTCCCCTTCCCAGCGCGCTGACGATTCCCGATGTCACTGTCTGACCGAGCCCGAAGGGGTTGCCGATCGCCAGAACCTTGTCGCCGACCTCGGCCGCATCGGAATCACCGAGCGCAAGCTCCGGCAGGTTCGCCGCCCGCAACCGCAGCAGTGCGATGTCCGAAGCCTCGTCGCTGCCCAGACGCTCGGCCTGGAAGCCGCGCCCGTCGGGCAGCGTGACCGCGATCGCCCGCGCGTTGCTCACGACGTGGTGGTTGGTCAGGACCAGCCCTCGCCGGCCATCGACAATCACGCCCGACCCGGAAGCAAGACGCGCTTGCGCCGCTTCGCCGGGGGCCTCGAAGAAACGCCGGAAGAACGGATCCCGCAGCAGGGGATTCTGCTGGCCGGGCGACGCCTGCACGACCGCGATGCTGACCACGGCGGGTGCCGCGCGTCTGACCAGCGGAGCAAAGCTGGCCGGGCCGTCGGCCGTCCGGGGGGCAGCGGCGCTCCGCTCGTCCGAGAGCGATGGCTTGCCCTGTCCCTGCCCGTTCCCCCCGGAATGACAGGAGCCGCCCAGCACGGCGAACACCAGAAGAATGGCAATGGCGCGGTTTGTTGTCGTTGCCAGGCACATGGGACGGTGCTCCAATCATGGCAGCCCGGATCTTTCACTGCTGCCTTTGAGAAATATCGGAAGTTCAGCGAACTCCCGCCATGAGGCGTTCGGCCAATCCCGCACCGGAAGCACCAAAGCGGAATGCCGGTAATACGCGCGATGCCCTGGCACGGGGGCAAGCTATCCGAAATCGGCACCTTTCGGCATCGGGAGGAATCCCGATGGTCATCGGTAAAAACAAAAGGCATGATCCCGAGGAAAATAGGCAATTCGGACAAACCGATTCATAGGGCATGTCCCCCGATAATGACCGATCTTTCCAAATGTTATATCTGCGTTTGCGCTTCGCCTGCAATGGGAAGGCGGCGGTCGTTGAGCGAATTTTCTCCAGAGCGTTCATGCCGGCCCCGAACCTTGCCATCCCGCCTGCGGCTTTCTGCTGCACCCGGATTTTGATGCGCCGGATGGCGCATTGCCGGACAGTCTCTCACGATGCGGACGGTTGCGCCGGTTCGCTCCAGCCGCCGCCCAGCGCCTTGAACACGTCCACCCGCAACGAACCGAGCCGCTGGTCGGCACCGGCCAGCGTGCCGCGCGCGGCCAGCAGGTCGTTCTGCGCCTGGAGCAGATCGAGAAAGGCGATCGAGCCGGCACGATAACGCCTGTCGGCAAGGCGGTAGGCAGCGTCGGCATGCGTTACCGCTTCCCTGAGCCGCACATTCCGCTCGCCCTCGGCAGCGTAAAGCGACAGCGCCTGCTCCACTTCCTTGAGCGCGGTGAGGACCGTGCCGTCGAACATGGCGAGCGCGGCCTGCGCGCTGGCCTCGGCCTGCCGGACACGGGTACGACCGGCGAAAAGCCCGCCCCAGTTCCACGAGATCAGTGGGCCGAACGAGAAGCTGAGGGAATCGCTGCCACGCACGCTGTCGTTGCGGAAGAAGTTGCCCGATCCGCCCAGCGAGATGCTCGGATAGAGTTCGGCGGTGGCGACACCGATCCGCGCGGTCTCGGCGGCGAGCTTGCGCTCGGCCTCGCGCACGTCGGGCCGCCGCGCAAGCAGGCCCCGGCCGTCGCCCACCGGGATCGCCACGACCAGCGCCGGCGTCCTGGCGCAACTTCTGGCTTCCTCGGGCACTTCGGCAGGCGTCGCGCCGAGCAGCGCGGCCAGCTCGAACAGCGACGAGCGGCGCTGCCCTTCAAGCGTTGGCAGCATGGCGCGAACATTCGCCAGCGCCGTCGCCGATCGTTCGGTGTCGAGCCGCGATCCCGCCCCCGCCCGCTCACGCGCCTGCTGGATGGCCAGTTCACGCCCGGCGAGTGCGGCGGATTCCTCCGCAACCGCAATCGCCCCGGCCAGCGCGCAAGCATCGACATAGCTCCGCGCAGTCTCGGCAGCGACAGTCAGCGCGACACGGTCGCGCGCGGCCGCCACAGCGCCGGCATCGCCGCGGGCGGCTTCGATGCTGCGGCCGATGCGGCCGAACAGGTCGATTTCCCAGCCGACAGAGACCGAGCCGGTGTACGACCATTGCGTCTTGCCGCCGCCTTCCCCGGAATTCCCGCCACTGCCGCCCCGGCTGTTGCCGTAGTTCGTGCCGCCGGTAACGTCGCCGCCGGGCCGCAGGCCGGAGCGCGTCTCGCGCAGCGCCGCCTGCGCGCGCAGCAGGTTGGCGCGGGCGGCACGCAAGTCAGTGTTCGCCGCCAGCGCGCGCTCGATCAGCCTGTCGAGCACCGGATCGTCGTAGAGCCGCCACCAGCGGTCTGCGGGCTCGGCGGTGCTGGTATCCGGCACGACGGTCTGGAACGCACCCGCCGCAGGGGGCAGGGTCTGCGGCGGCTGGTAATTCGGCCCGACCGCACAGGCGGCGGCCAGCAGCGGCAGCAACCCCGCGGCCTTACGCATGGGCCGGCTCCTGCGGCTCGACCTGCACTTTCGAGCGTTCGCTGTCCATCGCGGCGCGGTGGTCGCGGGCGATGAAGCTGTAAATCGTCGGCAGCACGAAAAGCGTGAACAACGTGCCCACCAGCATCCCCATGACAACGACGATGCCGATGGCGAAGCGGCTGGAAGCGCCGGCGCCGTTGGCAAAGAGCAGCGGCACCAGACCCGCGACCATCGCCGCGGTGGTCATCAGCACCGGCCGCATGCGGACCGCGGCCGCCTTGCGGATTGCCGTCACCCGGTCGAATCCTTCGCTGTGCTGTATCTCGTTGGCGAAAGAAACCATCAGAATACCGTGCTTCGATATCAGGCCGATCAGCGTGACAAGGCCGATCTGGGTATAGATGTTGAGCGTAGTGAAACCGAGATAGAGCGGGATCAGCGCGCCACAGACCGCCAGTGGCACCGTCACCAGAATAACGATCGGATCGCGGAAGCTCTCGAACTGGGCGGCGAGCACCAGGAAGATCACCACCAGCGCGAAGCCGAAGGACACGGTCAACCGGTTGCCCTCATAGACATACTGGCGGCTGTCCGAGAGCCAGTCGACCTGGAAGCCCGGCGGCAACTGCTGCGCTTGCAGGAACGCAACCGCCTGGCCCATCGTCCTGCCCGGCGCGAGCACGGCCGAAAGCGTCGCCGAATTCATCTGGTTGAACTGCGGCAGCCGATTCGCCTGCGGCCGCATGTCGACCTTGATGACCGTCGCCAGCGGCACCAGATCGCCCGACCGCGCCTTCACATAGAAGCGCCCGAGGCTGTCCGGGGTCAGCCGGCGGCCGGGCGGGACTTGCGCGATCACGTCGTAGGCCCGGTCGTGGTAGTTGAAACGGTTGATGTAGTTCTCGCCCACCAGCGTCGCCAGCGTGCCGGCGATCGCATCCATCGTGACGCCAAGCTCACCCGCTTTGGCGCGATCGATGACGATATGCGCCTCGGGACTGTCGAACGCGAGGTCGCTGTCGACGAAAGCGAACAGACCGCTGCCCCAGGCCGCACCCTTGATTGCTTCCATCGCCTGATGGATCTGCGGGAAATCGGCCGAGGAGCGGATCACCATCCGCACCGGCAGGCCGCCGCTGCCCGCGGGAAGCGACGGCGGCTGGAACGCGGCTGCATAAACGCCGGTCAGCGCCGAACCTCGCCGGTTCAGCTCGGCCTGGATTTCCGCGGCGCTGCGGCTGCGTTCATTCCAGTCCTTGAGAATGACACCGCCGAAACCGTTGTTCGGCCCGTCGGTGCCCGAGCCGAACCACGAACTCTTGTACTCCGCCAGCTTGTGAAAGATGCCGTCCATCTCCCCGGTGTAGCGGGCGGTGTAATCGACATTGGCATATTGCGGGCCTTTGACCTGAACGAAGATCACGCCCTGGTCCTCCCCGGGCGCAAGCTCGCGCTCGGCGCCGGTGAACAGGATGATGATGCCCGCCAGCACCGCAAGGCCCGCCAGCAGCACCGCGCCGCGCATGGCCAGCGCCTTGCCGAGCAGCCGCTCGTAACCGCGTGTCACGCGCTGCATATTGGCCTCGACCGCCTGCGAGAGCCGGCCTTCGTGCTGCTTGTCATTGAGCAGGAAGCTGCTCATCATCGGCGACAGCGTCAACGCGACCACGCCCGAAACGATCACCGCGCCCGCCAGGGTAAAGGCGAATTCGCGGAACAGCGCGCCGGTGAGCCCGCCCATCAGGCCGATCGGAGTATAGACCGCGGCCAGAGTGATCGTCATCGCGATCACCGGCCCGACGATCTCGCGCGCACCGACGAGCGCCGCCTGCACCGGCGACAGTCCTTCCTCGATATGCCGGTGGATGTTCTCCACCACCACGATCGCATCGTCGACGACAAGACCGATCGCCAGGACCATGGCAAGCAGGGTCAGCAGGTTGAACGAGAACCCGAAGGCCAGCATCAGCGCCGCGGTGCCGACCAGCGACAGCGGGATCGTCACCACCGGGATCACCACCGCACGCAGCGTTCCCAGGAACAGGAAAATGACGATGACGACGATAACGACCGCCTCGACCAGCGTGCGCGTAACCTCGTCGATCGAAGCGTTGACGAAATGCGCGGTGTCGAACTGATCGAACACCCTGGTTCCAGGAGGCGCCACGCGCTCGATGCCCGGCAGCAGTGCATTCACCGCCTTGACGATTTCGAGCGGGTTACCGTCGGGCGTCGGCGAGATGGCGAGAAAGACCGAGCGCCTGCCGCTGCTGGTCGCCAGGCTGTCGTAATTCTGCCCGCCGATCTCGACCGTGGCGACATCGCGCAGGCGGATGATGCCTTCGCCGGTCGACTTGATCACCATGTCGCTGAAATCGTCGACGCCGGCGAGGTCGGTCGAGGCGGTGATGTTGATCACCGTGCGCGAGCCCTTGATCTGCCCCGGCGCCGACTGGACGTTGTTCGCGCGCAGCGCCTCGGCCACCTCGCCCGCGGTGATGCCGCGCGCGGTGAGCTTGTCGGGATCGATCCAGATGCGCATTGCCAGCACCTGCTCGCCGCCCATCTCCACCTGGCCGACGCCAGGCACCGCGGTAATCAGCGGCTGTGCCACGCGCGTCGCGAAGTCGGTCAGTTGCGGGATCGACATCGTATCGGACTGGAAGGTGATATATTCGATCGCCGCCACGCCGTCGGTGATCTTGGTGATTGCCGGATCAGTCGCGCCCGGCGGAAGCCGGTATTTGACCTGCTGCACTTTCGCCAGGATCTCGGTCATCGACCGATCGGCATTGGCGTTGAGCTTGAGCTTGGCCGATATCGTGCTCATCCCCTGGGCCGAGGACGATGTCAGGTATTCGATCCCGTTCGCCGTCGCGATCGCCTGCGAGATCGGCGTGGTGACGAAGCCCTGCATGACTTCCTGCGTGGCGCCCGGATAGGATGTCGTGACCATGATGGTCGCGCTTTCCATGTTCGGGTATTCGCGCACGTTCAGCAGCGCCATTGAGGCTCCGCCGACCAGCAGGATCAGCAAGCTGACGACGACCGAGAGGATCGGCCGGCGGATGAAGATATCGGTAAAGCGCATGGCCGCCTCAGCGAACCGCGGCCTGGACCAGCCGCGAGACCCGCACCGGAGCGCCCGGCTGTATCCTGAGCTGGCCTTCGGTCACGACCACGTCGCCGGGCTTCAGGCCGGAAACGATGACCACCCGGTCGCCGAAGCGACGGCCCGTACCGACGGCGACCATTTCCGCCTTTCCCCCTCGCCGCGCGTCGGCGCCGCGGATGACGACGACGCTGTCGCCCTGGGCCGATGTCTGGATCGCAGTCGCGGGCACCGTCAGCGCGCCCGGAAGCGGCGCCATGACCAGGGCGGCGGTGACGTACATGCCCGGCCGCAACGCCCGGTCGGAATTGGCGAGCGTCGCCTGCACCCGGATATTACGGCTGCTTTCATCGACGCGCGGCTCAATCGTGGTGACGCGCGCGGTGAAAGTGCGGCCCGGCCATGCGTCCGAAGTCACGCGCACGACACTGCCCGGCACGAGCTTCACCAGTTCCTGCTGCGGCACGGTGAAATCGACAAAAAGCTGGTCAAGCGCGGTCAGCGTGGCGATCCTGTCACCGGGATTCAGGTACTGCCCCAGGTTGATCTGCCTCACGCCGATCTGGCCGGCAAAAGGCGCGGCAACGCGCTTTTGCACCAGCCGCGCATCGAGCTGGCGAACGGCCGCAACGGCCTGATCGTATTCGGCCTGACGCTGTTGCAGCACTTCGCGCGATTCCGCCCCGCTGGGCGCAAGCTCGCGCGAGCGGTTCAGTTGCAGCCGGGCAAACCGCGCCCTGGCGGCAGCGGCGGCGCGATCGGCGCGCTCAGGCCCGTCGTAGAGCCGGACCAGCGTGGCGCCGGCACCGACATATTGCCCGCCGGAAAAGGCGATCGCGGAAACGCGGCCGGCCACCTCGGGCGCCAGCATGACCTCACGCACCGCGCGCAGCGAGCCCACCGCCTCGAGCGCGGAGGGAACGTCGGCCGGCGAAATGACCGTCGCCACCACCGCAGTCGGCGGCGGCGCAGGCCTGGACGGCGCGTGGTTGCGCCAGGCGCGCCAGGCGAACAGCAGCGCGAAGATCGCCACCACTGCGACCACCACGATGATTGCCGGCCGCAGTTGCGACCGTTGGGCGGCATCGCCCCCCTCATGCTCCGTCACTGCTGCGTCATCCGTGTCATCGCCCGACATGAGGAAGGTTCCCGCACGCTTTAATCGACTAAAGGTCGATTTTGTCGGGAGCGGTTATCAATCGGCCGGGGGGAGGTCAATGCAAATTGGTCGCATCTGCCGGGCAATGGGCGTATCGACACGGTAATGCCCAGTTCGACACCCCGGATTCCCGGCCGCCCGGCGCGTCTCGCCGGCGCACCGCCCGGCCCTCGCCAGCGCGACTTGCGCCTCACCGGCCTGCTCGACGCAGCCGCCGCCCTCTTCGTCGAGCAGGGCGTAGCGGCGACCAGCATTGAGGATATCGCCGGGCGCGCCGGTGTCGCCAAAGGCACATTCTACCACTATTTCCACGATCGCGCGGCAATGCTGGAAGCCTTGCGCAAACGCTATTCGCAGCATTTCGCAGATCTGGTCGAAGCCGCGATGGCAGCCTGCGGGCCGCAGGACTGGGACGGCCGCCTCGCCGCCTGGACCCGCGCGACGGTGAAGGAATATCTCGCGACCTACCCGCTGCACGACGCGATTTTCCACGACCCCGTGGTCACCCAGCGCTGCGTGATCAGCGAGGAAGCCTTCGTGGTGAGCCTGGCCGCGCTGCTGCACGAGGGCGCCGCCCACGGGGCATGGTCGATCGAGAACCCGGTGAGCACGGCCGCTTTCATGTTCCACGGCATGCACGGACTGCTCGATGAGGCGATCGCAACCGGGGCCGACACTGCGATGCCGGCAGAGTGCATCATCCGGCTGTTCGGCCGGCTGGTCCGCTGCGGCGAATGACCGGCAAAACCGATCGCGCGAACGCCTTTTTGTTCTCTGCCCGGAACTTATCCGCCGCCCTGTCGGTTTTGCCACGGCACAGGTGCGGGGCACAATTTGCGACAAATTGCGGCTGGACGATCGATCTTCCATGAATCATGCAACGAGGGTTATGACGCGAGCGCCCATCCTGCTACTCGGCACCGCCCTGCTTTCGGCTTGCACCGTCGGGCCGAACTACAAGCCGAAAAGCGCGGCCGAGCTTGGCGTGCCGGATCAATGGTCGGTCACAGCCGCGCCAACGGCCGAGGACATCACGCGCTGGTGGCGCAATTTCGACGATCCGGTGCTCGGCCAGTTGGTCGAACAGGCGGCATCGGCCAATCTCGATCTCGCCCAGGCGGCGGCCCGTCTGCGTCAGGCGCGTGAGGCGCTGGCCGTCAGCCGGTCAGAGCTGTTCCCCACCATCTCGGGTTCTGCCGGCGCCAACCGCACGGAAACGCTGCGCGGCGGCGGCACCACTCTCACCCTGCCCGACGGTACGGTGACATCGACGGGCGGCAGCGGGCGCAGCAATTTCTCGCTGGGGCTCGATGCGAGCTACCAGATCGACCTGTTCGGCGGCATCCGCCGCGGCGTGGAAGCAAGCCGCGCGCAATATCAGGCCGCAGGCTTCGACTATGCCGCAACGCTGCTTTCGGTCGAAAGCGAAGTGGCGCGCAATTACGTGCTGGCCCGCGCCTATCAGGCCCAGCTCGCCAATGCCCGAGCCAGCCTTGCCATCCAGGACGACAACCTGGAAATCGCCGGCTTCCGCGTCCAGGCAGGCCTCGTTTCCTCGATCGATGTCGAGCAGGCCCGCGCCAGCCGGGCGCAGACCGCCGCCACGGTCCCGCAGATCGAGCAGCAATACAATGCTGCGGTCTCACGCATCGGCGTGCTCACCGGCCAGGCTCCCGGCGCGCTGAAGCCGCTGCTGGCCGCGCCCGGGCCGATCCCCGACGGGCCGGACACGGCCGGCGCCGGCATTCCCGCCAACGTCCTGCGCCAACGGCCCGACGTGCGCGCGGCCGAACGCAACCTTGCCGCTGCAACCGCACAGATCGGCGTTGCCAGGGCGCAGTTGTTCCCCGCGCTCAACCTCAGCGGCAGCATTGACACCAGCGCCGCCAGCGTGGGTGGCCTGTTCGGGACGATCACCGGCGGGCTGTTCGGCGGGCTGGCCCAGACGATCTTCAACGCTGGCCGCATCAATGCCCAGGTCCGCTCGCGCCGCGCCGCCGCGGAAGGCGCTTTCGCCGCCTACAAGGCAAGCGTGCTGACCGCGATGGAAGACATCGAGAACGCGATCGTCGCGCTGCAATCGGCGCAGGAGCGCGGGCGGCAGTTTGCCATCGCCTATGACGCGGCCAACGCCTCGGCGATTCTGGCGCGCAGCCAGTACCGCTCGGGCCTTACCGATTTCACCACGCTCAACACCCAGGAGACGGCGCTGATCTCCGCACACAACGGGCTCGTCCAGGCGCGCGCGGACAAGGCGACCGCGCTTATCGCGCTTTACGCCGCACTCGGCGGCGGCTGGGATTCCTCGGTCACGCCGGCCGCGCCGTCAAGGACAACCGATCATGGCTGAACAGAACCTCGACGAATTCCTTGGCGTAAAGCCGCAACCCGTCTGGCGTCGCCATGCGAAATGGGGCGGCATCGGCCTGGCCGTGCTCGTACTGGTGCTGCTGCTCACGCGCTGCTTCGGCGGTTCGAGCGAACCCGGCTACACGACCGTCAAGGCGGAACGGGGCCGCCTCGTCACCACCGTTTCGGCGACCGGCAAACTCGCTCCGACCAACCAGGTGACAGTGGGCTCGCAGCTTTCGGGCCTCGTCGTGAAAGTGCTGGTCGATGTCAACGACCACGTCACCGCCGGCCAGGTGCTTGCCGAAATCGATCCCGCGCAGATCGATGACCAGATACGCCAGGGCCAGGCGCAACTCGCCGCCAACCAGGCGCAAGTCCGGCAGGCGATCGCGACAGTGGCCGAAGCGCAGGCGCAGCTTGCCCGGCTCGAGGAAGTGTCGCGCCTGTCGAACGGCCGCGTCCCCTCCGGGACCGAATTGCAGACGGGCCGCGCCAACGCCCAGCGCGCTGTGGCTGCGCTGGGCGTGGCCAGGGCGAACGTCGTCGCCAGTCAGGCCAGCCTCGCGCAAAGCCAGACCCAGCGCGCCCGCGCCATCATCCGCTCGCCCGTTGCCGGTGTGGTTCTGGCGCGGCAAGTCGACCCCGGCCAGACCGTCGCCTCGTCGTTCAACACGCCGACATTGTTCGTCATCGCCGAGGATCTCACCACGATGAAGCTTGAGGTGGCGATCGACGAGGCCGATGTGGGTGCGGTCCGGCAGGGCCAGCACGCGACCTTCACCGTCGATGCCTTCCCCGGCAAGACATTCCCGGCCGAGATCACGCGAGTCGAGATCGGCTCGAACCTGACTGCCCAGAACGCCGGGTCGTCTTCCTCCAGTTCGACGAGCGGTTCCGCCGGCCAGATCGTATCCTACGCGGCCGATCTCGCGGTGGCAAATGCCGATCAGCAGTTGCGCCCCGGCATGACCGCGACTGCGGACATCGTCACCGCCGACAAGCACAACGTACTGCTGGTCCCCAATGCCGCGCTGCGCTTCTCGCCCCAGGCGGCGGCTCAGGGCGGCCAGGCCGGATCGAGCGGCGGCATTGCCGGCCAGCTCAATTTCCGCCCGCCGCGGCGCGGTGCCGGCGCCGCACGCAGCGTGACACTGACTCGCGGCGCGACGCAGACGGTCTATGTGAAGGGTGAAGGCGGCCAGCCCAGACCCGTCCAGATCGTCACCGGCGACACCGACGGCACGCAAACCGAAGTCATCTCGGGCAGTCTCAAGCCCGGCATGGAAGTGATCACCGGCCAGTTGGCAGGCACGGGCGATGCCAGATCCGGCTCACGCGGCGGCCAGCGGCGGCGCCAGGGCGGCGGGGGCGGTGCTCCCGGCGTCGGGGGCGGGGCCGGTGGCTGAGGGGAAAACCGATGAGCCGTTGATCGCGCTGCGTTCCGTCACCAAGGTCTATGGCGAAGGCCCGACCGCCTTCGCCGCGCTGAAAGGCGTCAACCTCGATATCGAGCGCGGCGATTTCATCGCGATCATGGGGCCTTCGGGCTCGGGCAAATCGACGACGATGAACATCCTCGGCTGCCTCGACGTGCCCACTGCCGGCACTTTCCGGTTCAAGGGCATCCATGTCGAAACGCTCAACCGCGACCAGCGCGCACTGCTGCGGCGCAAGTATCTCGGCTTCGTGTTCCAGGGCTTCAATCTGCTGGCGCGGACTTCGGCGCTGGAGAATGTCGAACTGCCGCTGCTCTATCGCGGCGACGAGAAGCAGGCCCGGCGCGAGGCGGCAATGGCCGCGCTCGACAAGGTTGGCCTCAAGGAATGGTGGGACCACACCCCCGGCGAACTTTCGGGCGGCCAGCAGCAACGCGTCGCCATCGCCCGCGCCATCGTCACCAATCCCGAAGTGCTGCTCGCCGATGAGCCGACCGGCAATCTCGACAGCGAGCGCTCGATCGAGATCATGCAACTGCTCACCAGCCTCAACCGGGATTCCGGCATCACCGTGCTGATGGTGACGCACGAGCCCGATATGGCCCGGTTCGCGCATACCATCATCCATTTCAAGGACGGGCTGGTCGACAACATCGAACAATCCCGAAAGGCGCCTGCCTGACATGCTGGGAACGATTTTCCTTCTCGCGCTGCGCTCGATCCGCCGGCACATGCTGCGCTCGTTCCTGACGATCCTCGGCATCGTCATCGGCGTCGGCGCGGTGGTGGCAATGACCACGCTGGGCAAGGCGACGACTGCGGCCGTGCAGAAGCAGATCTCTGCGCTGGGCACCAACGTCCTGCAAATCCGGCCAGGCCAGGGCTTCGGTCGCGGCGGCGGCGGGCCGCGGCCACCCGATTTCGACCCCAGCGATGTCATCGCGGTCCGGCAGCAGGTCGCCGGCGTCACCGCAGTTGCCCCGCAGGCGCAATCGGCGGTCACCGCGATCTACGAGGGGGCGAACTGGTCGACGACGATCAACGGCACCACTTCCGCCTATTTCCAGGTTCAGCCCTGGCCGCTGGCATCCGGCCGGCTGTTCACGCCGGCCGAGGAAGCGGCAGGCAAGGCGGTGTGCATCATCGGCTCGACAGTAAAATCCAACCTCTTCCGCAACGGCCGCGCCGTCGGCATGCGTTTTCGCATCGGCAATGTCAGTTGCGACGTGATCGGCGTACTGTCCACCCGTGGCCAGGCAGGCTTCGGCGGCGATCAGGACGATGTCGTCATCATGCCGATCAAGGCCGTGCAGCGCCGCTTCACCGGCACGACCGACGTGCGGCTGATGCTGGTCGGCGTCGACCAGGCCTATTCGACCACGCAAGTCCAGGCGTCGATCACCGACCTCCTGCGCGAACGGCGGCACATCACCGCCGGGCGCGATGACAATTTCAATATCTTTGACACCAAGCAGATATCCGACACACTGACGGGCACAACCACGCTGCTGACGCGCATCGTCGCGGCGGTGGCAGCCATCAGCCTCGTCGTGGGCGGCATCGGCATCATGAACATCATGCTGGTTTCGGTGACGGAACGCACGCGCGAGATCGGCATCCGCCTCGCGATCGGCGCGGTGGCCAACGAAGTGCTGTTGCAATTCCTCGTGGAATCGGTGGTCCTGTCGTGCATCGGCGGCGTGATCGGCCTGCTGGTGGCGCAACTCGTCATCGCCGTGGCAACCCCGCTGATGCAGGTGCCCTGGACTTTCGACGCACAGATCAACCTGATCGCTTTCGTGATCTCCGGCTTGATCGGCGTGGTCTTCGGCTATTTCCCGGCGCGGCGGGCAGCTTCGCTCAACCCGATCGACGCGCTGAGGCACGAGTGACCGGGACGCGAACGATCCGGCGGGAAGCCCATCTTGGAGCCGGAGAGGTTTTCTAACCGCGCAGCAGTTCGGGCAACTTGCCCGACATGCCGCGCGCCTCGTCCATGAAAAAGCGCTTGAGCGCCGGCAACCGCTGCACCGCGCCGAGCCCGAGGCGGCGCACCGCGCTGGGCAACCGGCCGGGCACCCCGAACAGGCGCGTGAAACCGTCGGTCACCGACATCGCCACAAAGGCATCGAGGCTGCGCCAGCGCTCGTACCGCGCGAGCAGCTGGGCGTCACCGGGCTCCAGCCCGATCCGCCTGCCCTCGGTCAGCACTTCGATCAGCGCGCCGACATCGCGCAAGCCGAGATTCAACCCCTGCCCCGCGATCGGGTGCATACCATGCGCGGCGTCACCGATCAGCGCGAGCCGCTCGCCGACGATCCTGCCGGCATGGTGGAAGGACAACGGATAGGCCATGCGCGGCGCGGCCAGTTCGATCGCGCCGTAAAGCCCGCACATGCGACCGGCGACTTCGTGCAGGAAAGCATGGTCCGACAGGCCGATCACGCCTTTCGCGTCCTTCTCCGCAACGGTCCAGACCAGTGCGCTGCGATGGCGGCCTTCGGGGGTGTCGAGCAGCGGCAGCAGGGCGAAGGGACCGGCCGGGTAGAAGATCTCCCAGGCGATGTTCCCGTGCGGCTTTTCGTGATAGAGCGCAGTGACCATGGCGCGATGGCGATAATCCCAGCGTGCCAGCGAGAAGCCCGCCTCGTCGCGCGTCGGCGACTGGCGGCCTTCGGCGGCGACGAGCAGGCTGCCGGTGAGCACACAGCCGTCGCGCAGCGTGACCGAAACCCCGTGCGCTCCGCGCTCACGCCCGGCCACCTCGGCGCGCGTATGCCAGACGATCGCCGGCTCGGCGCGCGCGGCCTCGAACAATGCCAGGCGCAAGTCGCGATTGGCGAACATGCGGCCCAATGAGTCCTTTTTGAGCGAGCCCTCCTCGGCCGTCGGACGGAAATCGAGCCGGCCGGGCTTCATCCCGTCGGTGACTGCAATCGCCTCGATCGGGCAGCCCAGCGGCTCCAGCCGCTCGGCCAGGCCGATATTGGCGAACAGGTTCCAGCTCGCGGTGGAGATTGCCGAGGCACGGCCATCGGCGCCCTCAGCGGTCAGTTCCTCAGGCGCGGCCTTGTCGACCACATGGCTGGTGATGCCGGCGCGGGCGGCGGCCAGAGCCAGCGTCATGCCGACCAGCCCGCCTCCCAGAATGACCAGATCGCAGCGTTCGCTCATACCGGCGGCCTAGGCGTCACTGCCCTGGCTGGCAAGTGTCCGCCGCGCCCCCGTCGAGATCGAGGCAGCGGCCGTCGAAAGTTCCCGCCGGCACCGGCAGGCCGATCAGCGCGGCGAGCGTCGGTGCGATATCGACCGTCTCGACCGGGTTCGGCTGCTCGAAGCCCGACAGGCCGGGACGCCAGAACAGCATCGGCACGCGCCGGTCGTAATCCCAGACACTGCCATGAGTCGCCGTATAGCCCGGAGCCGGATCGGGGATCGGAACCACCCCGCGCCCGAGCAGCAAGACGACATCGCCCGAACGCTCCTTGTCGTAGGAAGCGCGGGCGCGATCGAGCAGCGTCCAGTCCTGCGGTGAACCCGTGGGCATGGGCGCCTCGGCGATCTGCTGCGCGGTGAAGACCGCGGCCACTTCCGGGTGCGATTTCAGCAGCGAGACGAGCACCGCAACGACTTGCGCACGCTGGCCGGCGGTCAGGTTCCGTGAGACATAGTAGTCGCCAAAAGGCCCGTCGCCGTAGAGCAGCGGCCCTGTGACCGGAACGATACCGGTCCTCTCGCCGATCGTCTTGCCCAGTGCCGCAGGGGTCAGTGCCTTGTCGGCACGCATCGCGGCAGGATAGGCCTGCCGGCCAAGCCGCTCCGGCGTGTCGCTGCCGCCGTGATCGGCAGTCAGCACCACCGCATAGTCGAGCTTGCGCGCATCGAGCACGGCCAGGAGACGGCCGATCGTCCTGTCGAGTTCGGCAAGCTGGATGCACATCTCGGCGCCGCCGGAGCCGAAAGCGTGGCCGATATAGTCGGTCGCCGAGAAGCTGACCGAGAGAATATCGGGCGCCGCACCCTGGCCTAACTTCATCTCGTCGACCAGTCGGGCGGCAAGATCGCCGGTCGCTCCGTCGATTCGCGGCGAGACGCGGAAGGCATCGGGCCGGCCGGGCTCCAGCGGGAAGCGGCCCGTGCCCATGGCCAGCCCCCCGACCGGAACCGGAGCATCGGCGGCGGCGCACCAGGCGGGAACGGCGAGTTCCGGAGCGCCGGTCTCGATCTGTGCGGCGGTAGCGGCGTTCTGCGCCTGCGCGGCGGGCGACAGCGGCCGTCCGGCCAGGCTGGTGAAAGCGCTGCCCTGCCACCAGTAGGCGGCGTCGATCGCATGTCCGCCCATCATCATCACCGCACGGTCCTTGGCCGAGACGGCGACATTGCGGCTGACCGGCCAGGCCGCTTTCATCCGCTCGCCCAGTGTCGGCACGCGCAATTGCCCCGCCGAGACAACCGGGTTCCTCGAACTGCTGGCCGGATCGCGTTCGTCTTCGGCGCAGTAGATGCGTTTGTCTGCGCGGGCGATCGCGGGGTCGTACCACATGTTGGCGATGATGCCGGTGCGTGCCGGGCGCATGCCGGTCAGCAGCGTCGAATGGCCCGGACAGGTTTCGGTCGCGGCATGAGCCTGATAGCCTGAGGGAAATACCACACCCTGCTGCAACCGCGCGAGGCCGCCGATGAAATAGCGGCGATAGCGCGCGAAAAGATCGGCCGAAAACTGATCGACCGAAATCGCAACGATGAGCCCGGGCGGACCGGGCGGACCGGGCGGCGCCAGCGTCGCGGCCGGAGCGGGTTTTCGCGCAGGCTGGGCCGGCGCGGCGGCCGGAAGTGCCAGGGCAGCGGCACAAGCAAGCAGAACGAAAGGCTGGCGCATAGGGATTCCTTGAAAAATCGCTCCGAAACCGGCAGAGCCCCGATGGCTGGCTGGCGCCGGACGCGCAAGGCCACCATCGCGGGAGCCGAAATGAAGATGCGCTGCTATCGCCTGCTTGTTGCGGTGCTGTGGCAGTTGGCCGGCATTGTCCTCGCTTTCCCTGCCACGGCGGCGCCCACGCATATCGCGGCCGAACTGATCGCCGAATCGTCGGGCAATCCGGGCGAGACGGTGATGCTGGCGATCCACATGCGGCCCGAAACCGGCTGGCACGGCTACTGGCTGAATCCGGGCGACGCCGGCCTCGGCATGACGCTCGCATGGTCGGTGCCCGATGGCGCCAGACCCGGCGAGCCGCTTTACCCCGTCCCCCGGACACTGCTGATCTCGGGGCTGATGAACCATGTTTACGAAAGCGACCATGCCGTGCTGGTGCCGCTGAAGCTGCCGGCCGGCGCGGTGCCCGGTACGGTCCTGCCGATCGCGCTCGATGCACAGTGGCTCGCCTGCACGCATGATATCTGCGTGCCCGAGCAGGCAAGGCTCGAAACCAGGCTGACGATCGGCGCGCGCGGCAAACCCGACCCGCGCTTCGACCGGTGGCGCACCCGGCTACCCGCCCCGCTCGGCGCGCAGGCGCATTTCCGGCGCGAGGGGAATGTCATCCGGCTGGGCATCCCGCTGCCCGCGCGCCTCGGGCTGGAGGAACCGCATTTCTTCCCGGCGGCGGACAGGCTGATCGATTACGCGGCCCCGCAGGACTTCCGCCGCAAGGGCGACCTGCTCGTCATCACATTGCAGCGACCGAAGCTGATGGCGCAGGAGCCGCAGCGGCTCGACGGCGTGCTCCGGCTCAACACGGCCGACGACGGGGTGATCATCGCCGCCGTGCCGGGCGCGGTGCCGGCAGGCGGCGAACCGCTCGGCAGGGCAAGCCCCGCGCCTGTCGCCGGCCTGCCGCTGCTGCTGGCGGCAGCGCTCGTCGGCGGCCTCCTGCTCAACATCATGCCCTGCGTCTTCCCGATCCTGAGCCTCAAGGCGCTGGGCCTTGCCCGTGCCGGCGAGAGTGAGGTGCAGGCGCGCAGCGAGGGGCTGGCCTATACCGCGGGCGTCGTCACCGCCTGCGCCGCGCTCGGCGCGCTGCTGCTGGCGCTGCGCGCAGCGGGCGAACAGGTGGGCTGGGCTTTCCAGCTTCAGGAGCCGGGCGTGGTCGTGGCGCTGCTGCTGCTGGCAGTGGCGATCACCGCCAACCTGCTCGGCCTGTTCGAATTCGCCGTGCCGGGCTTTGTGGCCACCGCCAGCCGTCCCGAATCGGCCATAGGCGGGGCATTCGCCACCGGCCTGCTCGCCGCTTTCGTCGCGACGCCCTGCACCGGGCCGTTCATGGCCACGGCAATGGGCGCGGCGCTGCTGCTGCCGGTTGCCGAAGCGATGGCGCTGTTCGTCGCGCTGGGGATCGGCATCGCCCTGCCTTTCCTCGCCATCGCCTTCATCCCGGCACTGCGCCGCCGCCTGCCGAAGCCCGGCGGCTGGATGGTCACGTTCCGCCGCTGGATGGCGCTGCCGATGGGCCTGACCGCGCTGGCCCTGCTCTGGCTGGCAAGCCGGCTCGGCGGAACCCATTTCGCACTGGCCTCGGCTGCGCTCGCGGCTCTGCTGGTCCTCGTGCTTGCGCTCATGGGCCGCAGGCAGCACGCCGGGCGCCCGACAGCACTGGCCGGCACCGCCGCCCTCGCGGCCATCGCAATCGCCGGCTTCATCGCGCTGCCGCGCCTCGAAGCGCAGCCGGATACGATAGCCCAGGGCATCCTTCCATCACAGCCGTTCAGCGAGGCCGCGCTGGCCGAGGCACGCGCGCAGGGCAAGCCGGTCTTTGCCTATTTCACCGCCGACTGGTGCCTTACCTGCAAGGTCAACGAGGAAATCGCGATCGAGCGGACCCAGGTGCGCGACGCTTTCACCAAAGCCGGCGTCGTGGTGCTGCGCGGCGACTGGACGCGGCGCGATCCGGCAATCACGCGCTACCTCACCGCACAGGGCGCGGCGGGCGTGCCGCTCTACGTCTGGTATCCGGCCGGCAGCGGTGCGCCGCAACACTTGCCGCAGGTTCTGACCGCGGGCGGACTGGTCGAACTGACCGGAAAATAGCGCCTCCCATCCGGCGCGAAATCACCCTAGCATGACCGTGCTTTTGCAAGGGAGACGAACGCCATGGCCAATTCGGGGCCGCTCGAAGACCGCATCCTCATCCGCGAGCTTTATGGCCTTTACGGTGACGCCAGTTGCCGCGGCGACCGCGAAGCCTGGGTTGCCTGCTTCACCGAGGACGGCGAATGGAACTCGCACCTCTTCACCTGCACCGGCGCCGCGGAACTGCGCGCGGAGTGGGACAAGCTCTGGGCGGACTGGGACTGCGTCGGCTTCCTGGGCGAGATCGGCTGGATCCAGGTGGCCGGTGACAAGGCCATCGCGCGTTCCTATGCGCGTGAGATCGTCAAACCTTCGGCGGGCGGCCTGTTCAAGCTGTTCGGCCGTTATGACGATGAACTGGTGCGCCGGGACGGGCGCTGGCTGTTCTCGCAGCGCAACTATGCACCGATGATTCTGGAAGAGCCCGACTGATACCGCAGCCCGACACCATCACAGGAGAACAGCCGGTGAGCAGCGAAACAGCACACAATCCGATCGATCTCGTTGCGCCCGAACTGGCGGCGGCGCTGGAATTTTTCCCCGACCTCGATTTCAGCCAGGGCATGACCGCCTTTCGCGGACAATTCGACATGCGGATGCTGCCGCCGCTACCGCCCGAACTGGAAGCGGTGCCGGCCGAGGAGCACTTCCTGCCGGGCACGGCGGGCGCCCCCGACGTTCGCGTGCTGCACTATACGCCTCCGGGCACAGCCGACGCGCCGCACGGGGCGTTGCTCCACATCCACGGCGGCGGCTATGTCCTCGGCAACCCCGACATGAACGACGCGGCCAACCGTGCCGCTGCGCTGGCGCACGACATCGTCGTGGTCTCGGTCGACTACCGCCTCGCGCCCGAAACGGTCTGGCCGGGCGCGCTGGAGGACTGCTACACCGCGCTCGCCTGGATGCACGACAATGCGGCCGAACTGGGCATCGACCCGGCCCGTATCGCCATCGCCGGCGAGAGCGCGGGCGGTGGCCACGCGGCGGCGCTGGCGCTCCATGCGCGCGACAGGACGCGGGCAACGGGAGGCGGCCCGGCGATCTGCTTCCAGTTGCTCGACGCGCCGATGCTCGACGACCGCACCGGCACATCCGCCGATCCGCATCCGCATACCGGCCATTTCGTCTGGACGCCGGAGAAGAACCGCTTCGGCTGGCGCGCGCTGCTGGGCGTCGAACCCGGCGGACCCGACGTGCCGCAAGCCGCAGTGCCGGCGCGCGCGGCGGACCTCTCCGACCTGCCGCCGACGTTCATCTCGGTGGGCGCGCTCGACCTGTTCCTTGAGGAGAACATGGAATTCATTCGCTGCCTGACCCGCTCGGGCGTGCCCGCCGAACTGCATGTCATCCCCGGTGCCTATCACGGCTTCGGCTTGACCCAGGGCACGCCGCAAGTGACGCAGCTTGCGGAATTGCGCAACCGGGCGCTGGCGCGGGCACTGGCAACGGCACGCTGAATGACGGACCGGGGTTGAGCGCGCCGGAACTGCCGTACGGCAATGGCGCGGCATGGGCCGGACATGCGCGCAAAAAAAGGGCCGGCACAAGGCCGGCCGGGAGTTGGGGAGAGGATGCACCTGAAAGGTACGCCATCCTTATGGTGAATGCGATACAATTTTTCTTTGATATGTATCAAAGACGGACGGTTTTTCCGTGTGGATAGCGACCGCGAAGGGTCGCCGGCGATGCCGATGGGGGCGGCCCTTCACCTCTCCCGCAAATCCGGCCGGCAGAATTCCGCAGAACACAGGCAAGGTCGGACCTGCCGGCGACGAGGAGATCGGTAGCCGCCGGCAGGCCCGTGTCACAGAGGAGGCCGTGACCCAGCCAGTGATAACATACGCCCGCTGTATCGGCATGTGACGAATTGTTCATTCGCCATTCTGGTAGATAGTATTACATATCCTGCGAGTTGAGATGCTCAACGATCCGAGGAGATGATCATGAACAAGCTTGCCATTGCATTCGCTGCCCTCGCGAGCCTGGTTTTTTCAGGCACGGTGGAAGCCGCTCCGCAGCCGGGCGCAGGCCGGACGGTGCATGTCACCCGGCACGCGACCCCCAAGTCGCATCATCGCGTGGCGAAGCGCTGCCGCGGCGCTCACAACAAGATGGCATGCGTGCATCGCAAGGCGAACAAGCACAACCGCCACCGGGTGCATCACAGCCATTACCGGGTGCATGTCAGGCACCACTGAGCCTTGCCCCAGCGCAAGCACACCGAAGGGGCCGGGAAACCGGCCCCTTTTTCGTTGTTCGGACTCCGGGGGGGAGCAGCGTCTTCCGGCAGGCGGTGCCGATGTAGGATAATGTTCCACGTGAAACATTTTCCTGCACCGGCCGGCCCTTGCTGCCCGGCGGTGGAGGGGGCGGGCGCGGCGTAAAACCGGCAGGGCAGTCTCTAACGCGAGCCTCCCGCCAACTGGCGATAGGTTGCCGTCACGATCGCGGCGAAACAGGCGACGGCGATGGCCGAGGCAGCGCTTGAGAAGAACCCCGCCACGATTTCCGCCAGACGCCCCTGCCCCAGAGTCACCGCGGCGATCATGCCGATGATGATCGACAGCACCATGAAGCCGACGAAGAAGGCCATCAGCAGCAGGAACACGAAATTGCCGATGCGCCAGCCGTTGCCGCGACCGAGCGCCGCCGCCCGCGCCAGAATGGCAAAAGGATTCCGCCGCTGCTCCATGACGATCACCGCACCGGCGACGAGGAAGCGGCCATAAACCAGGCAGGCGCAGTAGATCGCCAGCGCGAAGCCGAGTACCGGGCTGGCCAGGCTGCCCACCGCCGCCACGAGGATGAACACCGAAAACATCATGAAGCCCAACAGCAGTTGCACCGCGATAAAGCCAGCCAGCCCCGCCAGCGCCTTGCGCAAGGCTTCACCCACGGTCGGCCGCCCGCCACGGCCAAGCAGGTCCAGCACGGCAAGCTGGCCGAGTCCCTGGATCACCGAGCCGATGATCGCCCAGGGCGCAATCGCAGCGAGAAAAGGCTCCAGCATCGCCGCCATCTGCTCGGGAGTGGCGCCCGGCCTCACCTCGGGCGGCGCGATCAGCATGGTCAGCGCGAAGCTGGGCAGGAAGAAGAACACCCCCGCCAGCGTCAGCAGAAGCTCACGATTGGCCGCAACGAGGGAAGTGGCCTGCTTCCAGGCGAGATTGCTGTCGAATTTCATCATATCCCTTTCACGTCGCCGCCCTTGATAACCGCAGCAAATGCCGCCACGCAACGCGCGATGACGTCCCTATTCCCTGGCCACTCCCCTGGCTCGCTTCCCGGCGACATCGAACTGCGCATCGATCGGGCGCCCGTGCCCTATCGGCAGGCGCTTGACGAGATGACCGGGCGCAATGCCGCGATCGCCGAAGGCACGGCCCGCGAGTTGGTCTGGCTGCTGGAGCATCCGCCGGTTTACACCGCCGGCACCAGCGCCGCGGCGCCCGAACTGCTCGACCCGCGCTTCGAAGTCGTGAAGGCCGGGCGCGGCGGGCGTTACACTTATCACGGGCCAGGGCAGCGCATCGGCTATGTCCTGCTCGATCTCAAGAGCCGGGCGCGCGACGCGCGCGGCTTCGTTCACGCGCTGGAAGGCTGGGTGATCGCCACGCTCGCCGATTTCGGTGTCGAGAGCTTCCGCCGCGACGGCCGTATCGGCATCTGGACCACGGACATCGACGGCCGCGAGGCCAAGATCGGCGCGATCGGCGTGCGCATCCGCCGCTGGGTGACGATGCACGGCTTCGCGGTGAACCTCTCGCCCGACTTGTCGCATTTCACCGGCATAGTGCCTTGCGGCATTGCCGAATACGGCGTCACCAGTCTTCAGCGACTCGGCATGACGGTTGATCAGGCGGCATGGGATCGGGCATTGCTGGCACATGCCGGCGCATTCCTCGCCGCGCTCGACAAGCCCTGCCCCCCGGAGGTCGTCCCATGAAACTGCCGCTGCACTTTGCCTGTCTCTGCCTGCTCCCGCTCGCGCTTGCCGGCTGCAAAGGAGAGAAAAAGAAGACGACGGAAGCCGGCACGGCCCAGGGTGAGATCCTGCCCGGCTCGGCCAGCGATGCCATGCTGCCGCTCGATTCGGTGCGCTCGCAACCGCCTCTGGCCCCGGCGGTAATGCCCGGTGGCAAGGCCGCGAAACAGGGCGGCACCACCGGCGACGAAGCCGCAAGCACCGCAAGCGAGCAAGCCGCCGCGCCCGCTCCAGCGGAAACGCCCGCGACATCGCCCGCCCCCGCCGCACCGCAATAGCGCGGCTGCGGCCCTGCCTTCAGGCCGGGGGCGTTTCGAGATAGCCGGCCAGTTTCGGCACTTCGGCAAGCGCGCGCAGCGCGTCATTGAGATGGGTACAGCCTTCCGGCCCGCGCAATTGCGTCAGTACCGAATCCCGGATCCGACCGAGATTCGAGCCGATCAGCCGCCTGGCGTTGTGGATCGCACCCGGGCACTCCGCAAACGGCAGGATGCGCGCCTCGGGTTCGAGCGTGAGGATTTCGAGCGTCCCGGCATCGATCGTCACGGCAAGGTTGTATTCGTGGATCGCCCCGCGCCCGCCCTGTTTCAGCGCGACGCTGTCCTGAAAGGCGGCATCGACCCGGATCAATCCGGCAGCGGCATCGCGGATCACGTCGATGCGGCGGGCGCGGCGGAAGCCCGGACCTGCGGGGTCGTCCAGCTCGTGCCAGCCTTCGGGATCGGCGGAATTGCGCACGTCGCCCGCTTCGGTTTCGGCCACGTCGCGCGTCGGGCCGTCGCCGCTCACGCCGCTGTTGCCTTCCTGCAAGCCCCAGCAGACGTTGACCCGGTCGGCCATCAGCCTGGCCAGTTCGCCGGGCGTCATCCGCGCGCGCATGCTTTGCATGAAATCGCCATGCCAGTGCGACCAGGCGAAAGCCGAAACCAGCGCGGTGCCCGAAATGTCGTCGAGCGCAAGGTAGATCGGTGCGCCGTCGGTGATCAGGTGGGGCATCGTCTCCTTGAGGAAAAGCCGCAAGTGATTGCCGCCGCGCATGCCGACCAGTTGCTCGATTCCGGGCAGCGCCGGGTCGGCGGTGATCGCATCGATCGTCTTGTCGTCGGCGATTCGCGCGCGGAACCCGGCAAAGTCGAGCAGCTTGCCCGGCTTGCCGACGGCCGGCGTCAGATAGTCACGCACGCGGCCGACGAAAAGCCGGCCGCCCTGTTCGCCGTCGGGCCAGCACACGTCGATGCTCGACGTGCGGCGGACGGAGCCGGCGGGACGGGGTGGAGCGGGATTGGCGGTCGAGCGCGGCGGCGGGGAAAGCGTTTCAAGTACCATGATTACCGAATGTTCCCCCGATCGTCTGCTGTTTCAAGTCGGCTCTGACACCTTTACCAGCAGCTTGCCAACAAAAGAGTTGCCGCTGAACACGCTGGCAAAAGCTTCCGGCGCGGCCTCGATCCCCTCAACGACGGCTTCAGGCGCCCTGAGCTTGCCCGTCTTGTACCATTCCGCGATGTCGTTCAGCACCTCGCGGCTGGCCATGACTCCGGCGAAACCCTTGATTTCGAGCCCCTTGGCCATGATCATGCGATAGAGGAACGGCAGACGATCCGGTCCGGGGCCTTCCATGCCCAGGCCGTAATAGGCGATATAGCCGCACATCGGCATGCGTGCACCGCGGTTGAGCAGCGGCAGAACCGCCAGTGTCACGTCGCCGCCAGTGTTGTCGACGTAAACGTCGATGCCGTCCGGCGCCGCGGCTTTGAGTTGGTCGGCGAAATCGGGGGCCTTGTAGTCGGCCGCGGCGTCGAAGCCGAGGTCGAGTAGTGCCCGGCACTTGCCCGGACCGCCGGCAATGCCGATCACGCGCGCGCCGAGTATCCTGGCGATCTGCCCCGCGATGGACCCCACCGCGCCCGCCGCGGCCGAGATCGCGACAGTCTCTCCGGCCTTGACCCGGCCGGTTTCGATGATCGCCGAATGCGCGGTCATCCCCGGCATGCCGAGCGCACCGAGCGCAGTCGAAACCGGCGCCAGCGAGGGATCGACCCGGCGCGGCGGGCCACGATAATCGGATCGGGCCGGATCGACGACGGCATATTCGCGCCAGCCGGCGCGGCCCTCGACGATATCCCCCGCCTTGTAATCGGGGTGGTTCGATTTCACGACCTGGCT
>JAITWR010000148.1 GCA_031285165.1 Novosphingobium sp.
CACTATGTGTTCGACACGCCGGCCGACCGTCTGGTGTGGGATGTCGGCCATCAGGCCTATCCGCACAAGATCATCACCGGCCGGCGCGGGCGCATCCGCACGTTGCGGCAGGGGGGCGGCCTGTCGGGTTTCACGCGGCGCGCGGAAAGCGAATACGATCCGTTCGGCACGGCGCACAGCTCGACCTCGATCTCGGCGGCGCTGGGCTTTGCCGTGGCCAACAGGCTGGCGGGCACGCCCGGCCGCGGCATTGCCGTGATCGGCGACGGGGCCTTGAGCGCGGGGCTGGCCTATGAGGCGATGAACAACGCGCAGCTTGCCGGCAACCGGCTGGTGGTGATCCTGAACGACAACGATATGTCGATCGCGCCGCCGGTGGGCGGTCTTTCCGCCTATCTCGCGCGGCTGGTATCCTCGCGGCAGTTCCTCGGCATCCGCGATCTGGCCCGGCGCATTTCGCGCAAGCTGCCCGAGCCGCTGCACCGCGCCGCGCGCAAGACCGACGAATTCGCCCGCGGTATGGCGATGGGCGGGACGCTGTTCGAGGAACTGGGTTTCTACTATGTCGGCCCGATCGACGGGCACAATCTCGAGCAACTGGTGCCGGTGCTGGAGAACGTGCGCGACGCGGCGGAAGGGCCTTGCCTGATCCATGTCGTGACGCAGAAGGGCAAGGGCTATGCCCCGGCCGAGGCGGCGGCGGACAAGTACCACGGCGTACAGAAGTTCAATGTCGTCACCGGCGAACAGGCGAAAGGCGCGGCCGGGCCGCCGTCCTATACCAATGTCTTCGCGCAGGCGCTGATTGCCGAGGCACGGCGCGACGAGACGATCTGCGCGATCACCGCGGCGATGCCGTCGGGCACCGGGCTCGACAAGTTCGCCGAGGCGTTTCCGGAGCGGGCCTTCGATGTCGGCATTGCCGAGCAGCATGCGGTGACTTTCGCCGCCGGCCTTGCCGCGCAGGGCCTGCGCCCGTTCTGCGCGATCTATTCGACATTCCTGCAACGCGCTTACGATCAGGTGGTGCACGACGTGGCGATCCAGAACCTGCCGGTGCGTTTCGCCATCGACCGGGCGGGTCTGGTCGGCGCCGACGGGGCGACACACGCGGGCAGCTTCGACATCACCTGTCTGGCGGCGCTGCCCAATTTCGTCGTCATGGCCGCGGCCGACGAGGCCGAACTGGTGCATATGACGCATACCGCGGCTTGCCATGATAGCGGCCCGATCGCGTTCCGCTATCCGCGCGGCAACGGCGTGGGCGTGGCGCTGCCCGAGGTTCCCGAGCGGCTGGAGATCGGCAGGGGGCGGATCGTGCGGGGCCACGACAAGGGGGGCGGCAAGATCGCGCTGCTGTCGCTAGGCACGCGGCTGGCCGAAGCCCTGAAGGCGGCCGATGCGCTCGAAGCCAGGGGGCTGTCGACGACAGTGGCCGACCTGCGCTTTGCCAAGCCGCTCGACGAGGCGCTGATCCGCCGGCTGATGGCGACGCACGAGGTGGTCGTGACGATCGAGGAAGGCGCGATCGGCGGTCTCGGCGCGCATGTGCTGACTCTGGCCAGCGACGAGGGGCTGACCGACGGCCAGGGAGACTACAGGGGCCTCAAGATCCGCACGATGCGCCTGCCCGATCTGTTTCAGGACCACGACACCCCCGAAAACCAGTACGACCTCGCCGGCCTCAACGCCCCCCAGATCGTCGACACCGTCCTCAAGGCCCTCCGCCACAACAGCTCCGGCATCGCAGAGGCAAGGGCGTGAGCATCCTTGTTGCCATGGCCCTTGCCGAAGCCGCCGGCGCGATCACCGTCAATGTCGGCAACGTGCGCAACAGCCGCGGCCGGGTGATTGTCGACATCTGCACCCAGGACAAGTTTCTCAAGGACAATTGCCCCTATCACGGCGAGGCCCCGGCGCGAGCCGGCACGACGACCGTGACTGTCGCCAATGTTCCGGCCGGCGAATTCGCCGCGCAGGCCTTTCACGACGAGAACAACAGCGGCGAAGTGGATCGGGCCTTGTTCGGCATTCCGAAGGAGGGCATCGGCTTTTCACGCGATGCGCGCATCCGCATGAGCCCGCCGAAATGGCGCGACGCCGTCTTCACGCACCGCCCCCAGGCGGAAGTCATCCATTTCGACTTGCGCTACATGATGGGCGCCAGCGGGCCGGCGCGAAGCGGGCGGTAGCAGCGAACCCGTTGTTCCGCCTGAAGGTCGGGCCGGGCCTACCGCGGCCGCGCCGCCAGCTCGTTCAGGTGGGCAATCAGCGCCCTGGCGCCGCCCGCAGCGAGCACCCGGGCGAAATCGGCGCGGCGGGTGGCAAGCTGGCTGATCGAATTGCGATAGTAAACGTCGATGATCTTCCACTGGCCGCCGGACGACTGCCGCAGGCGATAGACGAGCGATTCCGCGCTGCCTTTCGGCACGACCAGCGTGGTCCGCACCAGCTTGTCGGTGCCGCGCGTCTCGACCTGGGGAACCATGGTGAAGCGCTCGCCCGAGAAGCTGTCGAAGTTCCTGGCATATTGCGCCACCGTCAGCGCACGCAGCGCGGCAACGAGCGCGGACTGGTCAGCCGGCGCCAGGCCGGTCCATTGCGGCCCGACCGCCAGCCGGGTCATCTGCGGCATGTCGAACGTCCGGTCGATCACCGGCCCGATCTGGCGGGCGCGGCCCGCCTGCCCGGCAGCCGCACCGGCCCGCATGATCGAAAGGAGGCCGTTGTGCAGCGTCTCGACCGTGCTGCCGGCAGGATCGGCCGTCTGCGCCGCCGCCGGGGCGGCGATCACCATCCAGGCGCCGAGGAAGCCGGCCCATGCCGGGGAATACCACTTGCTCATAACCGTTTTCTCCAGAGCGCCCGCCATTACTATGGCCAAAATTTAACACAGCTTAACGGCTGCCGCGCATGGTCCAAGCTTTTCAAGCCGATGGAACCGCGACTATATGACCGGCGCGGATGACGGGAGCCAAGCATCAGGCGGGTTGCAGACAAGAATGACTGACGAGACAAAACCGAAGCTCAAGGTTCTGCTTGCGGCGCCTCGAGGTTTCTGCGCAGGCGTACTGCGCGCCATCGAAATCGTCGAGCGGCTGCTCGAACGCTATGGCCCGCCGATCTACGTCCGGCACGAGATCGTCCACAATCCCCATGTGGTGAACAAGCTGCGGGCACAAGGCGCGATCTTCGTCGACGAACTGGCGGAAATCCCGAACGGCGCCATCACCGTGTTCAGCGCGCACGGCGTCGCCCGCACGGTGGAAGCCGAAGCCGGCGCACGCGAGCTGCCGGTCTTCGATGCGACCTGCCCCCTGGTGACGAAGGTTCATCTGCACGGCCGGCGCTTCGCCAAGGCCGGGCGCGCGATCGTGCTGATCGGCCATGCCGGCCATGCCGAAGTGCTCGGCACGATCGGCCAGATCGAAGCCCCCGTGCATCTCGTATCGACATCGCAGGATGTGGCGGAGCTTGCACTCGATCCCGCGACCCCGATCGCCTACCTCACCCAGACCACTCTCAGCGTCGACGATACGCGCGAAGTGATCGAGGCACTGCATCGCCGCTTCAGCGACGTGGTCGGCCCCGACGTGTCCGGTATCTGCTACGCCACGCAAAACCGCCAGAATGCGGTGCGCGACCTGGCCGACGCAAGCCAGCTCATCCTCGTCGTCGGCGCGCGCAACAGCTCCAATTCGAACCGGCTGCGCGAGTTGGGCGAGGAATGCGGCGTCCCCTCGCATCTCGTCAACGACGCCAACGAACTCGACATCGCCTGGCTCGCAGGTGTCGGCACAGTCGGCATCACGGCGGGCGCGTCCGCGCCCGAGGAACTCGTCTCGGAGCTGATTGACCGGATCGCGGAAATCCGCGAAGTTACCGTTTCCCAGATGGCGGGCATCGAGGAGAACGTCTCCTTCAGCCTCCCCCGCGCCTTGCGCGACCAGCCCGCAAAGCTCGCATCGAGCAGGTAAGGACACACTGCAATGACGCTTCCTCTCGCTCAGGCCCTGCGGATCGGCTCCTATGCCGTCAGGCAGCAGATCAAGGGCGGCCGCTACCCGCTGGTGCTGATGCTCGAGCCCCTGCTGCGCTGCAACCTGGCCTGCAAGGGCTGCGGCAAGATCGACTATCCCGACGCCATCCTCAACCGCCGGCTGTCGTTCGAGGAATGTATGGCGGCGATCGAGGAATGCGGCGCCCCGGCCGTATCGATCGCCGGCGGCGAACCCCTGCTGCACCGCGACATGCCGCGCATCGTCGAAGGCTATATGGCGCGCAAAAAGTTCGTCATCCTCTGCACCAACGCGCTGCTGCTGAAGAAGAAAATCGACGATTACAGGCCCTCCCCCTTCTTCACCTGGTCGATCCACCTCGACGGCGACCGGCATATGCACGATGCCTCGGTCTGCCAGGACGGCGTTTACGACACCGCGCTGGCGGCGATCGATCTGGCGCTGGAAAAGGGCTTCCGGGTCCAGGTCAACTGCACCGTGTTCAACGATGCCGACCCGGCCCGGCTGGCCGGCTTCCTCGATGTCATGGCGGAGCGCGGGGTCGAGACGACGATTTCGCCGGGCTATGCCTACGAGCGCGCGGCCGACCAGGAGCATTTCCTCAAGCGCGAGCGCACAAAGACGATGTTCCGCGAGCTGTTCAGGCGGGGGAACGGCGGCAAGGCATGGAAATTCACCAATTCGCCGCTGTTTCTCGATTTCCTGGCCGGCAACCGCAGTTACGAATGCACCCCCTGGTCGATGCCGCTGCGCACAGTCTTCGGCTGGCAGAAGCCCTGCTACCTGATCGGCGAAGGCTATGTCGGCACGTTCCGCGAACTGATGGAAGACACCGACTGGGACGGCTACGGCGTCGGCAAGTACGAGAAATGCGCCAACTGCATGGTCCATTGCGGCTTCGAGGGCACCGCGGCGCGCGATGCGATGAAGCGGCCGGTCGAATTCCTCAAGGTGGCCATGGGCGGCGTCCGCACCGACGGGCCGATGGCGCCGGATATCGACCTGTCGCAGCAGCGGCGGGCAGTGGACCTCCATGCCGAGCAGGTCGAGCATGAGATGACCCGGATCAGGGAACAGGATCCGAAAGCCTACCGCCGCGCAACCCGGGCGGCCTGATCGGAAAGCATCCCACCCGATCAGCGAGTTCCGTTCGTGTCGAAGGGTTCAACAAGCTCAGGGTGACGAAGAAGGGGGACGAAGCGGTTCCATCTGAACCGGACAGACCCAGATACGGGCGAAACGGGCCGGCGCCGATCAGCGCCGGTCGAACGCCAGCCGCGGGCCGACCGCCCGCGCACCGGCCTTGAGTGCGCGATAGGCACGGGAAAAACCCCGGACGCTGGCGATCAGCGCGGGGATCTGCCCCGGATGGGCCAGGATCGAACCCAGCACCGCCCCCAACGCCAGCCCGCCGCCCGGCCGCATGGCGACGGTGATCGCCGGAGGCAGGCCAGCCCCGGCCTCGTCCGATACACAGCGCAGCACGGCGAAAGGCAGGCCGGCGCACACCGCCGCTGCGGCCGCGACGTGGCTTTCCATATCGGCGATCAGAGCGCCGTGGCGCGCGCCCAGCGCCTGCTTCCCGGCAGGATCGGCGATCATGCGGCCATCGCCATAGACCGCACCGATCCGCGCGCCCGGCAGGCTTCGCGCCAGGGCTGCGGTCCAGAGCGGATCGCAGGCGCAATCGCAGGCGCCGGTCAGGCGATCGCCGACTACCCATTGCCCCAGCTTCAGCGCCGGATCGAGCGCGCCGGCCATGCCGAAGCTCACGATGCCCGCCGCGCGCGGCGCCAGACCGGCCAGTTCCGCGGCCAGCCGTTCCGGCGCCCCTCCCCCCGCCAGCACCGCGATGCCGCCGCCGGGCAAGGCTGCGGCTTCGCGCTTGAGGCCGGTGACGACGAGGACGGGGTTCACATCCCCCAATCGACGCGATCCGTGTTCGACTGGCGCAGGCTGCGATAGCGGGCGAGCGCCCAGACCGGGAAGTAACAGGGATAGCCGTGGTAGCGCAGATAGAAGACCCGCGGGAAACCGCCGCCGGTGTAATATTCCTGCCCCCACAGCCCATCCGCCGCCTGGTTGGCGGCAAGCCACCGGACACCGCGCTCGACGGCGGGCGAAGCCACTTCGCCCACCGCCATCAGCCCCAGCACCGCCCAGGCGGTCTGCGAGGCGGTGGAGGGTGCCGGCTCATGCCCCTTGCGGTCGAGCGCGTAGCTGTCGCAACTCTCGCCCCAGCCGCCGTCGGCATTCTGGATCGCTTTCAGCCAGTCCGCCGCTTTCACGATCATCGGGTGGTCCCGATCGATCCCGGCACGCCCGAGCGCGCAGAGTACCGACCAGGTGCCGTAGATGTAGTTGACGCCCCAGCGCCCGAACCAGCTTCCTTCCGCCTCCTGCTCACGCTCCAGATAGGCGAGCGCAGCCTTCATCCGCGGCGTGTCGAGCGGTTCGCCCTTCTGCGCGAGCAGGGAAATGCAGCGCGCGGTGACATCGGCGGTCGGCGGATCGAGCAGCGCGCCATGGTCGGCGAACGGCAGGTTGTTCAGATATTCCTTGTCATTGTCCGCATCGAACGCGCCCCAGCCGCCATTGCCGCTTTGCAGGCCCTCGACCCATTCGATCGCGCGGGCGATCGCTTCCTCGTCGGCACCGCCGCGCCGATCCGCCGCGCGGTCCATCGCCATGGCCACGACCGCAGTGTCGTCGAGATCGGGATAATGCGCGTTGTTGTACTGGAAGGCCCAGCCGCCGGGGCGCACGTCGGGGCGCTGGTCAGCCCAGTCGCCAGCGGTGTCGAGCACCTGGCGCGGCCCCAGCCAGTCGAGCGCGCGCCCGGCCCGGGCAAGCGCCTCGTCGCTGCCGACTTCGAGCATGGCGTGCGCGGCCAGGGCCGTGTCCCAGACCGGCGAGACGCATGGCTGGCAATAGACCTCGTCGTCCTTCGCCACGAGCAGGTTCTCGACCGATAGCCTCGCGATCGCACGCACCGGATGATCGGGCGCATAGCCGAGCGCATCGTACATCATCACGCTGTTGGCCATCGCCGGATAGATCGCACCGAGGCCGTCCTCGCCGTTGAGCCGCTCGCTCACCCATTCCTCGCAAAGACGGATGGCCTTGCGCCGCAAGGAACCGGGCCAGAGCCTCTCACCCCGCTTGAGTGCAAAATCGAGGCCCTCGAAAAACAGCTTCCAGCCCCGGTCGACATGCACCGCCTGGCTGGTCAGGCGGGCAGGCCTGCCGGAATAAAGCTCGTCCACCAGCACCCCGCGCGGATTGCGCGCCCTGGGCTTCAGGGCACAGAGCACCAGCAGCGGCACGACCACGGTGCGCGCCCAATAGGATATCTTCGTCAGATGGACGGGAAACCAGCGCGGCGCGAGAATCAGTTCGGGCGGGATCGTCGGCACGACATCCCACGGCCCCGCGCCGTACAAGGCAAGCTGAATGCGGGTAAAGACATTGCCGGCCTCCGCCCCGCCCGCCTTGAGAACCGCCGCGCGGGCGCGGGCCATATGCGGCGCATCGGGCGAATCGCCGATCATCTTCAGCGCGTAATAGGCCTTGATCGTCGCGCTGATGTCGAAGGCGCCGCCGTGATAGAGCGGCCAGCCATCGTGTTCGGGCGATTGCCGCCGGCGCAGATAGGTGCCGATCCCGGCTTCCAGCTTCGGATCGTCAGGCTCGCCCAGATAGTGACGCAGCAGGATATATTCGGCGGGAATGGTCGCGTCGGCTTCCAGTTCGAAGACCCAATGGCCGTCCTCTCGCTGGCGTGAAAACAGCGCCGCCGCCGATCGCTCGATGGCCGCATCGACAGTCTCGCGGAACCCGGCGGGCCGAATATCGTCTTGCAATTCCGTGGGCATGGCCGTGCTAATAGATCAATGGTCGGCCCATGGCCAAGCGTGCAGCGCTGTCACCCGTCCGCAAGGCGCCTTCGATCGTCGCGGGCAGGCCGTTCCGCACCCAGTCGCCGGCAAGAAACAGGTTGCGCCAGCGCGTGCGCACAGGCGGACGCAGGGCGTCCTGCGCGGGCGTGGCGGCGAAAGTCGCGCGCTTTTCCTTGACGATCTGCCAGGGCGGCAGCGGCGCGGTGATGCCGAGCGCGCGCTGCACGTCGCCCCACAGGGTCCGGGCGAGTTCCGCGCGATCGTTCCGGGCGATCGCATCGGCGGCGCTGATCGTGAGGGAAATCCGGTCATCGTGGGCAAAGAGCCACTCCGCGCTCCCGCCGAGCAGGCCCAGCATCCGCGGCATGTCCGGCGTCGCGGGAAAGGCGAAATGGGCGTTGACGATAGCGCGGTGGTCGTCGGGGGCAGTGATGCCCGGCACCAGGTCGAGCGCCACCCAGGCGGGAACGGCCAGAATCACCGCCTCGCCGTCGCCCACCGCCTCGCGGCCATCGCTCCAGACCAGCGCGGACACGGTATCGCCGGAAAATTCCAGCGCGCGCAGCCGCCGCCCCGCGGCAAGCGGAACATCGCGGGCGCCGAGCCATGCCAGCGCCGGATCGACGAAAGCCGCGCCCAGCGTCGGCTGCGCGATGCGCGGGCGCATGGCGAGCCCGCCTTGCCCCAGCGTTTCGCGCAGCACGCGCCCTGCCAGCGCAGCGGATGCCTCCGCCGGCGGCGTGTTGAGCGCGGCGAGCAGGACGGGCGCGACCAGCCGATCCCACAGCGGGCCGCCGGGCGCGATCACATCGCCGATCCGCCCGCTGCCGCCGCGCAGCAGCCGGGCGAGCCGGAAGTAGTCGGCAAGGCCCGTGCCCGGCACCCGGCGCCGCGACGACAGGGTCCACCAGGGGAGCCGCCCATCGTTGATCCCGACCGTCCAGCGCGCTCCGCTCACCAGGTCCGCGAAAGCGAAGTCGGCATGATCCGGCCCGGCCAGCGGTTCGCCGGCACCGATTGCCCGGCGCCAGGCCGTCACCGCAGCGTTGCCCGCAAGCACGAGGTGGTTGCCGTTGTCGATCGTCAGGCCCAGCGCCGGATCGTGATAGGATCGGCAGCGCCCGCCCGCCTGTGCCGCGCTGTCGTTCAGCGAGACGCGCACGCCCGCTTCGGTCAGCGCGACCGCAGCCGAAAGACCGGCAAGCCCGGCTCCCGCGACAATGGCACGGCGAATGTTCAAGGCAGCAGGCTGAAGCGCAGGATCGCAAAAAGCAGCATCGGCTTCGACACGCGCACACGCCTGCGCGGAGCCTGCCAGCCCTGCCGGATCATGCGCCCGAGCAGGCGGGAATAGGCCGCTTCCATCAGCCGCGGCGCGATGAGGTGGCCGCTCGGCCGCGCGGCCAGGATCGTGTTCGCCTCGACGAAATGCTGCCCGGCCTTCGCCGCCAGCCAGCGCGCCGCGGCATCGAGCCCCGAATCGGCAACCAGCGCCTCGGGCGTGGTCGGGACGATGCCGGCCGCGTCCAGTGCCTCGGCCGGCAGGTAAACCCGGCCGATGCCCGCATCCTCGTCGATATCGCGCAGGATATTGGTGAGTTGCAGCGCCCGGCCGAGATGGTGCGACAGCGCCAGGCCCGGATCGTGCTCCATGCCGAAGACCCGCACCGACAGCCGCCCGACTGCCGAGGCAACGCGGTCGCAATAAAGATCGAGTTCGGCGAAATCCGGCCAGCGGATATCGCGGTCGGCATCCATCTGCATACCGTCGATCACCGCCTGGAAATCGGCGCGATCCAGCCGGAAGCGGCGCACCGCTTCCGCCAGGAAAGCCGCCTGCCCCGGCTCGCCGCCGGTGTAGAGCGCCGCTATGTCGCAACTCCACTGCGCCAGCCGGGCCGTGCGCGTTGCCGGATCGCCCGCCTGATCGTCGGCAATGTCGTCGACCAGCCGGCAGAAGCCGTAGATCGCGAACATCGCCTCGCGCTCAGTCTTCGGCAGGATGCGCATGCCGGCATAGAAGGAACTGCCCGCGACCCGCATCCGCAGATCGTCCGCCGTCATGGCCGCAGTCACGCCCGGCCCCCGAAACTATGGCGCAACAATGCTTTCACGGCGATACCTCCGGTGCGGAGTTTAGAATGATGGACGGGCTCGCTCAAGGGATCGCGGCGCGTCAGCAATGCGGCCAGATCCCCGGCAAGCGCCTGGATCACCGCAACCTCGGCGGCAAGGCGCCTGTCGCGGATCGCGCGGGCAAAGGGCGCGCTCCCGGCGAGCAGGCCCTGCGTGCGAACGGCCAGCCCGGCAATGACCCGGCGCAGTTCGGGCGAAGCACGGGGGCCGGCCAGCGCCTCCGCCCCGATGCCCTCATCCGCCAGCGCATCGAGCGGCAGATAGACCCGGTCCAGTTCCAGATAGTCCTCGCCGCAGTCCTGAAGGTGGTTGATCACCTGCAACGCCGCGCAAAGCGCATCGGACAGCGGCCAGACAGCGCGGTCCTCGCCATGCACGTCAAGCACGAAACGGCCGACCGGCATCGCCGAAACCCGGCAATAGGCGATCAGTGCATTCCAGTCGGGATAGCGCCGCTGCGTCACATCCTGGGTAAAGGCGTCGAGCAATTCGTGCGCATGGATCAGATCGAGCCCGCGTGCGCCGGCGGCCTCCGCCAGCGCCATCGCTTCCGGCGCGCCGCTGCCGCCCAGCCCAGCGCGCATCGCGCCGAGCAGCCGCAGCTTCTCCGCCTCGGAGGCTTCCGCATGATCGGCGATATCGTCCGCCGCGCGGGCGAAGCGGTAGAATGCCATGATCGGCGCCCGGTGCTCGGGCTTGAGCATGAACGAGGCGACGGGAAAGTTCTCGTCGCGGTGGCCCTTGCCGGAAGACAGATCGTTCATCGGCCCGGCACCGCGTGAATCCGGGCCTGTGCGCGTCCTTTCCACATCCCGCCTTTCCCTTGACGATGCTGCCGGGCCGACAGCAGCACGCACCAGGCATAGAACCCCGCCACCAGCGGCAGCGCCAGCCCCCACAGCGGCGACCGGCGATAGAAACGCAGCACCGGCTGATACGAAAGCGCCATCAGCGCCATCGCCGCAAGAGCCAGCATCCGCGCCGTGCCCTGCGCCGCAAGCGCCAGTACCGGAGGTGCGCCATAGACCAGCGCCAGGCCCAGAATCGTCCCGGCCAGGAACACCGGGGAATAGCGCAGTTGCGCATAGGCCGAACGTGCGATCATCGCCGCAATCTCACCGGCATTGCGATAGGGCCGGATGCTCCGCGAGCGCCTGGTAAGCCCCAGCCAGATCGGCCCCTGCCGCTTGATCAGTGCGCCCAGCGTGCAATCATCGATCAGCGCATCGCGCATCGCGCCGATGCCGCCGGCAGCCTCCAGTGCGTCGCGCCGCACCAGCACGCAGCCCCCCGCCGCGCCCGCGATCCTGCGCGCCCATCCGCCCGATCGATTGATCCAGTTGAAAGGATAGATCATCTTGAAAAAATAGACGAAAGACGGCACCAGCGCCCGTTCGGGCCAGGTCCGGCAATGCAGCTCGACCATCAGCGAAACCAGCCGCTTGTCACCCGCCCCGGCAATCGCGGCAAGGCGGCGCAGTGTGTCGGGCGCGTGTTCGATATCGGCGTCGGTCAGCCAGAAGTAGCGCGGCCGGTCCGCCGCCGCCGCGATGCCCTGCGCAACCGCCCAGAGCTTGCCCGTCCAGCCGGATGCCAGCGGGGCGCCGTCCAGCACCGTGATCCGGTCCGACGCCAGGCCGCGCGCGATTTCCCCCGTGGCGTCGGTGCTGTTGTCATCAACCAGCACGATGCGGAAAGGCCCCGGATAGTCCTGCGCGGCAAGGCTGGCGAGCGAGCGGGCGATGACATCCGCCTCGTTGCGCGCCGGCACCACCGCGACCACCGCGGGCCATCGGGCCGGATCGGCGCAAGCCATGCGCTCGTCGCGGTCGCGGCACAGCCAGAAGCCCGAGGCGAGCAGGCCCAGCCAGATCACCAGCACCGCCGCGGCAAGAACCGTCGCCGTCACCGGATCATGCCCTGGCCGCGGAACCAGTCCAGCGCGTCGCGCAAAGCCTCGCCATAAGGCCGCGCGCGATAGCCCAGTTCGCGCTCCGCCCTGGCCGAGGAATAGAACATGCGGTGCCGGGCCATGCGCAGCGAATCGAGCGTGAGGAACGGTTCGCGCCCCGTAACGCCTGCCCAGCGCTCGGCCAGCCAGGCGAGCGGATAGAGCGGGCCGCGCGGCAGCCCGATCGTCGGCGGCCTGCGGCCGAGCAGCGCGGCGATATCGGCCAGCAACTGCGCCAGAGTCGCGTCCTGCCCGCCGAGGATATAGCGTTCGCCGACCCGGCCCTTCTCGGCGGCGAGAATGTGCCCCGCCGCAACATCATCGACGTGGACGAGATTCAGCCCGCTGTCGACGAAAGCGGGCATCCTGCCATTCGCCGCCTCGACGAGAATACGCCCGGTCGGCGTCGGCTTCACGTCGCGCGGGCCGATCGGGGTCGAGGGGTTGACGATCACCGCCGGCAGGCCGCCCTGCGCGACCATCTCCTCGACCAGCCGCTCGGCAACGACCTTGCTGCGCTTGTAAAATCCGGTGGCCTGTTCGGGATGCGCGGCGCGAGTCTCGTCGGCGGGGCCGGCGGGATCGGGCAGCAATGTCGCGACACTGCTGGTATAGACGATTCGCGCCACGCCGGCATCGCGCGCGGCGGCCATGACATTGCCGGTCATGGCAAGGTTGTTGCGGACGATCTCTTCCGGGTCGCGCGCCCACAGCCGATAGTCGGCAGCGACATGGAACAGTTCGCGCACGCCGCCGAAAGCGCGCGCCACCGCCTGCGAATCGCGCAGATCGCCTTCCGCCAGCTCGCCGGGGAAATCGGCGAGATTGGCGGCAAGGCTGGACTGGCGGGCAATCCCCCTCACGCGGCGGCCGCTCGCGGCAAGCGCGCGCGCAACAGCCGAGCCGACAAAGCCCGATACTCCCGTCACCAATGTCACATCATGTTCCACGCGCAATGCCCCTAGAGCATCGCGCGCAAAAGTGGGAACCGCTTTTGCGCAAGAACGGCAGGAGAGAGCCGGATGCGGATAAGCGGAACCGCTTCGCCCCCCTTCATCGTCACCCTGAACCAGGTTCAGGATAACGGGCTTTGGCAGAGGGAGGCATGACCGGCGCAAAGCCCCTCCCCTTCAGGGGAGGGGTTGGGGCGGGGCCTGTCAGGCCGCCGCAGCGTTTGCGGCAGGAGAGAAACTCGCCTGCCCCGCTGCGCTGCGCATGGCGTCAGCCTTCCGCGCCGAGGAGCTTGGCGATGTCGTCCTCCTCATACCGTTCGAGAACGAGCGTGCCGCGGATATCGGCAAGACGGGCATCCAGCTCGGCCACGGCTTCCTCCGGCTTGTGGCCGAGAATGGCGTCGGCCAGCCTGCGCTGGAACGCGACATGCCGGGGCGGCGGCGGGAAGCGGCCGTGGAGCTTGAGCGACAAGGTCAGCATGACAACGGTGCGCCCGACAAGGTCGGTGAAAATGAGGGAACCGTGGAGTACGGCCAGCAGAATCAGGAACTCGATGCCGAGCAGGTGGGCGGAGATGGCGTCATCCGCCTCGTCGGCCTGGCCCTGCGCTTTCAGGTGCATGTCGATCAGCCGCCGCTGCCCGGCGGAAAGCGTGCGTCCGGGGCGGGCCAGATCCCGCACGATGTGGCCCATGACAACGCCGAGAACCTCCAGCACCGAGACCGCTTCGGCCGTCGTCGGTTCGACCACGCGCGCCGCCTTGTGAACCGAAGCGGCGACATAGCCTTCACCGGCCATGTGGTTGAGCACTTCCTTGCTGATCGTCGCGCTCACTCCGAAAGTCTCGTTGAGAGCCCCCTCGGTGATCACCGCGCCGGCTTTCATCCGGCCATCGGCGATCGGACGCCACAGCGCATTGTATATCCGCGCCTTGTAGCTGGTCAGGGCCGCAACCTTGAGGCTCTGCGCCGGAAGCCCGCGCAGCGCCGGCGACAGGTGCCGGTCGCTGATCGAACCTTCGGCCCGCTGCATTGCCGTCTTTCTGTCCAGCCTGGTCATGCGTTCGACCGGCCCCGGATCTTCTTTCAACATTTCCTTTGTCATGATTGGCCTTTTTTCCCTTTTTTTCTGCGACCCTACCCTGAAAAACCCCCTGAAAACCCATTGCAAATGCGCTCTTGCGCCCAATCACGCCGTAATCGACCCCGGCTGCGACTGCGCGAAAGCCGGACCCATCGGTGGCATTTCCTTTCGCCACACGATTTCGCCCGCTATTTCACCATACTCACAATACAGAATGATTTCTAATCGCATTCAGTCTGATGGCCGTCGCCATAGTATTAAACCGGCCTACCTATTGAGAGGCGGGGTCGCCTATTGTCAAAAATTCCATGATCGGCTAAAGGGAAAGGTTTTTACGATCAGTGCGGATTCTCCGACCTGAGGCCATAGGGCAAACCATGCCCGCAGGTGCGCGCCGACCTTTCCTCCGCCGGCCCCTGACCGACGGGCTTCATCCTTGCCGCACAAACCTTTTGCCGCCACCAGCCTGAAGTTGTTTCAGCTTCAATCCGGAACGGAACAACGCAAAAGAGGGGAAACTGCCGCACACACCAGAGGATCGCCGGCGCGAGGGAGAGCTATCGCATATAAGGCAGCGATTGAGGCAGCAATCGGATGGAATAGTCGTTATTCCATCCGCATTTTGATGCGATGGCCGAGGGGGGCGGTTGCGGCCGGATGTTGTCCGGCATGAGCCCCCGATGGCAACGCCTGCCTTTGAACGTGAGCCGCACGCGAAGCCGGGCCGGCGCCCCTGCCGGGATCACCGGAAAACGGGGGTGGAGACATGCCTCACCCCCCGTTGCCTTCCCATCAACCAGCCAGCATGAAGAAGCTGCCCTTGCCCCTGAATAGCAACTATCGGGGAAGCACACCGCGAATCCTGGCTCACGGAGATATCATTGGAAGAAAACAACATCCAGGAAATCGTCTGGTCGGACAAGTCGGACTGGATTTACAATCCGAAGCAGGATCGCAGCCGTGAGAAAATGGAGCGGGTTCTGATTAGCGCGATGACCTTGTTTTCCGAACTCGGATATGAGGAGGCCACGATATCGCTCATATCCAGACATGCGGAGGTATCGTCTGCTTCGATATACCGGCGGTTCGCAGATAAAAGCAGCCTGCTATACGCGATCCTCGATACGTGGTCCAGGGCGCGCACCAGAGATTTCGATAAAAGCTGGCACACCCTCACCGAAGGCGTGAGTGATCCCGCCAGGATCGTGAGTATCTATATCGAGATCGTTTTCAGCGCTTATCGAAACGATTCGGGATTGCTGCGCCTGATCGAAGGCAGGTCTATCAGTGATGAAACCGTGAAAAATATTCTGAGCGGGATGATCAGGCATTCAGCAATTTGTTTTTACAATAAAATCAATGATGTCATTCCGAAAGAAGAGAGGGGCGATCTTCGTGATTTCGTCTCAAGTTCGACCATCGTTCTGACCGGGGCGATCCGATCCCTGATGCTCTGGGGCGCAATGACGCCTTGGCAGGATGTCACCATATTTTCGGATAAATTCAAGGATTTCGTCAAATCTTCACTTATAAGTCGCTTTTCCCGCACTTGAAGCGATGGCCGGTAACGCCAACGGTGACGTGACCTGACGTGCCCCCGCACGGGCATCCTCCCCGTTTGTGCTGCGCCCACACGGGGGAGGATCGTTCATTTCACGAAGGGGTTCTTCGGGCGCGCCTGCGATCAGTCGTCGTATCCGCTGCCGATGCGGAATTCGCCGCGTTCGCGGATGATGTTGGCGCGGCCGACCAGCAGGTCGTCGACCGGGCCGATCCGCGTCACGTCCTTGCCCTTGTAGGGCAGCGCGTGCAGCACGTAGCGCATGGCGTTGAGCCGCGCGCGTTTCTTGTCATCGGACTTGATCACCGTCCACGGGCAATCGGCCGTGTCGGTGGAGAAGAACATGGCTTCCTTGGCGCGCGTGTAGTCCTCCCACTTGTCGAGGCTGGCGAGGTCGACCGGCGAGAGCTTCCACTGCTTGAGCGGATGCACCTTGCGCTCCTTGAAGCGGCGGCGCTGTTCGTCCTGGCTGACCGAGAACCAGAATTTGATGAGATGGATGCCGCTGCGCACCAGATTGCGTTCCACCCCCGGGGTCTGGTCAAGAAACTCGCGGTATTCCTCGTCGCTGCAAAACCCCATGACTCTTTCCACCCCGGCGCGGTTGTACCAGCTACGGTCCATCAGCACGATTTCGCCGGTGGTCGGCAAGTGCTGCACATAGCGCTGGAAGTACCATTGTCCGCGCTCGACCTCGCTGGGCTTTTCGAGCGCCACCACACGGGCGCCGCGCGGATTGAGATGTTCCATGAAGCGCTTGATCGCACCACCCTTGCCGGCGGCATCACGGCCCTCGAACAGAATGATGACGCGCTGGCGGGCATCCTTCACCCAGCTTTGCAGCTTCAAAAGCTCGGTCTGGAGGATGAACTTCTCGCGTTCGTAGTCGCGCCGCAGCATCTTGAACCTGTAGGGATAGCTGCCGGTGCGCCAGCCGTCGGCAAGTTCGTTGCTGGTACGCCGCGGTTTGCTCCGGGGCCTGGTCAGACCGAGCGAGCGCCGCATGCGGGCGGCATCGTCCGGCGCGGCGCCGGCAATGATCGCTTCCACGCCTTCCGCCTCTCCAGAATCGGCCGTGATCTCGGCAAGCGCGGCAAGCTCGGCCTGCTGCGCCGCAATGGTGCGTTCCTCGGAAAAGCTCCCTTCGACCAGCGACTGCGGCGCAGCGGCACCCGCCGGGTGCTCGGGGGCCTTCGCCTGCCGGGAAGGGCCGGGCGCCGGCATGTCGGGATTTCCGGTCTGATCGGGCATTATCGTCAACCTCGGGGTTGGAGCGGCCTGCCCGCCGGCCGGCAGATAGCGATGCCGCCGACCCGGACGCAAGGCGCCGAACGTGTCTGTCCGTCACGATTCTCCATCCGGCCCCGGCAAGTCAATCGGTAAGAGTGAAAAAACGGTGATCGCGGTGCCGGAAAAGCCTGAAGGCCCCCTCCCCGTTCGCGCTGCGCCAGAACGGGGGAGGATCGTTCATTTCACGAAAGGGTTCTTCGGGCTTCTCAGCGTCAGGCGGATCGGCACCGCCTCGAAGCCCAGTTCGCGCCGGATGCCGTTTACCAGATAACGCCGGTAGCTTTCCGGCAGCATGTCGAGCCGCGTGCCGAACAGCACGAAGCCGGGCGGCCGTGTCTTGGCCTGGGTGATATAGCGCAGCTTGATCCGCCTGCCGCCGGGTGCCGGCGGCGGATTGACCGCCAGCGCATCGTCGAACCAGCGATTGAGCGCCGCGGTCGGCACCCGCTTGCTCCACGCCGCGCGGATATCGAAGCCGGCGCGCAGCAGATCGTCGAGCCCCTTCCCCGTCCGCCCCGAAACCGCCAGCAACGGCACGCCGCGCACTTGCGCCAGCCCCTCGTCGAGCGCGGCGCGGATACCGTTGAACAGGCCCGAGGGGTTTTCGGCGACATCCCACTTGTTGATCGCGATGATCAGCGCGCGCCCTTCCTCGAGCACCATGGAAGCGATCTTGAGATCCTGGTGCTCGAGCCCGAGTGTCGCATCGAGCAGCAGCACGACCACTTCGGCAAAATCCACCGCCCGCCGCGCATCGGCAACGGAGAGCTTCTCCAGCTTGTCGACCACGCGCGCCTTCTTGCGCATGCCGGCGGTGTCGATCAGCCGCACGGGCCGATCCTCGCCGTTCTGCGGATCGCGCCACAGCCAGTCGATCGCGATCGCATCGCGCGTGATGCCGGCTTCGGGGCCGGTCAGCAGCCGGTCCTCGCCGAGCAATCGGTTGATCAGCGTCGACTTGCCCGCATTGGGCCGCCCGACGATGGCCAGTTTCAGCGGGCCGGAAAGGTCGTTCTCCTCCGGCGCGTCCTCATCCCCGTCGGGCTGCCTGTCGTCCAGATGCGGCAGCAGGGCCTCGAACAGATCGGCCATGCCCTCACCATGTTCGGCCGAAATCGCTACCGGCTCGCCGAAGCCGAGCGCATAGGCTTCGAGCAGCCCGGCCTCGGCCGCGCGCCCTTCGGCCTTGTTGGCAAGCAGCACCACCGGCACCGTGCTCCCGCGCAGCCAGCGGGCGATCTCCTCGTCGAGCGGCGTCAGGCCGGCGCGCGCGTCGACGACGAACAGCGCCACCGCCGCGCCCTGGAGCGCGGCTTCGGTCTGGGCGCGCATGCGCCCCGGCAGGCTGGCCGGGTCATCGTCCTCCCAGCCCGCGGTATCGACGATGGTGAAATCGAGCCCCAGCAGATGCGCCTCGCCGAAACGGCGATCGCGCGTCACCCCCGGCTGGTCATCGACCAGCGCGAGCTTCTTGCCGACAAGCCGGTTGAACAGCGTCGACTTGCCGACATTGGGACGGCCGATGATGATGACATGGGGCAGCATTGGCCTGCAAGTGGCGGCTGCGCGCAGGCTTGGCAAGCGAAACGGCACTATATCGGCATCTCTGCCCACACCGCCCCCCTGAACCCGGCCCGGAGTGACGACGAAAGGAATGGGGAGGAACGGGACGGGTTCCGAAAATGTTCCACATGGAACATTTTGCCGGCCGGATGCGGGCGCGCGAAGAATCCGTTTTCCTACACGGACCGAAAGCGCGAAAGAGGCCGGGCTCTTTGCCATCGTCGAAACCGTTGATTGTCGGGCGTATTTCCGGCCGCAGCAAAAAGTTCGCCGTGGCCTGTATGGGTGAGGTTCGCGAAGTTCCGGCAGCCTGCCCGCAGCGCGGGCGGCCCGGCGCAATTCCGCCATCGTCGGGGCAGGGAGGAGCGGCTTGCATTCCAAGCGCTTGCTCCGCTAAACTCGGCACGATCCGGAAAATCACGCAAG
>JAITWR010000184.1 GCA_031285165.1 Novosphingobium sp.
GAGCGGCTTTGCCGCGGAATCACTTTCGGCCAGGATCGTTGCCATCATTACCCTCTGTGCGGCAGCTCTATAGCCGCCTTTTGCGCACCTACGCCCCATCCCGTGAAGCGCAATTGAGAAAAAGTGTCAGGTGACAAACGGTTTGTCACCTGCACACATTTCGCCAAACCCGCCCGCAGCCGGCTAGTCAAGCGCCAATGCGGGCCATATGGAAACGGCGGCACGGTTTGTGCCCTGAAAGATTACACATGGCTGCATTTCAATTCCTCGTCCCGGTCACCGCAAGCGGAAAACCGCTGTGAGCGATCCTGCGGAGCTGCCCTACCGCCCCTGTGTGGGGATGATGCTGGTCAATGCCGAAGGACTCGTCTTCGTCGGCAAGCGGATCGACAACAAGGAAGGCGATGCCTGGCAGATGCCGCAAGGCGGCGTCGACAAGGGCGAGAACCCCCGCAAAGCCGCGCTGCGCGAGCTGTGGGAGGAAACCGGCGCCACCGAAGACCTGCTGACGATCATCGGCGAGGCCCGCGAGGAATTGCTCTACGATATACCCGAGGAACTGATCGGCAGGCTGTGGGGCGGCAAGTACCGCGGCCAGCGCCAGCGGTGGTATCTCATCCGCTTCACCGGCAAAAATGCCGACATCCGGCTCGACGCGCATCGGCCGCCCGAATTCCATGAATGGAAATGGGTCGCCCCCGAAACGCTGCCGGACCTGATCGTGCCGTTCAAAAAGCGGGTCTATCGGGCCGTTCTGGAAGAATTCCGCAACCTGATCTGACGTTCTGCCCCTCCCCCGGAAGGGCAGGGCCGGCACGCGACGGCTTAATTCTCCGTAACCGCCGGCACCGGCTTCACCGCCTCGGCCGAAACGACACGCGGCGACGGTCCTCTGGCGATTGCGGCAGAAAGCGAGCGGGTGGCCTCGCAATCGGCACCGCACAGGCCCTCAAGCCGCGCCAGATTGCGCCGCGCCTTCTCGAGCGCGCCCTTTTCAGCGAAAGCGGCCCCCTCGCCCGACAGGGCATTCAGATTGCCCGGCTCGGTGGCCAGAGCCAGACGATAATAACGCAGCGCCTTGCCCTGCATGCCCTGGCGGCGAGTCGCTTCAGCGAGATCGAGCAGGATGGCGACACTGCCCGGCTGAACCGTCAGCGCCGCCTCATAAGCGTCGATGGCGCCGTCGAGCCGTCCGGCCGCCAGTTCGGCGCGGCCTTGCGCCAGCAAGGCATCCGCGCGCGGATCGAGCGGCTGCGACGGTGCGGAAAAGCCGACACTGGAAGTAACCGCGGCGAGCAGCGAAAGGGCAAATGCAGCAGGGGCGTAGCGCATCAACAGATCCTTGGCCGGGAAAGCGGTCATGGGCATTTCCACCGTCTGCTAACACAAGGGCGCCAGATGCGCGATGAAAAATCCATCGGTCGCATCGTGCCATGGAGTAAGCCGCAGCCCGGCGCCGCGCGGCCGCCCCGCGCAAAGCTGCGGCACGACGGCGGACCAGCCCGGATGGCGGACAAGGAAATCCGCCACCTGATCGGCTCCCTCGGCGTCAAGCAGCTAACACGTCACATAGACAAGCCGCCCGCCCGGACGCAGCAAGGTGGCGGCAAGATCGAGCAGCCGGCCCTGCAACCCGGCATAGCGGGCAAGCTGAACCCCGGACAGCCGCCAGCGCGCCTCGGGATTGCGCCGCCAGGTACCGCTGCCCGAACAGGGCGCATCGACCAGCAGCGCATCCGCCCTGCCCTGCCAGGCCGCCAGCCCCTCCGCCTCGCGGCCGGCATCGAGCAGCACCGCCTCGACGATCCCGACACCGGCCCGCCGGGCACGCGGCAGCAGGCGCGACAGCCGGGCGCGATCGGTGTCGCAGGCGATCAGCCTGCCGCGATCAGCCATGGCCGCGGCCAGTGCGAGCGTCTTGCCGCCGGCGCCGGCGCAGAGATCGATCACCGTCTCGCCGGGCTGCGCCGCAAGCGCCTGGCAGGCAAGCTGCGAGCCGGTATCCTGCACTTCGACCAGCCCGTCGCGCCAGGCATCCCACTGTTCCACCGGCGTACCCGCAGGCAGGCGCAGCCCCTGTGAGGCAATCGTCGGCTCCGCCGGGACCGGGAGGACCAGCGAATCGCGATCGGCTTTCAACGTATTGACCCTGAGATCGAGCGGAGCGCGGCCAAGCAGCGCTTCGGCTTCCTCGCCGGCGATGCCGCTGGCGGCAAGCGCCTGTTCCAGCCAGTTCGGGGCCACGCCGGGCCTGGCGGCGGGCTCGTCCGGCGCGATCGGCGCAGGCGCATGGCGCGAGCCGTCGAACAGGGCGGCCAGCGCCGCATCGTCGCGCGCCAGCAGCAGCACGGCCGCCCGCCCGCTCACCGGCACCTCGCCGCAGGCCCGGATCGCGGCATAGGCAAGCTCGCGCACCGCGCGGCGATCGCTGCTGCCGGCGAAACGGCGCGAGCGGAACCAGTCGACAACGATACGGTCGGCCGGCGGGCCGTTGCCGCGGGCGGCAGCGATGACGCGATCGACCACCTCGATCGCCGCCTGGACACGCGCGGCGGGAGTCATGGCACCGACCTTGCGAACGAAAACGCTGCGTCCCCGCGAAGGCGGGGATCTCGGCAGTCCGGGCTGGACATCAGGCGGACGTTCCTCTGCAACCGGCTGGGATCCCCGCCTTCGCCGGGGCGCAGGTTATGCCACCACCCACACCCCTACCGTGTCGGATAGTTCGGCGCCTCGCGCGTGATCGAAACGTCATGGACATGGCTCTCGCGCAGGCCGGCATTGGTGATGCGGATGAACTGCGCCTTGGTGCGCAAGTCCTCGATAGTCTGCGAGCCGGTATAGCCCATCGCCGCCTTGATGCCACCGACAAGCTGGTGGATCACGTCCTTGGCCGGCCCCTTGTAGGGCACCTGACCCTCGATGCCCTCGGGCACCAGCTTCAGCGAATCCTTGATGTCCTGCTGGAAGTAACGATCGGCCGAGCCGCGCGCCATGGCGCCGACCGAGCCCATGCCGCGATAGCTCTTGTAGGAGCGGCCCTGGTAGAGAAACGTTTCGCCCGGCGCTTCCTCGGTGCCCGCGAGCATCGAGCCGACCATGATCGTCGAGGCGCCTGCGGCAAGCGCCTTGGCGGCATCGCCCGAAGTGCGCAGGCCGCCGTCGCCGATCACCGGCACGCCCGATTTCTCCGCCTCCGCGGCGGCTTCCATGATCGCAGTGAGCTGCGGCACACCGACGCCGGCAACGATCCGCGTGGTGCAGATCGAACCCGGACCGATGCCGACCTTGACCGCATCGGCGCCCGCATCGATCAGCGCGCGCGTCGCTCCGGCCGTGGCGACATTGCCGGCGATGACCTGCGCCGAATTGGACAGCTTCTTCACCCGATCGACCGCGCGGGCAACATCCTTGTTGTGACCGTGCGCGGTGTCGATGATAATGACATCGCATTCGGCATCGAGCAGCGCCTCGGTCCGCGCGAAGCCCTTGTCGCCGACAGTAGTTGCAGCGGCAACCCGCAGCCGGCCCGCCGTGTCCTTGGTCGCATTCGGATAAGTGACCGCCTTTTCGATGTCCTTGACCGTGATGAGGCCGATGCAGCGGAAGGCATCATCGACCACCAGCAGCTTTTCGATGCGACGCTGATGCAGCAGCCGCCGCGCCTCCTCCTGGCCGACGCCGAGATTGACCGTGGCCAGGTTCTCATGCGTCATCAGTTCGCGCACCGGCTGCGCCGGGTTGTCGGCGAAGCGCACGTCGCGGTTGGTCAGGATGCCGACGAGCTTGCCGCCCGGCTCGACCACGGGGATGCCGCTGATCCGGTTCGCCAGCATGATCGCCTGCGCCTCGCCCAGCGTGGCTTCGGGGGCGATCGTGATGGGATTGACCACCATGCCGCTCTCGAAGCGCTTGACCGCACGCACCGCGGCGCATTGTTCCTCGACGGTAAGATTGCGATGCAGCACGCCGATGCCACCCATCTGCGCCATGACGATCGCCATGTCGGCCTCGGTCACGGTGTCCATGGCCGAGGAAACGACCGGAATGTTGAGCCCGATTTCACGAGTCAGGCGGGTACGCGTATCGGCGTTGGACGGCAGGAAGTCGGACTCGGCCGGACGCAGCAGAACGTCGTCGAAAGTCAGGCCGAGAGGGATGTCCATGATTTCCACTGCGCCTTTCGCTTCAGGATTCGTGGCGGCCCATGTAATCAAGCCTGCCCGATCCCGCTAGAGCATCCTGCATAATATCGGCACTGCGCGGGCCGCCAGCCGGTCATTTGCCCGCCCTGGGCCGCAAGGGCACTCGCCGCGCATCGGCGAACCAGCGACCGAGCGCAACGTTGAGAGCAACGTCTTCGGCCGCGCCGCCCAGTTCGATGGCACGTTTGAGATCGTCGCTCGGCCGGTGGTAGTCGCCATCAAAGAAGTGCTGCATCGAGCCGGCATCGCCATAGGCACTGGAGACCATCACCGCGGGAATGTCATGCTGCAACAGCGCCCAGCCGTCCTGGCGCCGCACGTAGGCGACCGCGAGGTCGCTGTCGACGACCTTGCGGCGCAGTTGCCGTGCGACGCGGGTAATCTGCGAATCGAGCGGCGTCAGCCCCTTGCCGACGATGGCGACCGGCGTGCCCGCCGGCGCGGTGCCGACACTGTCGATATTGAAAGCCGCGACGATCTGGTTGAGCGGCAGCGGCGGGTTCTCGGCAAAGGCATGCGCGCCCAGCAGGCCCAGTTCCTCGGCAGTGGTCGCCACGAAATAGATGTCGCGATCGGCTTGCGGCGCGCGGGAAAGCCTGCGGGCAATCTCGGTCAGCACCGCCAGGCCGGTGGCATTGTCGATCGCACCGTTGCAGATGAGATCCTCGGCCGGCGGCTCGGCGCAAGTGCCGAAGCCGTCCCAATGGGCGAGGAAGATCACCGCGCCGCTGTCCGGGCGGCGGCCGGGCAGCTTGCCGATCAGATTGTGCGTGCTGATCGTGGCCTCAGTCGTCGTCGCTTCGAGCGTGGCGGTGACACTGAGCAGGATCGGCACGAAGTCGGGCGCCGCAGCCGCCTGTTCGAGTCCGGCGCTGGTCCTGCTGCCGCCTTGCAGCACCCGCGCGAACCCCTCGTGCGTGATGAAGCCTTCCAGATCGCCACCGATATTGTCGTCGGCCAGCGCATAGCCCGAACGCCGCCGCCGCGCGGCAACGCTGTCCAGCGTGCGCTCGCCGTCAAGCACTGTCAGCACTGCCGAGGCGCCGGCGGCAAGCAGCGCGTTCTGCCGCTCGCTGTTGTCGATCCCCCCGTCGAGCAGCACCGCCACCCGGCCGGCAAGGTCGTTGCGCGAAGGCATGTCCCCATGCCCCTTGCCGACGAACAGCAGGGGAGCATCCCTGACCAGGCTGCGCCGGCCCGAAGTCAGCACGAGCACGGCACTGTTCGGCACATAGACGGGACGGCCCTTGCGCATGAACCGCGCGGAAGACGATGCCGGCGCGCGCGCGATCAGCGTAACCGGGCTGAACCATTCGTGGCCGGGATCGTTGGTGCCCGAAACCAGGCCGATGTCGAACCACTGCCTGGCAAGATAGCGCAGCGTCTTCCCCTCGCCGTCGCTGCCCGCCCTCCGGCCGCCGAAATCGTCGCTGGCAAGGACGCCGATATGCTCCATGAGCGCGGCTTCGAGCGCAGTGTCACGGCGGGGCGCAGCCGCAGCGGGCGGCGAGACGACACCCGC
>JAITWR010000004.1 GCA_031285165.1 Novosphingobium sp.
GCCAACCCTTTGTCAAGGACGCCTCCGCCGATGCTCATGCGGTCCGCCCGTTTCAGCTTCAGCCGCCTCTGACGAAAGCTGGAGGCGAGTTGCTGTTCGACAGCATCGGGACGTTCGAACGGCGGCTATGGGTCTTCTTCTCTCCAAGCCAGTTGGTCCGGGGGCGGCCAACTTTGCTCGTTGAGGAAGGTAGCACAAGCACCCTCGCGCACGTCCACTTCCGCCAACAGCGGTCGTTCGCCGCAGCCAAGGTGAACGACGGCTTCGTCCCAATCATTGCCACACCCTCGTTGGAGGCTGCACGATCCCTGAAAAAATTCAAATTGACCCACTACCCGCGGGCCGGGTCGGGACTGGAGCCCAGGAGAATCGTCCTGCGGGCTTCCGCGTGCAGCAGGGAAACCTCGTTGCTCAACGGCAATCGGCGAATGGTTGCGGCTGCGCAAGTGAAAGGGCGCAAAGAATCCGCTTTCCTACACAGGCCGGAAGCGCGAAATTGGCCGGGCTCTTTCTCACCGTCGAAGCCATTGATTGTCAGGCATATTTATGGCCACGGCAAAAAAATTCGCCGTAGCCTGTATGGGTGAGGTTCGGGAAGTTCGGGCTGCCTGCCCGAAAGGCTCGCGCCTTCATATGACCTGAAAAGGAGTTTGAAAAAACAGACACGACGCCCCGGGCCGGCAGCACCGTTACGCCCCCTTCTTCCTTCTTCGTCACCCTGAACTTGTTTCAGGGTCCATCGGGCGTTTTACACCTGCTCGCGCCGGGTTGGGCTGCATCATGGACCCTGAAACAAGTTCAGGGTGACGGGTGCGGGACGAGTAGGGGGACGGGTGCGGGACGGGTGGTGCCAGATTTCCTGCTATATCCGGGGGGACAGGGGTGAAGCCGAAAGCCCGGTGGGCGCGACGGCAAAGCCCTTCGCGCGGGACACCCTCAATCCATGTGCCTGATACCGACGCGCAGGTAGTCCCATCCCGTCACCAGCGTCAGCGCCGCCGCCGCCCATAGCGCGGCAAGGCCGACCTGCTGCGGCAGCGGCCACCAGCGCATCGCGCCGGCGAGGATCAGCGAGCCGAGCGCGATGAGTTGCAGCGTCGTCTTCCACTTGGCGAGTTGCGATACCGGGACCGAGATACGCAGGCCGGCAAGAAACTCGCGCAGGCCGGAAACCGCAATCTCGCGCAGCAGAATGATCAGCGCGGGGATGACATGCCAGCCCTGGATGTTGCCGCGCGCGGTCAGCACCAGAATCACCGCCGCAACCATGATCTTGTCGGCAATCGGATCGAGGAAGATGCCGAGCTTCGATACCGTGCCCTGTGCCCGTGCCAGGTAGCCGTCGAAATAGTCCGTGATGCCCATCAGGCAGTAAACGGCGAAAGCCGCAGCATAACCGGCATCCCATCCGGGCCACCAGAGCAGCGCGACGAGGAACGGGACCGCCAGGATACGCGACAGGGTGAGCAGGTTCGGCAAGGTCAGCATGGCACCACCAGGATAGCGGGTAACACTTTTGCACAAAAGAGCGACTGGGGACTTGTCGACCACCCAACAAACGCTAGGGTCGCGCGCCGGGAAAGATTGCCGAAACGAGGCCATGACCACTACGACGCACCTGATCGGGACGCGCCGCTTCCTGCCGCTTTTTGTCACTCAGCTGCTGGGCGCCTTCAACGACAATCTCTTCAAGAACGCGATGGTGCTGTACGTCGTGTACAGCGTGTACGCTTCCGAAGCGGCGGAAGCAAAGTTCAGCGCGGTCGCCTCGGCGCTGTTCATCATCCCGTTCTTCCTGCTTTCGGCGCTGTCGGGCCAGCTTGCCGATATGCGCGACAAGGCCATGATCATTCGCGCGGTCAAGTTCTGCGAGATCCTGATCATGCTGGCCGGCGGCAGCGGGCTGGCGCTTGCCTGGCAGGGCTTCGCGGTCGAGGCGCTGGCGATCCCGCTGATGCTGCTCGCGCTTTTCGCCATGGGCATCCATTCCACTTTCTTCGGCCCGATCAAATACGCGATCCTGCCGCAGCACCTGGAACCGCACGAAGTGCTCGCAGGCACCGGCCTGGTCGAAGCGGGAACCTACATGGCGATCCTGGCCGGCACGATTCTCGCGGGCTGGATCAATATCGAACACGCCGCGATCTGCGTCGTGGTCACAGCCCTGCTCGGCTATCTCGTCGGCCGGCAGGTGCCCCCTGCCCCGCCGCTGGTGACACCGGAACCGCTCGACTTTCACCTGATCCGCTCCTCGATCGCGCTGGTGCGCAACACGATGGACGAGCGCCGCGTCTTCCTGGCGATCATGGCGATCAGCTTTTTCTGGACGATCGGCGCCGTGCTGTTCATCCAGTTCCCGCCGCTGGCCAAGAACGTGCTGCACGCCGGCAAGGAAGTGGCCAGCCTGTTCCTGGTGATTTTCTCGGTCGGAGTCGCGATCGGCTCGATGGCGATCAACGGGCTGCTGAAAGGCACCGTTTCGGCCCGTTTCGCGCCGGTGTCGGTGATCGGCATGGCAGTATTCGTCGTGCTTTTCCACGTCGTCTGCCGCGCCTGGGGCGATCAGAAGATCGACGGGCTGCTCGATGTCGCGGGTTTCATTGCGCATCCATTGGCGATCCCGCTGCTGCTGACGCTGCTCGGTGTCGCCATCGCCGGCGGCATGTTCGTGGTGCCGCTCTACGCTTTCCTCACCACTTCGGTCGACAAGTCGCGAACTGCCCGCACGATCGCGGCAAACAACATCGTCAATTCCGGCGCAATGGTGATCGGCTCGCTGCTGGCCGTGACACTGACCGCGATCGGCGTGGCAATCATCGACCAGTTGCTGCTGGTCGCGGTCATGTGCCTGGGCTCGGCCTGGCTCGGCCGCCTGCTGTTCCGCGCCGAGCTTGCGGCGGCTTGAAGC
>JAITWR010000062.1 GCA_031285165.1 Novosphingobium sp.
GTCCTGTCAGTTTCGAAACCGCTTTCGAAATCAGCACTCATCGTCACCTCCCCATGCAAGGCCACGACACCTAGCAGCTCTCAAAATCCTGAAAATGTGGGGGGATTTTACCGCTTACGGTTGGCGGAGGGATGGACCCTGAAACAAGTTCAGGGTGACGGTGCGGGATTCAGGGTGACGGTGCGGGATAAGGGAACGGGTGCGGGATGATTGTGCCGATAGTATGCACGATGCTCTAGCCGCAACAGTCGCGCCCGGCTAAGGCCCGCGCTTTGGCACTGTTCGGAGTTTCTCATGGGTTTTCGTTGCGGGATCGTCGGTCTGCCCAATGTCGGCAAGTCGACGCTGTTCAATGCGCTGACCGAGACGCAGGCGGCGCAGGCCGCGAACTATCCCTTCTGCACGATCGAGCCCAATGTCGGCCAGGTCGGCGTGCCCGATCCGCGGCTCGATATGCTGGCGGCGACGGCCGGCTCGGCCAGGATCATCCCGACCCAGCTCGGCTTCGTCGACATCGCCGGCCTGGTGCGCGGCGCTTCCAGGGGCGAGGGGCTCGGCAACCAGTTCCTCGGCAACATCCGCGAAGTCGATGCGATCATCCATGTGCTGCGCTGCTTCGAGAACGACGACATCCAGCACGTCGACAACAGGGTCGATCCGATTTCCGACGCAGAGACGGTCGAGACGGAGCTGATGCTGGCCGATCTCGAAAGCCTGGAAAAGCGCGTGCCCGCCGCGCAGAAGCGCGCGACCGGCGGCGACAAGGAAGCGAAAATCACGGCCAGCGTGCTTGGCCAGGCGCTCGAACTGCTGCGCGAGGGCAAGCCGGCGCGGCTCACCCGCCCCCGGGACGACGAGGAGGCCCGCATCTTCGCGCAGGCGCAACTGCTGACCGCCAAGCCGGTGCTTTACGTCTGCAATGTCGAGGAAGAAGCGGCGGCGGCCGGCAATGCCCATTCGGCCCGCGTCTTCGAGAAGGCCCGGGCCGAAGGCGCCAATGCCGTGATCATATCGGCCGCGATCGAGGCCGATCTTGTCGGCATGGATGGCGATGAGCGCATGGCCTTTCTGGAGGAACTGGGCCTGGCCGAAACCGGCCTCGCCCGGATCATCCGCTCGGGCTACGATCTCCTGCACCTCATCACCTTCTTCACCGTCGGCCCCAGGGAAGCGCGCGCCTGGACCGTGCACAAAGGCGCAAGGGCGCCCGAGGCGGCGGGCGAAATCCATTCGGACATGCAGCGCGGCTTCATCCGCGCCGAAACCATCGCCTATGACGACTATATCTCGCTGGGCGGCGAAACCGGCGCCAGGGAGGCCGGCAAGCTGCGGCAGGAAGGCAAGGACTATGTCGTGCAGGACGGCGATGTCCTGCATTTCAAATTCAATGTGTGAAGCACGGAAAATCCCGGCTCTCCGCCGCGCCCGGCAGGTATTTCCATTTCGGGCAGGCTGGGCCGCCCTTGCCCTGATCCCCGCGCCGGCACTGGCGCAGGGGCAGGGGCACCACGCCGGCATGGAAATGCCACGGCAAGAAACAGATCAGGGCGAGGCTGGAGGACGGGGCGGTGATTGCTGCCAAATCCCGACCACCCGGATTTCTGGCTATTCCGGCTCGGGCACGTCCCGCCTGCCCTCCCGTGACGGCGGGCACGGCGGCCTTCACGCCATGGCCGGCGACTGGATGCTGATGGCTCACGGCACCGTCTCGCTGCAATACACCGACCACTCCGGCCCGCGCGGCGACGACAAGTTTTACGCGACCTCGATGCTGATGCTCTCCGCCGAACGCCCGACATCTTTCGGCCGCGTCCAGCTCAGGTCGATGTTCAGCCTCGAGCCGGCGATGCAGGCCAGGGGCTATCCCAACCTCTTCGCCACCGGCGAAACCGCAGGCGGACAACCGCTGGTCGACCGGCAGCATCCGCACGATCTGTTCATGGAACTGGCCGCGCGAGTCGATTTCGACATCGCGCCCGATATGCGCTTCTTCCTCTACGGCGGTCCCGTCGGCGAGCCGGCGATCGGACCGGCCGCCTTCCTGATGCGCGGCTCCGCCCGCGACAATCCCGAACCGCCGATCGCGCATCACTGGTTCGATTCCACCCACATCACCTATGGCGTCGTCACCGCGGGCGTATCCAGCCCGCGCTGGCAGATCGAAGCCTCGGCCTTCCGCGGACGCGAGCCCGACGAACAGCGCTGGAATATCGAGACGCCGGGGTTCGATAGCTGGTCGGTGCGCGCCACGCTCACCCCCGGCCCGCGCTGGGCCGTCCAGGCGAGCTATGCGCAGATCCGCCAGCCCGAGGCGACGCACCCCGGCGAGGACGAACGCCGCTTCACCGCATCGGCCCATTATGCCGACGGCAAGGGCCTGTCCGCCATGCTTGCTTTCAGCAACAAGGATCGCGTCCCCGGCCGCTCGCTCACCGCCTGGCTGGCGGAAGCGAACTGGGACGTGGACCGCCGCAACACGCTGTTCGGCCGCGTCGAGAGCGTCGCCAACGACGAGCTTTTCCCGAATCATGCCGATCCGCTGCACGACCGCGCGTTCCGCGTCGGCAAGTTCCAGCTCGGCTATGCCCGGCACGTGCCGCTCGGCCCTTTCGCGCTGGCTCTGGGCGGATCGGCTGCGGCCTATGTCAGGCCCGATGCGCTCGCTGCCGCCTATGGCCGGAACCCCTGGGGCTACACGCTGTTCGCGCGTTTCTCGCTGGGCCGCTGACGGGGTTCGCTGCCGGCAGGTCGGCGCAAATAGAGCATCGTGCATGATATCGGCACCATTTGCCCCGCACCCGCCCCCTCATCCCGCGCTGTCACCCTGAACTTGTTTCAGGGTCCATCGGGCGTTTTACACCTGAGGCCGCAGTGTTTGCGGCGCCATGGACCCTGAAACAAGTTCAGGGTGACGGGTGCAGGTGACGATGAAGAAGGACGATGCGGCCGCAGCGGCCGCGGCGGCCGGCAAGCAAGGTCAGTTCCGCTGCAAGGTGATCCACCAGTCCGGTGCGATTTTCCGGGCGAGGTAAATATGGCTGTCGCCGTCTGCCGCCAGTCTGTCCGCAGCATCCACGAGGTCTCCCTCGACGGGCTCGGCATCGTGCGGCGCGTTCCCATGGACGAACCCGCGCCCTTCACCGCTGGTTACATATCCCGATGAGTGGAAAGTGAAGATAACGGTGCCGAAGTTCGGGAAATTGTAGAAGCCGCCTGTTCCCGCGTCCCGTAAAAGCTGCCGATAGCGCGCCAGCCGTTGCGGGCCGATGCCGGCGGCGGCCGGGTCGTCGGGCCGGGACCAGTCGCCGGCGAGACGTTCCAGTTGCCTGTCCTTCCCGGCCATCGCGGCAAGCTGCTCGAACGCCGCGCGCCTGGCGTTGAAATGCGCGATCATTGCATCGTCGGATGGCGTGGGAACGACTCCGAAAAGCGAATCCATGATCAGCATGAAAGCCACGACGGCCGCACCGATGACACCGAGGAACGCAATTGCACCGATGATGAAGCACCGCATGTTCTCTCCTTCGCAGCAATCGATCGCTGCCGCCCTGTTCCCGAAGAATCCGCTTTCCTACACGGGCCGGAACCGCAAAAGAGGCCGGGCTCTTTTTCATCGTCCAAGCCATTGATTGCCAGCCATATCTTCTGGTTTCGGTAAAAAGTTACCGTGGCCGCTATGGACGAAGTTCGAGAAGTTCGCCCAAACACGCGCATGATCCGGAACGTGCGTTCCGGATGGCGCGGCCCCCGGCCGGCTATTTCCGCCCGAACAGCCTTTCGATGTCGCCATGCGCCAGCTTCACCCAGGTCGGCCGGCCGTGGTTGCACTGGCCCGAGCGCGGGGTGCGCTCCATCTCGCGCAGCAGCGCGTTCATTTCGGCCACCGACAGCGCGCGGCCCGCGCGCACCGAGCCGTGGCAGGCCATCGTTGCGAGCACATGATCGAGCCGCTCGCCGAGCAGCAATGCATCCCCATGCCGGGCGAGGTCGTCGGCGATATCGCGCACCAGCGCTTGCGCATCGCTTTTGGCCAGGGCGGAAGGCACCGCGCGCACCAGCATGGCGGCCGGGCCGAAACGCTCGATGACGAGGCCGAAGGCGGCAAGCTCGCCGGCCTTCTCCTCCAGCCGGTCACAGGAGGGTTCGTCGAGATCCACGACTTCGGGCAGCAGCAGCGCCTGGCTCGCGGCCACGGCATCGCCGGCTCCGGCGGCGCGCAGCCGTTCGAGCACGAGCCGCTCGTGCGCGGCATGCTGATCGACGATCACCAGCCCGTCCCCGGCCTCGGCGACGATATAGGTGCCCGCCACCTGGCCGCGGGCGACACCGAGCGGATAGTGCATGGCCTCTTCCGACAGTTCCCCGGCGGGCTCGGCCCTGGCCGCGGGCGCCATCAGCGTCTGCTCATAGCCGCGCCAGGTCCGGCCGGCCTCGCCGACTCGCGAGGAGTGCCCGAAGCCGGAAAACAGGCTGCGCCCCGTCGGGATGCTCATCGGCGGCAGGGCCGGGTCTGCCGGTGCGACCGGCTCGGCCTGCCAGTTCGCCATGGCCGATGCCGCGGGGGCCTGCGCGCTGCGCTGGCCCGAGCTGTCGAGCGCATGGCGCAGCGCACCGACAAGGAAGCCGCGGATGAAAGCGGGATCGCGGAAACGCACCTCGGTCTTGGCCGGGTGGACGTTGACATCGACTTCCTCGGGCGGGATCTCGAGGAACAGTGCCAGCACCGCATGGCGATCGCGCGCAAGCATGTCGGCATAGGCGCCGCGCACCGCGCCGATCAGCAGCCGGTCGCGCACCGGACGGCCGTTGACGAAGAGATACTGGTGATCCGCAACGCCGCGGTTGAACGTGGGCAGGCCGGCCACCCCCGTCAGCCGCGCGAACCCGCGCACGGCATCGATCACCACGCCATCCTCGGCCAGCTCGCGCGCGATGAGGCGCGCAACCCTTGCGGCCAGTTCCTCTCCGGGCTGCACCTGGAGGACGCGGCGGCCGTCGTGTTCGAGTGTGAAGCCGACTTCCGGGCGGGCCATGGCAAGCCGGCGGACGATATCGAGGCAGGCCGCATATTCGGCGCGCGCGCTGCGCAGGAACTTGCGGCGCGCGGGCACTTTGCCGAACAGGCCCTCGACCCGGATCCGCGTGCCCGGCGGCAGCGCGGCCGGACCGTCGCCGACAGGCTCGCCGTGATCGACCACCCGCTTCCAGCCTTCCCGGGCGACGCCCCCTTCCGCAAGCCGGGGCCGGCTTTCGACAGTGAGCCGCGCAACGCTGGCGATCGAGGGCAGCGCCTCGCCGCGGAAGCCCAGTGTCGCCACCCGCTCGATATGCTCGTCCGGCAGCTTCGATGTCGCATGGCGTTCGAGCGCGAGCGCGATTTCCTGCGGGTCCATGCCGCAACCGTCGTCGGTCACTTCGATGCAGTCGAGCCCGCCTTCGGAGAGCCTGACGGTGATGGACTGCGCGCCGGCATCGATCGCGTTCTCGACCAGTTCCTTGAGCGCGGCCGCGGGCCGCTCCACCACCTCGCCGGCGGCGATGCGGTTGATCAGTTCATCGGGCAGGCGGCGGATCGCGGGCATGCTTTCCCGCTAGAGCAAGATGCGTGATTTGTGAATCACGCATCTTGCTCCAGGTTTTTGTTGTCGCATCGTTTTGTGCGCAAAACCGGTTCCCACTTTTGCGCACGATGCTCTAGCGACGAAGCGGCGTGAATTCGGGATAAGCAGGGTAAAACCGTTCACCCCTTCAACACAAATTTTTTGGCCTTTCGCGGGCTCCTGCGGTAAGCAGCCGCGTCCCGTCCTCACCGGCTCGACGAACGCTGCCGCTTCCGCGTGGCAAGTGTCGGGCAAACTTACGGATTTTTTAATGGCTTCGATGTTGTCGCGATTCTTCAAGTTCGGTTCGCAGAACATGGCGATCGACCTCGGCACGGCGAACACGCTGGTCTATGTGCAGGACCGCGGCGTGGTGCTCAACGAGCCTTCGGTCGTGGCCATCGAGACGATCAACGGCGTGAAGCGGGTGAAGGCGGTCGGCGACGACGCCAAGATGATGATGGGCAAGACGCCCGACAACATCGAGGCGATCCGCCCGCTGCGCGACGGTGTCATCGCCGACATCGAGATCGCCGAGGAGATGATCAAGCACTTCATCCGCAAAGTGCATGGCAAGCGCAATCTGCTGCGCTATCCCGAGATCGTGATCTGCGTGCCGTCGGGCTCCACTTCGGTCGAGCGCCGCGCCATCCGCGATGCCGCCTCGAACGCGGGCGCCAGCCAGGTCTATCTGATCCTCGAACCGATGGCGGCGGCGATCGGCGCCGACATGCCCGTCACCGAGCCGGTCGGCTCGATGGTGGTCGACATCGGCGGCGGAACCACCGAAGTCGCGGTGCTCTCGCTGCGGGGCCTGGCCTATACCACCTCGGTACGCGTCGGCGGCGACAAGATGGACGAAGCGATCGTCAGCTATGTGCGCCGCCACCACAACCTGCTGATCGGCGAGGCGACTGCCGAGCGGATCAAAAAGGATTATGCGATCGCCACCATGCCCGCCGACGGCGTGGGCGAGACGCTCAACATCAAGGGACGCGATCTGGTCAACGGCGTGCCCAAGGAGATCACCATCACCCAGGCGAACATTGCCGAGGCGCTTTCGGAACCGATCGGCGCGATCATCGAGGGCGTGCGCATCGCATTGGAGAACACGGCGCCCGAACTCGCCGCCGATATCGTCGACCAGGGCATCGTGCTGACGGGCGGCGGCGCGCTGATCCAGGGCCTCGACGATTACCTTCGCGAAGAAACCGGCCTGCCGGTCAGCATCGCCGAGGATCCGCTTTCCTGCGTTGCGCTGGGAACAGGCCGGGCGATGGAAGACCCGG
>JAITWR010000179.1 GCA_031285165.1 Novosphingobium sp.
GCGGCGATCCTCGTCAACCTCTCGCGCCGGCTGCGCTGGCATGACTGACCGCCTGCCGTCGGCAGACTGGACGCAGCGGCCCGACCTTGCCGCGCTCGTCGCCGCACTGGGCGGCGGCAACGCCCGCTATGTCGGCGGCGCGGTGCGCGACACGCTGCTCGGTGTCGGGGTCAGGGACGTGGACCTGGCCACCCCGCTGCCGCCCCCGGCAGTGATGGCAAGGCTCGACGCTGCCGGCATCCGGCATGTGCCCACCGGCCTCGACCACGGCACCGTGACCGCGGTGCTGGCGAACGGTCCGGTGGAAATCACCACTCTGCGCCGGGATGTCGCCACCGACGGCCGCCGCGCCACCGTGGCTTTTGCGACCGAATGGCACGAGGATGCCGCACGGCGCGATTTCACGATCAACGCGCTCTACGCCGACCCGGTGAGCGGCGAGCTTTTCGACTATTTCGGCGGCCTCGCCGACCTTGCGAAGCGCCGCGTGCGCTTTATCGGCGATGCGCGCCAGCGCATCCACGAGGACCACTTGCGCATCCTGCGCTATTTCCGGTTTCAGGCCAGGTTCGGATCGCAGCCGCCTGATACTGAAGCGGAAAATTCCTGTGCCGAGCTTGCCGCGACGCTGAAAGGCCTGTCGCGTGAGCGGATCGGCATGGAGTTTTGCAACCTGCTCGGCCTGCCCGACCCCGCGCCGACCGTTGCCCGCATGGAGGAACTCGGCGTGCTGGCGGTGATCATGCCCGAAGCCGATCCGCAGGCGCTGGCCCGGCTGGTCGCCGGGGAGCTGCGGCAGGATGTCGCGCCCGATCCGATCCGCCGGCTCGCGGCACTGCTGCCGCCCGATGTCCCGCTTGCCGAACAGGTCGCCGCGCGCTTCCGCCTGTCGGGCGCGCAGAAGAAGCGGCTGGCGACTGCCGCGGCGCGTCCCGCCGCTGCGGAGAAGCCACGCGCCCTCGCCTATCGCCTCGGCCGCGAACAGGCGCTCGACCGGCTGCTGCTCGCCGGAGCGGATATCGGCGCGCTTGCCGGCTGGGACATTCCCGTCTTTCCCCTGAAAGGCGGCGCGATCGTCGCGCGCGGGGTCAAGGCCGGTCCCGAAGTCGCGCGCATCCTCCAGACGGTCGAAAAACGCTGGGTGGCCGAGAACTTCCCCGATGCGGCCCGCGTGCAGAAACTGCTGGACGAAACGCTCGCGCCATGACCCGCCCCGAAGCGGGATGCAGGTGATGCGCGCGATGCGTTAAAACCTGTTGTCCCGGGGAAATCCGGTCGGCGGCAAACGCCCTGCGGCCCCGCGCGCAACCTTCCACATCCGCATGTCGCTTTCCGTCCGCGACCGGCCCGTCTCGCCGCCCATCTTCCAACTGAGGCCGTCCTCCAGCTTCAGCGTGGTTGCGTCCGATAGCCCGCCGTCGCGGTAGCGCTGCAAGGTCACGCCCTGGCCCTTGGCCAGCAGCGGCAGTTCCTCGAGGCTGAAAAGCAACAGCTTGCGGTTGTCCCCCACCACCGCGACATGGTCGTGCTCGGGCGGGATCTCGCGCACCACGGCAAGCTTCACTCCCGGCTTGACCGTCATCACCGCCCTGCCCTTGCGCGTCTCTGCAAGCAGTTCGTCGGCTTCCGCCGCGAAACCGCGGCCGATGTTCGAAGCCAGCAGCAGTTGCGCCCCGGGCCTGTAGGCGATGACCGCAACGATTTGCGCCTCGGCATCGATATCGAGCATTGTGCGGATCGGCTCACCGAAACCGCGCGCTCCGGGCAGCTTGTCGGCGCCCAGCGTGTAGAAGCGGCCATTGTCCGCCGCGATCAGCAGCTTGTCGGTGGTCTGCGCGTGGAAAGCGAAAGCGGGGCCATCGCCTTCCTTGAACTTGAAATCGCCGTCCAGGGCGACATGGCCCCGCGCCCCGCGCACCCAGCCGCGCTGCGAGAGGATCACCGTCACGGGCTCCTTCTCGATCATCGCGTCCATGCTGAATTCGCGCGTCGGCGCCGCCTCGGCAATCGTCGTGCGCCGCCGGCCGAGTTCGGTGTCTTCCCCATATTCCTTGCGCAAGGCCTTGAGATCACGCTTCAAACGCATGCGCTGCCGGGCCGGACTATCGAGCAGTTCCTGCAATTCGGCCTGTTCTTTCAGCAGGCTCTCACGCTCCTGCCGCAGTTCCATCTCCTCAAGCTTGCGCAAGCTGCGCAGCCGCATGTTGAGAATCGCCTCGGCCTGGCGGTCGGTCAGGCCGAATTCCGCCATCATCACCGGCTTGGGCTCGTCCTCGGTGCGGATGATCTCGATGATCCGGTCGAGATTGAGGTAAGCGACGATATAGCCTTCGACCAGTTCGAGCCTCGCCGCGATCTTGTCGAGCCGGTGGCGGCTGCGGCGCAGCAGGATGTCGATCTGGCTGAAGACCCATTCCCTGAGCAGATCCTTGAGCCCCATGACACCGGGAGTTCGTCGCGCATCCAATACGTTGAGGTTCAAACCGAAACGTGTTTCGAGGTCGCTCAGGCGGTAGAGCGATTCCTTGAGCAGTTCGGGATCGACATTGCGCGTGCGCGGCACCAGGACGATGCGGATATTCTCGTCGCTTTCGTCGCGAATGTCCTCAAGGATCGGCAGCTTCTTGTCGGCGATCAGCGCCGCGATCTGCTCGATCAGCTTGCCCTTGGACACCATGTAGGGGATCTCGGAAACCACGAGCTGCCACAGCCCGTTGCCCAGCCGCTCGATCCCGGCATCGCGGTCCTCCTCGTTCCTGGCCTCGGCTGCGTGGAAGCGCCCCCGGACACGGAAAGCGCCCTTGCCGGTTTCATAAGCGGCGGAAATCGCCGCCGGACTGTCCACGATCACGCCGCCGGTGGCGAAGTCCGGGCCATGGAACAGTTCCATCAGTTGCGCGTGCTCGGCCTGGGGATGGTCGATCAGCAGCAGCGTCGCGTCGATCACTTCGGCGACGTTGTGGCTGGGAATCGAAGTCGCCATGCCCACGGCGATGCCGGTCGAGCCATTGGCCAGCAGGTTCGGGAAAAGGCCGGGGAAAATCCCGGGCTCCTCCTCCTCGCCGTTGTAAGTCGGCTGGAAATCGACCGTGCCCTCGTCGAGCCCGGCCATGAGCTGAATCGCGGTCCGCGTCAGCCGCGCCTCGGTATAGCGGTAGGCGGCGGCATTATCGCCGTCGATATTGCCGAAGTTCCCCTGCCCCTCGACCAGCGGATAGCGCAGCGAGAAATCCTGCGCCAGACGGACCATGGCATCGTAAACCGAGGCATCGCCGTGCGGATGGAACTTGCCGATGACATCGCCCACGACACGCGCCGATTTCTTGAAAGCGCTGCCGGGATCGAGCCGCAGCCCGCGCATCGCCCAGAGCAGCCGGCGATGAACCGGCTTCAGGCCATCGCGCAAATCGGGCAGCGAGCGCGCGGTGATCGTCGATAGCGCATAGACCAGATAGCGCTCACTGAGCGCACTGTCGAAAGGCGCATCGACGATCGCGTCGAAGGGATCGGGGTCGGTATCGGTGGTGCTCGCCATGTAACAGCACTAGCAGGTGGGGAATCCCTGCGCCAAGCCACGATTGCGGCCTTTTCCAAAAGCTTTTTGACGCACCTGCGGCGGGCTGGCATCAATGCCGGGCAAATGGCCGCAAGGAGGGATCGCCATGAACCGCCTGATCTACGCGATACTGCCGCTCGCCCTTGCCCTTTCCGGTTGCAGCAAAAGCGAGAACGGCACGCTAAAACGCCTCGTAGAGATAGAGGAAGCCGCCCCGTCGGGACAAGGCACCGGCGCGGCCATCCCGGTCAGCCTGCCGAAGATCGCCTATGTCTATGACTACGGCTACCGGCTCCCCGCCGATCGCATCCCCGAACTTCAGCGCAAGCACGCTGACCTCTGCGAAAAGCAGGGTCCGCAAATTTGCCGTATCCTCGAAATGAGTCAGTCGGGTGCCGAAGGAGACTATGCAGCGGGATCGTTGACGCTTGCGGTCGCCGCACCCCGCGCCCGGTCATTCGGCGCCGAGCTTGGCAAGCTGGCGGGCGGAACCGGCGGTAAGGAGATATCGAGCGCGATCACGGGCGAGGATCTTTCCAAGCAGATCGTCGATACCGAGGCCCGGCTTCGTGCCCGCACCCTGCTTCGCGACCGCCTGATGGAAATACTCGCCTCGCGCAAAGGAACGGTGGCCGAGCTGGTCGAAGCGGAACGCGGCGTCGCACAAGTAAACGAAGAGATCGACCAGGCGCAAAGCTGGCTTGCCGAAATGCAGGGGCGAGTGGATTTCAGCCGCGTCAACCTGCGGTACGAGGCAGGCGGACCTTCCGGCGGAGGCTTCATGGCGCCGATCCGCGGAGCCATGGGAAGCGTGGGCGCAATTCTCGGCATGCTTTTTGCAGCGATCATCATCGCCCTGACCGTTCTCATCCCGCTTGGCCTTATCGGCTGGACCTTCCGCGCGGGATGGCGGCGGCTGCGGGGCATCCGCACGGGCACGCAAGCGACCGGTGAAGAAACGGGTGAGGAAACGGACGCAGTAACCTGAACCGTTCCGGCCGTCCGGCCCGTTTCACCGCATTTGCATATCATGCGCTTCGGCGGGGATGCCGACTTCGATGCCGTCCAGCGCTTCTGTCAGCACGATCTGGCACGACAGGCGGCTCGTGCGGGCGACGCCGGCGGCGAGGTCGAGCATGTCTTCCTCATCGGCCGAGGCCGGTGGCAGCCGGCCGAACCATTCGCTTGCGACAACGACATGGCAGGTGGAGCAGGCCATCTGCCCTTCGCAGGTGCCTTCGAGCGACATGCCGGCGGCCTGCCCCACTTCGAGCAGACGGGAGCCGGCCGCGCCTTCCGCAGCGATGCGGGCGCCCTCGGCGGTGATGAAATTGACTCGAACCACTGTCACACTCCCTGCGCAGTCGCGGCGGCGACGATTCGTGCGCAGGCATCCTCCAGCTCCGGCAACCGGGTATAACGCCCCAATCCGATACGGATAGAGGATTTTACCGCCGGATCGGCCAGCCCGATCGCGCGCAATACGTGACTCGGCCGCCCCGAACCACTGGCGCAGGCCGAACCGGCCGAGAAAGCGATGTCGCGCAGGTCCGCCATCAGCCGGGCGACATCGAGTCCCTCGCGCCGCAAATTGAGATTGCCCCGCCAGCGCCGGGCGGCGCTGCCGTTGAGCGTCCAGCCGGCGAACATCGCGCGTGCCCGGTCCCACAGCATCGCCACATGGCGGGCGTCCTCGTCCATCCGCGCCCCGGCCAGCGCCGCCGCCGCGCCGAAACCGGCGCAGAGCGCCGGGCTGATCGTGCCCGAACGCAACCCGCCCTCCTGCCCGCCGCCATGGATCAGCGGCGCCAGTTCGATGCCATCGCGCACCCACAGGGCGCCGATGCCTTTCGGGCCATAGAGCTTGTGCGCGGAAAGCGCGATCAGGTCCGCGCCCTCGGGCGGGGCGAGCTTGCCCGCCCCTTGCACGGCATCGCAGAGGAACAGCGCGCCGGCCGCATGGGCAGCCCCGGCCAGTTCGGCAACCGGCTGAATGGTGCCGATCTCGTTGTTGACCTGCATGACGGCGACGAGTTCGCAGCCGGCAGGAACGGCAGTGCCCGCAGCCACCAGCCCCTCGCTATCGGTTTGCAGCAGGTGGACCTGCGCCCCGCTGGCCCGCGCCGTATCGAGCACGGCCGCATGTTCTATGGCAGAAACAGCCAGGCGATTCGGCTTTCTGCCGAGGATGGCGAGATTGATCGCTTCGGTCGCGCTGCCGGTGAAGATCACCCGGCCGCCCGGTGGCAGCAGCGCCGCGACCCGGTCGCGCGCCAGTTCGACCGCGGCCGCGGCGGAGCGGCCGGGCCGGTGCGGGCTGTGCGGATTGGCGAAGCCCGCCGCTTCGGGGCCGGAAAGCCAGGGCAGCATGGCCTCGCGCGCTTCGGGCGCAAGCGGTGTGGTTGCCTGATAATCGAGATAGATCATGCCGCCACGCGCGCCTTTCCGGCGATTTCCTGCCAGGCATCGGTGAAACGCCGGATATCGGCCGCGGATGTTTCCCGGCCTATGCTGACACGGATCACTTCCGCTGCCGCCTTGTCTGCCATCGCCATCGCCGCGAGCACATGGCTGGTGCGCAGGGAGCCCGAGGAACAGGCGCTGCCGGCCGAAACCGCGATGCCCATGCCGTCGAAACGGATGAGCTGGGCCGCTGCCGAAACGCCCGGCATGCGATAGGCGCCGATCGTCGCCAGCCGCGGCGCGGCGGACGCCACCGCCTGCCCTCCGGCGCAGGCTATCGCCTGCTCCAGCCCTTGCCGCAAGCGCGCCGCCCCGGCCAGCCAGCCGCGCCCCTCTTCCAGCGCCGCGGCCATGGCAAGCACGCCGGGCAGGTTCTCGGTGCCGGCGCGATAGCCGCGTTCCTGCCCCCCGCCGGGCTTCAGCATCGCCCGGTCGCGGACCAGCAGCGCGCCCACGCCGATCGGTCCGCCGAACTTGTGCGCCGCCAGCGCGATGAGATCGGCATCGGGCAGGGCCAGCTTGCCGGCGCCCTGCGCGCAATCGGCCAGCAGCAGCCCGCCCGCGGCACGCACCGCCGCCGCAATCGCATCGAGCGGCTGGATCACTCCGGTCTCGTTGTTGACCTGCTGCACGGCCACCAGCCCCGGACGCGCTGCCGCAGCCGGATCGACCAGGCCCGATCCGTCGACGGCCAGCCGTTCCGCACTCCCGGCATGGCGCAGCAGTGCCTCATGCTCGACCGGCGAAACCGCGGCCAGCGGAAGGTGGCAGCGAGTCGCCGCGATGGCCAGCGCCTCGCTTGCACCCGAAGTGAAAATCACCTCGCCCCCCCAGCCGAGCGCGGCGGCGATCCGCCCGCGCGCCTCCTCCAGCGCGGCGCGCGCGGCACGGCCGGCGCGGTGCGGGCTCGAGGGATTCGCCCAGAGAGCAAAGCCCTGCAACAGCGCCTCGCGCGCGGCGGGCAGCAGCGGCGTGGTCGCGGCATGATCGAGATAGAGGGCTTCGCTGATGGTCATGTGCAAAATATTGTTTTTGAGTGAGCGGGTTCTATATAGCGGCCTCAGCTTCCGTTCACAGATTTCTTACCGTCCGGCGACCAGGCCATAGTCGCCGCACGAAAGATTTCTATCCATCAGGTACGACAACGATGCCATCAGTCATCTTTCCCGGCCCCGAGGGCCGTCTTGAAGGCCGGTTTCAGCCGGGACCGCGCGCGCGCGCGCCGGTCGCCATGATCCTCCATCCCCACCCGCAGGCGGGCGGCACGATGAACGACCGGATCACCCAGGCGATGTATAAAACCTTCGTCAACCGCGGCTTCGCCACGCTGCGCTTCAATTTCCGCGGCGTCGGGCGCAGCCAGGGCAGCTTCGACAACGGCATCGGCGAACTGTCCGACGCGGCGGCAGCGCTCGACTGGGTGCAGTCGATCCATCCCGAAGCCTCGACCACATGGATCGCCGGCTACAGCTTCGGCGCGCTGATCGGCATGCAACTGCTGATGCGCCGGCCGGAGATCCGCGGCTTCATCTCGGTGGCGCCGCCGGCCAATATGTACGATTTCAGCTTCCTCGCGCCCTGCCCGGCATCGGGCATCATCGTCCAAGGCAATGCCGATACGGTGGTAACGCCAAACGCGGTGCAGAAGCTGGTCGATAAATTGCGCACGCAGCGGCACATCACCATCCATCACGATGAAGTCCCGCGCGCGAACCACTTCTTCGAGAACGAACTCGGCGAGATGATGCGCTCGGTCGACGGCTATCTCGACATGCGGCTGTCGCCGGACTGCCCGATCAGATAACCGCGCGGCAGCAGCAACGCCCCCGCCGCAGGCGCACGATGCGTCAGGTCATTGCGGTGCCTTGTCGACGAGTGCCTTGTCGACGAGTGCCTCGCCTCCGGGGCCGGGTATCGTCCAGATCGCGACATTGACCGCCAGCACCGCGGCAAGCACCAGCATCAGCGCCACCTGCCGGCGCGAGCCGCCGCGCCGCCATTGCCACGCCGCGCCCAGCACGAGCGCGATCGTCGTGAGCATCAGCAGCGAGAGTGCGATCGACATCCGGCAAAACCGTTCCGTCATGGCCGGCCCGGCGCAAGCCGGGAGAGGCCGTCAATTCCTGCTGCGCAGCCCGCGCCCGCCGTGCCCGGTCAGGCGGCGACCGGCGCAGCCTTGCGGACGCTCTCGTCGACATGGGCTTCGAACTCGGCGAAGTTGTCGATGAACTTGCGGACGAGATCCTGCGCGGTCCTGTCGTATTCCGCCGGATCGGCCCAGGCACCGCGCGGATCGAGCAGCCTTGCATCCACCCCGGCAACCTCGACCGGAACCTCGAAGCCGAAGTTCGGATCCTCGCGGAACTGCGCATCGTTCAGGCTGCCGTCGAGCGCGGCGTTGAGCAGCGCGCGAGTCGCCTTGATCGGCATGCGCTTGATGCCGGGCATCGTCGCCTTGCCGCCCGACCAGCCGGTATTGACCAGCCAGCAGCGAACCTGCCCCCTGGCGATCCGCTCCTTCAGCAGATTGCCATAGACCGACGGATGGCGCGGCATGAACGGCCCGCCGAAGCAGGTCGAGAAAGTCGCCTCGGGCTCGGTCACGCCGATCTCGGTGCCGGCAACGCGCGCAGTGTAGCCCGACAGGAAGTGATACATGGCCTGGTCGGGCGTCAGCCGCGCGATCGGCGGCAGCACACCATAGGCGTCGGCCGTCAGGAAGATGATGTTCGCGGGAACCGGGCCGAGGTTCTTTTCCGATGCGTTCGGAATGAAATCGATCGGATAGGAACCGCGGCTGTTCTCGGCGAGCGAGGCATCGTCGAAGTCGAGCCGGCGGGTGGCCGGGTCCATCACCACGTTTTCCAGCACCGTGCCGAAGCGTTTGGTGGTGGCGAAAATCTCGGGCTCGGCCTCGGCCGAAAGGCGGATCATCTTGGCGTAGCAGCCGCCTTCGAAGTTGAATACGGCCGTGTCCGACCAGCCATGCTCGTCATCGCCGATCAGCGTGCGGCTGGCATCGGCCGAAAGCGTCGTCTTGCCGGTGCCCGACAGGCCGAAGAACACGGCGGTCCTGCCGTCCGGCCCGATATTGGCCGAACAGTGCATCGGCATCACGCCCTTGACCGGCAACAGATAGTTGAGAATGCCGAAAACGCTTTTCTTCATCTCGCCGGCATAGGCAGTGCCGCCGATGAGGATCAGCTTCTCGGTGAAATTGACCGCGATCACGGTTTCGCTGCGCGTACCGTGACGGGCCGGATCGGCGCGGAAGCCCGGCAGGTCGATGATCGTGTATTCGGGAACGAAGTTTTCAAGCTCGCCCGCCGTCGGCCGCACCAGCAGCGTGCGGATGAACATGTTGTGCCAGGCCAGCTCGTTGATCACGCGGACGTTGACGCGGTATTCGGGCTGCGAGCCGCCGAACAGATCGGCGACATAGAGTTTGTCTTTCGCAGCGAGCGCGGCGAAGAAATCCGCTTTCAGATTGGCGAAATGCCCGGGCGTCATCGGCACGTTGGTCTTGCCCCACCAGACGCTGTCCTCGGTCTCGGCATCCCTGACGATGAACTTGTCCTTTGCCGAGCGGCCGGTGTGCTTGCCCGTGGCGACCACCAGCGGGCCATCGGCGGCCAGGCTGCCTTCGCCGTTGCGGAGGGCATGCTCGACCAGCGGAGCGGTGCCGAGATTGGCAAAGATCGCCGCCCTGGTGGCGATGCCCTGACGGTCGAGTGCGTAACTAAGCGAAGCGGTGGTCAACATCATCTCCCTGGATGCAAGGGGGCCGCAGTGCGGAAACACCACGGATCGGAAATGGGGCTGCAAGAATCGCAGCGCGCATAAGCCACCCTCCCTTTTTCGTCAAATTACCTGAAGGACGGGGAAAGGAAGAATCATTCTGCCGCCCGGCCAGGCCGGCCTGCGGCACATTGTCAGCCGCGGCGCGAAAAGCTAAGGAGCGGTTTGGCGATGTGCCGCCCGGTGCCGCCGCGAAACGCGCTTTTCCGCGCGTTTCCCGAACAGGCTCCAATGCCTGCCTTGACTGAAGCCTGTGCCTGAAGCCTGTGAGGACAAGCGCGAAAGTGACCATGGCCGAGCCGCCGGACCCCCCTTCCCCTGCCGGCCCTTCCCCGGCAAGCCCGGACGCGGCCGCGCAGCAATGTATCGCGCTGGTCGACGACGACCGCAATATCCTCACCACCGTCTCGATTTTCCTGCAATCCGAGGGATTCGCCACGCGCGTCTATGCGGACGGCGAAACCGCGCTGAAAGCACTGCTCGAAAATCCGCCGGACCTGGCCATCTTCGACATCAAGATGCCGCGCATGGACGGGCTCGAGCTGCTGCAACGGCTGCGCGAGAAAAGTCCGCTGCCGGTCATCTTCCTGACTTCCAGGGACGAGGAGCCCGACGAAGCCCTGGGCCTGGCGCTGGGCGCGGACGATTACATCACCAAGCCTTTCAGCCAGCGGCTGCTGGCAGCGCGTATCCGCGCCATTCTGCGGCGCACCGAACTGGTCCGTTCCGAGCCCGGCGAGCCCGCCCCCGCAGGCGTGCCCGAACCGATCCGGCGCGGGCTGCTGGAAATCGATCCGGCACGCCACCGGGTGATCTGGGACGGCAAGCCGGTTTCGCTCACCGTCACCGAGTTTCTCATCCTCGAATCGCTGGCGATGCGGCCGGGCGTGGTGAAAAGCCGCAATCAGTTGATGGATGCCGCCTACAGCGACGACGTTTTCGTCGACGACCGCACGATCGACAGCCACATCAAGCGGCTGCGCCGCAAGTTCCGCGCCGTCGATCCCGCATTCTCGGCGATCGATACGCTCTATGGAGCCGGCTATTCCTTCGCCGATGGCTGACTCCGCCGCGGGAGAGCTTCCCGAAAGGCTGTTCTGGACCCGGCGGGTTTCGCTGACCGCGCGCATCCTTGCGGTCAACGTGATTGTGCTGGTGCTGCTGGCGGGCAGCCTGTTCTATCTCGATTCCTACCGCAACCGGCTCATCGCCGAGCGCTTCGGCCTGGCGCGGGCCGAAGTGCAGATCACCGCCGGGGCAATGGGCACCATGTCGCGGGCCAGGCGCAAGGCCCTGCTGATGCGCGTGGGCAGCGAACAGAAGCTGCGGCTGCGGCTGTACGACGCCAAAGGCGCGCTTGCCGCCGACAGCTTCGCGCTTGCCGGCCCCGCCTTCGCCTTTGCCGATCCCGCGACAGAGCCCTGGTATCTCAAGGCCGCCCGCGGTCTCGACCGGGGGATGGACTTTCTCCTCGGCACCCCGCCGATCCCCGAATACAGGGAGCCCGAACGGGACGACGCGAACGCCTGGTCCGAAGTTGCCGAGGCGCGCGCCAGCAAGGCCACGGTGATGCGTCAGCGGCTGGCGCCCGATCGGACCCCGGTGATCACCGCCGCCGCGCCGGTGGGCGAAAAGGGCGAAGTGCTTTTCACCATGCGCAATGCGCCCGATATCACCCAGAGCATCCGCGACGCGCGGCAGACGCTGGCGATCATCGTCGGCACCGCCCTGCTCGTCTCGATCCAGCTCTCGCTGTTCCTGGCCCGCACGATCGTCCAGCCGCTGCGCTCACTGGTGCGGGCGGCGATCCGCGTGCGGCTGGGGCGCGACCGCGAGGTAGTGGTGCCGCGCCTGCCCGAGCGCGGCGACGAGATCGGCCTGCTCGCCCGCGCCGTCTCCGACATGAGTTCAGCCCTGCGCCAGCGCATCGATGCGGTGGAAAGTTTCGCGGCGGATGTCGCGCACGAGATCAAGAACCCGCTCGCTTCGCTGCGCAGCGCGGTGGAATCGATGGAGCGGGTCGATGATCCGGCACTGCGCCGGCAACTGATCGACATCGCCGCCCACGACGTGCAGCGGATCGACCGGCTGGTGACGGAGATTTCCGACGCCAGCCGCATCGATGCCGAACTCAGCCGCACGACATTCGAGCCCGTCGACATGGTGCAACTGGTGAGCGCGCTGGTCGCCGCGCGTGACAGCCGCGGCGGGAACGCCGGCAATCCGGTCCGCATCACCCATCGCGGCGGGGCGAACTGCGTCGCGGCGGGCGACCCGGCGCGGCTTGAGCGCGTGATCGAGAACCTGCTCGACAACGCCGTCTCCTTCTCGCCGCCCGCTGCCGCGATCGAAGTCGACATTCTCGGCGAAGCCGGCCGGGTCGAAATCTCGATCTCGGACCACGGCCCCGGCATCCCTGCCGATTCGCGTGAGAAAGTGTTCGAGCGGTTCCATTCGCTGCGCCCCGCCAACGAGGATTTCGGCAACCACTCCGGCCTCGGCCTCGCCATTGCCCGCACTATCGTCGAAGCGCATTACGGCACGCTCACGGCCCTGGACCGCAGCGACGGCCGGAACGGAGCGCGGCTGGCGGTCGACCTGCCGGCCTGGGAGACCATGTGACGGATCACGCAGAAGCCGGGGAAGAAGGGCAAACGGCCGGCGCCGCCCGGTCCGAACGGCCCCGGGCGCAAAGCGCGCATTGGGTAGCGGATCAGTTTGAATTTTTCGGGGATCGTGCAGCCTCCAACGAGGGGGGCGCAACGATTGGGACTTTGCCGTCATTCCTCGGCCGGGGTCGGAAGGGCAGGTTTCAACTCGCACCGGACGTTCCGAAGGACGCCATGCAGCGGCATGGAACGAGAAAGGTTGGCCGATTGCAGAATGTCGGGTCAGGGGCCAATAGGCGCGAATAACTGCCCTCCCGCTGTCAGACTTTCTCACCGGAGATGAACCACTCAGTGGTGGGGCAGTTGACAAAGGCCGCAGGGTTGATGGATCGCTGCGGATGGCTTGGCCAATACACGCCACTGCTTTGAAGCCACGGGGCACTCACTCTTTCCCCAACAAGTCCGCCAGCTTGGTATACAGCTTGGTATATCTGCGCTGCTT
>JAITWR010000072.1 GCA_031285165.1 Novosphingobium sp.
CTTGCGAGCGCCAGCACCTGAAGCTGGTGCGTCTACCAATTCCGCCATCTGGGCACGGGGTAGGCTCGCGCCCTTAGGCGAGCCTCGTTGGCCTTGTCAACTGGCAGCCGGCAGGATCGACATGCCATTTTCCGGGCAAGACGAGCTGCGTATCGCTCTATCGCCGTTTGCAGCGCTTCTTCCGGTTCGTCCGTCCGGATGCCTGCCACATGACCCGGATGGCGGAGTTTATACGCAATCTCAAGGAGAAGAAATACCCGGTGATTGGCCACACCAGCCGTGATCAGGGGCCGGGCGGGCATGTTCAGGCGCCTGCGCTTCGCGGGCGTGATCCGCGTTGCCCTGAACCCGCCGTGCCTGCCCTAATCCCGGCCCCGGCCTTCATCGAAAGCGTCGGCGAGCGGGTCGGCGATGGTTTCATCGTGGCCGGTGCCGCTCGACAGGAACACCAGCCCCATCAGCGCCGACATCAGCAGCATGGTGAAGCCGATGCCGAGCGCGGCGGCAATGTAGAGGTGGATCGAGACGAGGCCGTTGTGGCGATAAAGCAGCACCATGGCGCCCACGACCAGGGCGACGGTGATCGCCAGCATCAGCCGCATCAGCCGGCGGAAACGCGCCCAGGCGAAAGCGGCGATGCGGGGATCGTCCAGGGGCGAGCGGGGAACCATGGACCACGCCTTGCGCGCGCCCGCGCCGCGCTGCAAGCGTTCTTGCGGGCGGGCCGCGCGAATCCGGGGGAGGCGGGGTTTCCACGACAGGGCGGGAAGGATCGGACTGGACTGCCGCAGCCATCGCGCCGCGCCGCCCTGTCCGTCACTCTCATCGCTCTCCTTCACCGTCACCCTGAACTTGTTTAGCTGCACTGGTCTGCGGCTCAGGGTCCATCGGGCGTTTTGCGCCTGGTACCACGGGGTTTGCGGCACCATGGACCCTGAAACAAGTTCAGGGTGACGGGTGTGGAATGACGGGTAGTGCCGGTGCCGGGGAATGACGGGTCCAGGATGATGGCTTGCGGCTCATGGCCCGCCGCTCGCAAGTCACGGGTGGCGCGGGCTCACGGGCTCACGGTTTTGTCCGCGAGGCCGTGCCCCTGCGCGTCCTGCACCGCAAGCCGCCGGCCCATCTTGCCCGGTGCGGCACAAGGCCCTACATCCGGGGCATGGATGCCGCCGCGCTTACTCTCAGCCCCGCCGCCGCCGCGCGTGTCGCCGCGATTGCCGCCCGGCAGGGCAGGCCCGCGATCCTGCGCCTGTCGGTCGAGGGCGGGGGCTGTTCGGGCTTCCAGTACCGTTTCGGCCTGGCCGAAGCGGCCGAGGCCGGCGATGCGGTCAGCGAGACGGACGGCGTGCGGCTGGTGGTCGATCCGGTGAGCCTCGACCTGGTCGCCGGCGGCACGGTCGATTTCGTGGAATCGCTGGGCGGCGCGGCGTTCCGCGTCGACAACCCCCAGGCCACCGCCGGCTGCGGCTGCGGGTCGAGCTTCGCGGTCTGAGCGCGCGGGGGATGATCACGGTCGCCTCTTTCAACGTCAACGGCGTCAGGGCGCGCCTGCCGCGGCTGATCGAATGGTTGCAGGAAACCCGCCCCTCGGTCGCCTGCCTTCAGGAGATCAAGAGCCAGGACGACGGCTTTCCGACGGCGGATATCGAGGCGATCGGCTATCGCACGATCCTGCACGGGCAGAAAGGCTTCAACGGCGTTGCCATCCTGGCCGACGGCACCGCGCCGGTGGCAGTCCGCCGCGGGCTGGACGGCGATCCGGCGGACGAGCAGGCGCGCTATATCGAGGCGGAAGTGTTCGGCCTGCGCGTGGCCTGCATCTATCTGCCCAACGGCAACCCGCAGCCCGGCCCCAAATTCGACTACAAGCTGCGCTGGATGGAACGCCTGCGCGAACGGATGCGGCAGATCCGGGACGAGGAAGTGCCCGCCATCGTCACCGGCGATTTCAACGTCATTCCCGAGGACGGCGATGTCTGGTCACCGGCGGCGATGGCCGGCGATGCGCTGATGCAGCCGGAATCGCGCGATGCCTATGCCCGGCTGCTGGGCGACGGCTGGACCGATGCGATCGCCCTGCACAATCCGCGCGGCGGCGTGTGGACCTTCTGGGACTATCAGGCCGGCGCCTGGCAGCGCGATCACGGGTTCCGCATCGATCACGCGCTGCTGTCGCCCGAACTGGCCGACCGGCTGATCGCCACGGGTGTCGACAAGGCCCATCGCGGGCGCGAAAAAGCCAGCGATCACGCGCCCGTATGGGTGCGGATCAGAAGCTGATCGCAAGAGCGACGGGCGCGGGCACGGCCATCAGCCGGCCGGTTGCCGTTACCGCTTTCCGTCACCTCTCCGCCAGCCTCGTCGTTCTCCTGCATCGTCACCCTGAAACAAGTTCAGGGTGACGGGTGTGGGACGAGGGGTTCGGGATGACGGTTAACGGATGCGGGACGACAGGGCCGGCCGTGCGGGCCGGCGGAATTATCGTCCTTCTCCACCCGTCAGCGATAGAAGATGTGGTTTTCCACCCGTGCGACGCGGGTGAGGCGCCAGCGGGGCGAAACATGCGTGGCGTGGAAGAACAGGGCGCCTTCGGCCGGGCTGCGCCAGGCGTTGGCATCGGCGATCTGCGCGATGGCCACGGCTTCGCGCCAGTCCTGCGATGCCGTGTTGATCGCGGGCATCGCATGGCCGCGGATGAACGAGAATTGCGAAGGCTGATAGACCACGCCGCAATAGGAGGCCGGGAAACGGCCCGACCGGGCGCGGTTGATGACCACGCGGCCGACGGCGAGCTGGCCGGGCAGCGATTCGCTCTTGGCCTCGAAATAGATCGCGCCGGCCAGGCAGCGCATTTCGGGCGAAAGCGTTTCGGGCTTGCCGTGGGAGGAAACGAGAGCGGCCAGCGTCGTGGCGGCGGGAACGGTAAAGCCGCTGTCCGCAGCGGCGGGAGCGTCCGTAGCCATAGCCGTAGCGGGAGCCTGAGCCTGCTCCGCCGGTTCCTGTCCGGCGGCGGGTTCCGCTGCGGGCTGCGCGAGCGGTGCATCCTGGGCGATGGCGCCCGCACCTTCGGCACTGAAAAGTATCGTCAGAAAACTTGCGGCTCCGGCGATGATGCCGGCCCGATGCAGCTTTGATCGCATTATATAAGGTTTCGAATGCGGTGAACGCGCCCGGCGCAGGAGAAACGAACAGCCCCTTTCAAGGCCCCGTATGTTCGTGATCGTCCTGCCGACGGCCCCCCGTCTGCGTGCTTGCAAAACCAGCCGATCCGCTGGATTTCACCGCCTGCGCAACATTGTGATCCGCAGGCCAGATGGTGCAATGCAGCAAAGAAGTCAACACCCGGTTTCGTCCAGTCCGATGAATCGTTCCGCTTGCGCGATATCCAGTTCGATAATCCACAGATCCCCGTCCTGTTCCGCCCGGCGTGCGATGTAGCGGTTGAAATCATCTTTGTTTTCAGGGTCTTGCTGCCTGGAACAGTGCCATTTCCGGGTGCCGTCCGCATCCGGCATACGCTCGTAAGCCCGCGCATCCGCGCCGTTTTCGCACAGGACGATCAACAGCGTGCCGGCTTCCCTGTCCCCTTTGTGCAGCACTGCGGCAAAGCCGCCTTCGCCCGCGACCCGGCGAATCAGCCCGGCCGCTTCGAGATGTGCGGGCAGGCGCGGCTCCATTCAGAGCGGCGCCGGGGCATAGCCCGCCAGGCTCGACAGGGCGATGCGCGAGCGCTGGAACGTGCCGGTGCCCCGGCCGACTTCCTCCCCGGCCGCATCGATGAGGTGCGCTTCGGCGACCAGCACCCGGCGGCGGCCGCTGATCCAGCGCCCTTCGGCGATCACCGGCCCGGGATGCAGCGGGCGGCTGAAATGCAGGTTGAACGACGTGGTCAGCAGGAAGCGGTCGGTCACCAGCGTATTGGCCGCATAGAAGGCGGCATCGTCGAGCATTTTGAAATAGATCGTGCCGTGCGCCGCGCCGGCGGCGTGGAAATGGCGCTCGTCGACCGTGAAGCGGATGCGCGCGGCGCCTTCGCCGGTGATTTCCAGCGCCGAGGAAAACAGGCGGTTGACCGGGGCCGAGGCATAGAGCGCCTCGAGCGCGCGCCAGTGCCGTGCCGCGCCGGCATCGTCCGGCGGCCCGGCCATGGCGGCGCCGGACGGCGGCTCAGGCGGCGCTGCGGTCGATGACATTGCACAACAGGCCATAGATCGCCTCGGCCCCCGGCGCCTGGACCAGAGCCGCATGGATCGCATCGTCGCGCATCATGCGCGAGATCGCCGCCAGCGCGTGCAGATGCGCCGCGCCCGCATGTTCGGGCGAAAGCAGGCCGAAGACGAGATCGACCGGCTGCCCGTCGGCGGCATCGAAAGCGGCCGGCACGTCCAGCCGGAGAAAGGCCGCGACCGGGCGGCTGACACCGCCGACGCGCGCATGGGGGATCGCCACGCCCCGGCCGAAGCCGGTGCTGCCCAGCCGCTCGCGCGCCTCGATCCCGGCCAGCACGGCGGCGCGGTCGAGCCGATAGACGGCGGCAAAGCGGTCCGCCAGCAGGCCCAGGATCGCCGCCTTGCCGTCGGCCCGGACCGTTCCGACGGCTTCCGGCAGGAGAGTGAAAAGCGCAGCCATTACCCGTCGAACTTGTTCAAGGCCCTGTTTCCGGTTGCTGTACCGCTCCGGCCCCGGAACCGATCCGGGGCGGAAACCTTCTGCCCGATCTGGAAAGCAAGCGCGAATGCGAGCGTCAGGATGGTTCGACCCAGCCGATCGATCCGTCACCGCGGCGGTAAACCATATTATGCCTGCCGGTGCCAGCGTTTTTGAACAGCAGGGCATTGGTATTGCGCAGATCGAGCATCATCACCGCGTCGGAAACCGTGGCCTCGGGCACGTCCACGCGCGTTTCGGCGATCACCACCGGGGCATCGGCAGTCACTTCCTCCGCTTCCGCGCCGGGCTCCTCGAAAATGACATAGGCGGCTTCCTCCTCGCGCTGGGCGTGGGCGATCTGCTCGTGCCGGTCGTGCAGGCGGCGCTTGTAGCGGCGCAACTGCTTGTCGATCTTCTCCGCCGCCTGGTCGAGCGCGAGATGCGCGTCCTGCGCGATGCCCGCGCCTTTCAGCACCAGCCCCTGCATGACATGGGTGACGATATCGCAGCGGAACGCGCCGCCCGGCGCCCGCCCGAACGTGACCGACGAAGACAGCGCGCGGCTGAAATACTTGCCGACGATCGCGCCCAGGCGTTCATGGGCATGCCTTTGCAGTGCCTCGCCCGTGTCCATCTGATGACCGGCTATGCGAATGTCCATGGCGCTTGTCTCCTGCTGGTTGCGGCCTCGATAACGATCGAGGCCCTGTGGCTGTGGGGCTGGAGCTAACCGCTCCAGAGTGGTGACGTGATCGTTTTGAGAAACTCCGCATGGGCGGAAAGTTCCTGCGCGCCGGCATCATGCGGCCGGGCCGGGCGGAAAACGCGGTGCCTGCGCGCCGCCGGGCCGGCTTCCCCGTCCGGCCCGGCGGCAAGCGCGAGGCCGATCTGGCGGCCGCCCTGCAATTCGACATAGACCTGGGCCAGCAGCTCGGCATCGAGCAGCGCGCCGTGTTTCGTGCGGTGGCTGCGATCGATGCCATAGCGCATGCACAGCGCATCGAGCGAAAGCTTGGCGCCGGGATGGCGCATGCGGGCGATGGCCAGGGTATCGACCATGCGCTCACGCGGGACGATGGCCATTTTGCAAAGCGTCAGCTCGGCATTGAGGAAGCCGAAATCGAAACCGGCATTGTGCGCCACCAGCGGGCAATCGCCGATGAAGGCGATCAGCTCGTCCGCCTTTTCGGCAAAGCGCGGCTTGTCGGCCAGGAACACCGCGGACAGGCCGTGCACCGCCTCGGCCTCGGCCGGCATGGCCCGCTCGGGATTGAAATAGGCATGGAACGTGCGGCCGGTTTCCACCCGGTTGACCATTTCGATACAGCCGATCTCCACCATCCGGTCGCCGCTCTGCGGATCGAGTCCGGTCGTCTCGGTATCGAAAATAATCTCACGCATCCCCTCCGGTATCGCCCCGCCCGCGCCGCGAGGCAAGGGGGGAAAGCCGCTTTATCGGCGGAAAGCAGGAACATGTTCAACCACGCCGGCCCCTTCTCCGTCACCGTCACCCTCATCGTTCTCCTTTCTCGTCACCCTGAACTTGTTTCAGGGTCCATGGTGCCGCCAACACCGCAGCAACAGGGGTAAAACGCCCGATGGACCCTGAAACAAGTTCAGGGTGACGGGTGCGGATGACGATGAAAGTGGCAGCGCGAGGCAAGGAGGAAAGCCGCTTTATCGCTGACCCGTCAGCTTTCCGACCAGGCGCTGCACGGCGCGGCGGGTTTCGGGGAGGGGGAGGCCGGTGTCGATGATGTGATCGGCGCGGGCGCGTTTTTCGGTGTCGGGGACTTGCAACGCGAGGATCTGCGCGAATTTCTCCGCACTCATGCCCGGCCGGGCGAGGACGCGGGCGCGCTGGGCGGCGGCGGGAGCCGAAACGACAGCGACGGCATCGACCCCGCGCCCGCCGCCTTTCTCGAACAACAGCGGGATGTCGAAGACGACCAGCGGGCACTGCGCGTATTCGGCCAGGAAAGTGGCGCGCTGCGCCGCCACCGCGGGATGGACGATCGCTTCCAGCCGCGCCAGCGCCGCAGGATCGCCGAACACGGCCGCGCCGAGCCCGGCCCGGTCGACTCCGTCCGGCCCGGTGGTGCCCGGAAAGGCCGCCTCGATCGCCGGCAGCAGCGCGCCGCCCGGCCCCTGAAGGCGATGCACCGCCGCATCGGCATCGAACACCGGCACGCCCAGCTCGCGGAACATCGCGGAAACCGCGCTCTTGCCCATGCCGATCGAGCCGGTGAGGCCGAGAATGAAAGGAGTGGGGTGGTCCGTCATAAGGCCAGCCTTTCCCGCAGCTCCGCATCGTATTGGCGCGGGGCGGCGGCGCCGAAGAATTGCGCGAAAGCCGCCGCCGCCTGCCCGATCAGCATGGCCAGCCCGTCGATCGCGGGAAAGCCCAGCGCGCGCGCCTGACGCAGCAGGGGCGTGTCGAGCGGATGCGTGACGATATCATAGACCACGCTGCCGGGCGGGGCATGGCTGAAATCGAACAGCAGCGGCGGCTTGCCGGCCATGCCCAGCGGGCTGGCATTGACGATCAGATCGAGCAGGCCCTGCCGGTCGTCGAAAGCGAAATCGGTTGCCGCGGCGAAATGGGCGAGAGCGACGGCGTGATGCTCGCCCTGCGGCGCCAGCTCGTCGAGCAGGGCGCGCGCCTTTGCCGGATCGCGCGCCGCCAGGACCAGGGTGAAGCCCCGGTCGGCCAGGGCGGCGACGATCGCCCGCGCCGCGCCGCCAGCCCCCATGATGCGCGCCATGCGGAACAGGTGCTGCCGTTCCAGCAGGGGCAGCAGCGGCTCGATGAAGCCGGCGGCATCGGTATTGCTGCCGGTCAGCGTGCCGTCCGCCGCGCGCACCACCGTATTGACCGCGCCGATGCGGGCCGCGACCGGATCGATCCGGTCAAGCAGCACCATGGCCGCCTGCTTGTGTGGCATGGTGATATTGCAGCCGCGCCAGGCCGGGTCCGCGCGCCTTTGCGTGAAATAGTCCGCCAGCCCTTCCGCCCGGACATGGCAGGCGCGGTATTCGGCGGCCAGGCCGAGCCGGTCCAGCCAGAAGGTGTGGATCGCCGGCGATTTCGACTGGACGATCGGATCGCCGATCACTTCGGCATAGGGCTTGCTCATCGCGGCAGCTCCCCCAGGTCGCGCAATGCGCCCAGCACCGGCAGCAGCGGCATGCCCAGCACGGTGAAATGATCGCCCGCGATCGCTGCGAACAGCTGCACGCCGCGCGCCTCGATGCGGAATGCGCCGGCACAGCCGGCAATCGCCGGCCATTCGGCATCGAGATAGTCCTCGATGAAGCGGTCGGACATTGCGATCACCCGCAGTGTGGCCATGGCCGCATGGCGCCACACCGCCGCGCCATCGCGCGCCAGCACCGCGGCGCTGTGCAGATGCATGTCCCGGCCCGAAAAGAAGCGCAGGTGCTGCGCGGCTTCCGCGCGGCTGGCCGGCTTGTCGAAGCGGCGCCCGTCCACCGCGACGAGGGAATCGCTGCCGAGCACCAGGGCTTCGGGCCGGGTGCGCGAGACGGCCAGGGCCTTGGCCCCGGCCAGCGCCAGAGCCACGTCGGGCAGGGCAGCGCCGGCGAGGCCCGCTTCGAGCGCGCGCTCGTCGAGATCGGCCGGGCAGGCGGTGAAAGCCACGCCCGCGGCCGTGAGCATGGCCCGGCGCGAGGCGCTTTGCGAGGCGAGCACGATCATATCGGCCGGGCTCCCCCCGATGCCGCCCCCGATGCCGCCCCCGATACCGCATCGCCGGCGGCATGATGCTCGTGCAGCAGGGCGATGACCGCCGCGGCGGTTTCCTCGATCGAGCGGCGGGTGACATCGATCACCGGCCAGCCGTTGTCGGCGAACATGCGCCGGGCGAACTGCACCTCGCGCGCCACCTTGTCGGCATCGACATAGGCCGTTGCCGGCGCCTGCTTCAGCGACAGCAGCCGGTTGCGGCGCACCTGGATCAGCCGGTCGGGCGCGGTCGTCAACCCGACCACCAGCGGCCGCCGCAGGCCGAACAGCGCGGACGGCGGCGGGCTTTCGATGACGATCGGGATATTGGCCACCTTGTAGCCGCGGTTGGCAAGATAGATGGAAGTCGGCGTCTTGGACGAGCGCGAGACGCCGGCCAGCACGATATCGGCCTTTTCCCAGTCCTCCCAGGCCACGCCGTCGTCGTGGGCAATGGTGAACTGGATCGCCTCGACCCGCGCGAAATAGGCATCGTCCATCAGATGCTGGCGGCCCGGCCTGCCTTTGGCTTCCTGGCCGAGAAACGCTTCCAGGGCATCGTTCACCGTATCGAGCACGGGGACCGCGGGCAGGCCCATGGCCCGGCAATGCTCCTCCAGCCGGCCGCGCGTCTCGCGGTTGACCAGAGTGAACAGCACCAGCCCGGGATTGGCGGCGATGTCCCCCATGATCCGGTCGAGATGCTGGCGCGAACGCACCATCGGCCAGAAATGACGGATGACCTCGGCATCCTCGAACTGGGCCAGCGCCGCCTTGACGATCATCTCCAGCGTTTCGCCGGTCGAATCCGACAGAAGATGAAGATGCAGCCGGGCCATGATTCCTTTCCGATGCCGATCGCGCGGCCGCCTTATAGCGCAAGGCCGCGCAGATAATACCCGCGATGCACGGGGGCTATCCGCCCTCCACTCACGCTGCGGCGCGGTGGAGGCGGTCGTTCAGGGCGGCGCCGATGCCTGTCGTCGGGATCGGGGCCACGGCGATGCGGGGCTGCGGGGCTGCGGCCGCCAGGTGCAGGACGGCATAGAGCCGCGCCGCCGCTTCGGCGAGATCGCCGCGGGCCGACAGCGTGACGGCGCCCGCCACCGCGCCGAAGCCGATGTGGAATTCGTCCGCCGCGGCCAGGGCCGCATCCAGCCGCATGGGCTTGCCCGGCGCATAGTGGCTGGCAAGCTGGCCCGGCGCCTCGATACCGGCAGGCGCGGACCCGGCAGGCTCGCCCAGCAGCGCGGCGAGCTGCGCCTGCGTGACCGGCCCCGGCCGCAGCATGTGCCAGCCGCCGCCGGACCGCAGGGCCACGATGGTCGATTCGATCCCCGCAGCGCAGGCGCCGCCGTCAAGGATGAGATCGACCGCGCCGCCCAGCGAGGCGGCGACATGGGCCGCCTGCGTCGGGCTGACCGCGCCGCTGCGATTGGCCGAGGGCGCGGCCAGCGGCAGGCCGGTCGCGGCCAGCACCGCGCGCATCACCGGATGGGCCGGGCAGCGCAGCGCCACCGTGGGCAGCCCCGCCGTCACCGCCGCGGCCAGCGCGGCATCCTCGCGCCGGGGCAGTACCAGAGTCAGCGGCCCCGGCCAGAACGCCGCGGCCAGCCGCATGGCCCGCGCATCGAACACGGCCAGCGCCGCGGCCGCATCCAGGTCCGCCACATGCACGATCAGCGGATTGAAATCGGGCCGCCCCTTGGCACGATAGATCGCGGCCACCGCATCGTCGCTGTCCGCCCGCGCGGCCAGGCCATAGACCGTCTCGGTCGGCAGCGCGACCAGCCCGCCGCGCGCCAGCACCCGTGCCGCGGCGGCGGTGCCGGCAGCATCGGCGGGGCGGATCGAGGCTCGGCTGCTGTCCGTCATGGCCCGGCGCTATAGGCTCCGGCCGGCAAAGCCAAGCCCCCGCCATCCCGCCGATGCAGGCCCCTCGTTTTTTCACTACGTGGAACAAGGCGCAACCCGGTCTATGATCGGCCGCCCGTTGCCTCCAGGAGCCCTGCCATGGATTTCACGCCCCCCACTGCCGAACAGGTTTTCGCCCTTTCCGTCAGCGCCGGCATCGGCGAGCTGGCGGCGCATCCCCGTTTCGCCGCCGCCGGCCCCGATATCGTCGCGGCCGTCGTCCAGGGCATCGGCGATTTCGCGCAAGGCGTCTGGGCGCCGCTCAACCGCATCGGCGATACCGAGGGCGCCCGGCTGGAACAGGGCGCGGTGCGCCATCCCGCCGGCTATGCCGAGGCCTATCACGGCTTCGTCGCGGCCGGCTGGGGCGCGGTTTCGGCACCCGGGGAGTTCGGCGGCCAGGGCCTGCCGTTCAGTCTGGCCTGCTGCGTGCTCGAAACCCTGGGCGCGGCCAATCTCGCTTTCTCGCTGCTGCCCATGCTCACGCTCGGCGCGATCGAGGCGCTGGCGCACCACGGCAGCCCCGCGCAGCAGGCGCTCTATCTGCCCCGGCTGATCAGCGGCGAATGGTCGGGCACGATGAATCTCACCGAACCGCAGGCCGGCAGCGATGTCGGCGCGCTGCGCACCACGGCGACGCCCATCACCAGCGGTGCCCACGCCGGCAAGTACCGCATCAGGGGCACCAAGATCTTCATCACCTGGGGCGAGCACGAACTGGCGGACAATATCGTCCACCTCGTCCTTGCCCGCCTGCCCGGCGCGCCGGTGGGATCGCGCGGCATTTCGCTGTTCATCGTGCCGAAGTACCCGGTCAATCCCGACGGCACGCCGGCACCGCGCAACGATCTTGCCGCCGTCGGCCTGGAACACAAGCTGGGCATCCACGCCTCGCCGACCTGCGTGATGAGCTATGGCGACAACGACGCCTGCATCGGCGAGCTTGTCGGCGCGGAAAACGCCGGTCTGCGCGCGATGTTCACGATGATGAATTCGGCGCGGATCAATGTCGGCAGCCAGGGCGTGCAGGTGGCCGAAGCCGCCTGGCAGCGTGCCGCGGCCTATGCCCGCGAGCGGGTGCAGTCGCCCCGCGCCGGCGCACCCGGCAAGGCGCCGGTGGCGATCGTCGAGCATCCCGACGTGCGCCGCATGCTGCTGCGCATGCGCGCCCTGACCGAAGGCGCGCGGGCGCTGCTGTACTATACCGCCGGCCAGGTCGATCGGGGCACGCTGGGCCAGGCCGGGGCGCAGGCCCGCGCCGATCTGCTGGTGCCGCTGATCAAGGCCTGGGGCACCGACACCGGCTGCGAGGTTGCCAGCCTCGGCGTCCAGGTCCACGGCGGCATGGGCTTCATCGAGGAAACCGGCGCCGCGCAGCATTACCGCGATATCCGCATCGCGCCGATCTATGAAGGCACCAACGGCATCCAGGCCGCCGATCTCGTCACCCGCAAGCTGGGGCTGGACGATGGCGGCGTGCTGGCTGCGCTGATGGCGGACATCGCGCGCGATGCCGGGGCGGCGGGAGCCGATGGCGCGGCCCTGGCCGGGCTGGCGCGCGACTGCGCGGACATCGGCGCATGGATGCTGCGCCAGGCCAGCCTCGACGACCGGCTGGCCGGCAGCGTGCCGTTCCTGACGATGTGCGCGGTGGCCGTCGCCGGCTGGCAACTGCTGCGTCAGGCGCAAGCCGCCGGCACGGACGGCACACCGCCGGCGATCGCGCGCAGCAAGCCGGTTGTCGCGCGCTATTTCCTCGGCCATGTCGTGCCCGAGGCCGCCGGCCTCCGCGCTGCCGCCACCGCCGGCGCGGCGCTGCTGTACGAACTCGATGCGGAAGGACTATGCCGATGACCGATCAGGGCGACCCGCTGGCGCGCATCGCCGCTGCGCTGGAGCGGCTGGCGCCGCCACCCCCCGCGCCGACCGACTGGCTGGCCGCGCCCGCCTATGTCTGGGACGGTGCCGGCGCGCGCGCAGTGGCGGCGATTCACGCGCCCGCGCTCGATCTGCTGCGCGGGATCGACCGGCAGAAAGACGTGGTGACGGCCAATGTCGCGCGGCTCGCCGCCGGCCATGCCGCTCACGACATGCTGCTGTGGGGCGCGCGCGGCATGGGCAAGTCGGCCGTGCTGCGCGCCGGCATCGTCGCCGCCCAGGCGGCCCATCCGGGCTCCATCGCGCTGGTGCAGGTGGCGCAGGACGCGCTGGAAGGGCTGGCCGGCCTGTTCACCCGGCTCGGCCGGCTCGACCGGCGGTTCCTCATCTTCATCGACGACCTCGGTTTCGAGGACAGCGACGGCAGCGGGCCGCGGCTGCTGCGCTCCTGGCTCGAAGGCGGGATCGAGGCGCGGCCGGGCAATGTCCGGCTCGCCGTGACATCGAACCGCCGCGCCATCGTCGCGCGCCACGCCGGCGAGCAGGACGATCCGCTGAACCCGCGCGACGCGGTCGACGACCGGCTGGCCCTGGCCGACCGCTTCGGCCTGTCGATCGGCTTCCACAATTGCGGGCAGGAGGAATATCTGGCGATCATCGCCGGCTATGCCGACCGTTTCGGCCTGATCTGGGAACCGGGCGACGCGCTCGAATGGTCCCGCCGCCGCGGCGCCCGCTCGGGCCGCGTCGCCTGGCAATATGTCACCGAACTGGCCGGCCGCGCAGGCATGGCGCTACAGGGATGACGGCAAGAGTGACGGGGAGAGGCACACATGCATCTGGAGTTGTACAAGGCCCTGCGATCGCTTAGATTGGACAGCGATCAGGCCACCGGAGTTGTCGAAGCGCTTGAGGAGTATCTGGCCGTGAAGATCAAGGAAGCCACTGCGGATCTGGAAGCGCAGATGAAGGGGATAGAAGCCCGGTTGCAGAGTACTGAATCCGGGCTCAAGGCACAAATCAAGGCGCAGACCTGGGTTATCGGTTCCGTTGGCCTGCTGCTGGCGGTGATCGGCCTTGCGCCGGCTTTTGCCAGACTCTTTCACTGAACCATCGGCACTAAACCGCCGGGCAAGGGCATCGCCCCGCTGCCCTTTTCCCTGATGCGCAACCGCACACAAGGGCGGCCGGTGAGCCGCTCGGAGCATCGTGCGTAGTATCGGCACCACTCGCCCTGTGCCCGTCGTCCCTCTGCCCGCCCCCGTCACCCTGAACGGTTCCGACCATCCTCCCCCTGATCTAATGATTTGTTATATAATACTTTTTTACGCCATGCCACCCTAGCGCTGCTGCATCTCGTGGCGTTCCTCGCCGAGTGTGGCTTCCACCCGGGCGGCGGGGTCGCCGTCGAGCGAGCGGCGCGGCGGCATGTGCTCTGTAACCACCGGCCGGGGTGCGGCCGAGGGCCGGGCGCCCGGCGCCGATACCCGCCAGACCACCCCGCCGGTATCGTCGCTGACCAGCAGCGCGCCCGGCTTGTCCCAGGCCAGCCACACCGGCCGCCCGCGCGTCTCCTTGCCCCGGCCGGTGAGAAAGCCGGTCAGCACCGGCAGCGGCAGGCCCCGGGGATTGCCGTGATCGTCGAAGCGGACGAACACGACATCGTAGCCCGCCGGCGGCTTGCGGTTCCATGATCCGTGGCGGGCGATGAAAGCGCCGTTGGCGAAACGCTCGCCCATGATGTGCCCGCCATCGGCGAACAGCAGGCCGAGCACGGCGCTGTGCGCGCCCATGGCATATTCGGGCTTGCGGGTATATTCGATCAGGTAATCGGGCATGGGGGCCTTCACCCGCCAGTCGATCACGTCCCGCCAGTAAACCCAGGGCCAGCCGTATTGCACGCCCACGGGCACATTGGTCAGATAGTCGGGCACGAGATCGGGGCCGAGCATGTCGCGCTCCTGCACCACGGCCCACAGCTCGCTGGTCGAGGGGTTCCAGCCCATGCCGTTGGGATTGCGCATGCCGGCGGCGAACGGCCGGGCCTTGCCGCTGGCCAGGTCCAGCTCCCAGATCGCCGCCCGCCCGGTTTCCCGCTCCATGCCGTTTTCGCCGATGTTCGATGACGAACCGACCGCGACATAAAGCTTGCCGCCGTCCGGGCTCAACAGCAGATTGCGCATCCAGTGATTGCCGCCCGGCGGCAGGTCCATCAGCTTTTGCGGCGTGCCGGTCAGTTCGGTCGCGCCGGGCGTGAACGCGAAAGCCAGCACGGCATTATGATTGGCGACATAGAGCTTGCCGTTGCCCCAGGCCATGCCCGAGGGCGAGGCCAGATCGCGCTGGCGGAAAGCAAAGCGCTGCTCGGCCCGGCCGTCGCCATCGGCATCGCGCAGCAGCACGATGCGATCGGGCGAAGGGCCGCCCGCCCCGGCCCCGGCCATGAACCGCCGCATGAAAAAGCCGGTGATCCCGCCGCCGGCGCCATCGGCCGGCCGGTTGGTTTCGGCCACCAGCACGTCGCCATTGGGCAGCGTCAGCATGGTGCGCGGATGATCGAGCCCCTCGGCAAAACGGCCAACGGCAAGGCCGGCAGCGGGCACCGGCGCTTCACCCGCCCGCCAGCCGATCGGCCGGGCCAGGCCGACGCTGGGGAAAGTCTCGCTCTCGGGCTCGACCAGCAGCGGCTGCGTGCCCGAAGTCTGATCGGTGCTGCGCTCCGAAGGATTGCCGCGCAGCACCCAGGCGCCGAACAGCACCAGGGCCAGGACGATGAGACAAAGGACGATAAGCGCCTTGCGCAGCCGGGGATTCATGCCGCGACAATAAGCCCGGCGCAGCACTGCGGCAACCTCATCCGGGGAGAAAACGGGCGGGGGCGCATGGGGGCGAAAAATGTTCCACGTGGAACATTTTTGCGCAACGTCCGCACGCGGGGGGCCATAACGGGTTGAGCCGGGCCACCAGTGTCTCCCTCTCCCCTTCAGGGGAGAGGGTCGGGGAGAGGGGCCGTCAGGCAAACGCAACACCTGCCTGCCGAACCCCCTCCACCACCCGCTGTGCGGGCGGTCCCCCTCCCCGTGTCGGGGAGGATTTCGGGTAAGGTGGAAAATGTTCCACGTGGAACATTTTTCGCCCCCGCAGCCCGCACCGACCTTCAGCGCGATGCGTTAAATCCCGCCGCCGGTCAGGCGCTGGCAGATCAGGTCGAGCTGGTCGAGAGTGCGGTAGCGGATCGTTACGGCGCCGGTGCGGGAATCGCCGGCGTCGGCCTGAATCCTGACCGGCAGGCCGAGGAAGTCTTCGAGGTGGCCCTGCACCGCAGCGATATCGGCATCGTCGGCCGAATTGCGCTCCGCCCGCGCCCGGCGCGGCCCGGTGCCGGCGGCATGGGCCTCGCGCAAGGTGCGGCGCACCAGTTTTTCCAGCCCGCGCACCGAAAGCTGCCGGTCGACCGCCATTTCGGCCAGCTCCGCGGCATTGTCCACGCCGATCAGCGCGCGGGCATGGCCCATCGTCAGCCGGCCCTGCTCAACGCAGGCGATCACCCCTTCGGGCAGGATCAGCAGGCGCTGGATATTGGCGATATAACTGCGGCTCTTGTCGACCATGCGGGAGATTTCGGACTGGGTCAGCCCCTCCTGCTCGGCCAGGCGCTGATAGGCGCGGGCTTCCTCGATCGGGTTCAGGTCTTCGCGCTGGAGGTTCTCGATCAGCGCCAGAGCCATGACCTCGCGGTCATCGAGATCGCGGATGATCGCCGGAATCTCGTGCAACTGCGCCCTTTGCGCCGCACGCCAGCGGCGCTCGCCGGCGACGAGCTGATAGCCGCCGCGCAAGGGGCGGACGATGACCGGCTGGATCACCCCGCGCTGGGCGATCGATGCGGCCAGCTCGTCCAGGGCTTCCTCGGCGAAATAACGCCGCGGCTGATCGGGATGCGGCGCAATGTCCGCCACGGCCAGCATGGCCAGCCCCGCAGCCGGCGGCTCGCCCCCGGCGCCGGCTCCCCGCGCCGGCGCCAGCGACTCCTCGCGCCGTGTCTCGCCGAGCAGCGCGCCGAGGCCGCGGCCGAGCTTCGCCGCCTTTGCCTTCTTGCGCCTGGCCGGAGCGGCGGCAGCGCCGGGCGGCAGTGCGGCCGAAATACGGATGACGGGATCGTCGCTCATGCTGCTTGCCTCCGCTCGGGCAGGCGGGCGATCAGCTCGCGCGCCAGTGCCATATAGGCGCGGCTGCCCGCGCAGGAATGATCATAGACCAGCGCCGGCACGCCGTGGCTCGGCGCTTCGGACAGCTTCACGTTTCTGGGAATGACCGCTTCGAACACCAGCCCGCCGAGGCAGGAGCGCACGTCTTCCGCCACCTGATCGCTCAACCGGTTGCGGCGGTCGAACATGGTGAGCGCGACGCCGACGATGCCGAGGTCGGGATTGAAGCGCTGCTGCACGCGCTCCACCGTCTGCAACAACTGGCTCAGGCCCTCCAGCGCGAA
>JAITWR010000086.1 GCA_031285165.1 Novosphingobium sp.
GTAATTGTGTATTTTGGGTTTGGTCTTTTCAACCCCCCCACCCCTTTCGGGGTTGTGGGCGGGGGTGTGGGGGACTCTTCGCCCGGCCCGTGATGTTGAGGATCGGGGAGAGGTGGCCCCCTCTCCCAACCCTCTCCCCTGAAGGGGAGAGGGCTATTGGCCTTACTTCTTCAGCGATTCCCAGGCCCAGTCGAGCCAGGGGCCGAGCGCCTCGATGTCGGCGGTGTCGACGGTCGCGCCGCACCAGATGCGCAGGCCCGGCGGAGCATCGCGATAGCCGGCGATGTCATAGGCCGCGCCTTCCTTTTCGAGCAGGCCGGCAAAAGCCTTGATGAAGTCGGCATCGGCGCCTTCGACGGTGAGGCAGACCGAAGTTTTCGAGCGGATACCGCGATCCCCGGCAAGATGGCCGAGCCACGGGCGCGCATGGACGATCTTGTCCAGCGCTTCGGCATTGGCATTGCAGCGGGCCTTGAGGCCTGCGGGACCGCCGATCGACTTCGCCCATTCGAGCGCGAAAATCGCATCCTCGACCGCCAGCATCGAGGGCGTGTTGATCGTCTCGCCCTTGAAAATGCCCTCGGCGAGCCTGCCTTTCGAAACCAGGCGGAAAACCTTGGGCAGCGGCCGGTCCGGCGTGTAGCTTTCCAGCCGCTCGACCGCACGGGGGCCGAGGATCAGCACGCCGTGGCCGCCCTCGCCGCCCAGCACTTTCTGCCAGGAGAACGTGGCGACATCGATCTTGTCCCAGGGAATGTCGTAGGCGAAGACGGCGCTGGTCGCGTCGGCGAAGGACAGGCCCTCGCGATTCGCGGGAATCCATTCGCCATCGGGCACGCGCACGCCCGAAGTCGTGCCGTTCCAGGTGAACAGCACGTCGTCCGACCAGTCGACCTTGTCGAGATCCGGAAGCTGGCCGTAATCGGCGCGCATCACCGTCGGTTCGAGCTTCAGTTGCTTGACCGCATCCGTGACCCAACCTTCACCGAAGCTTTCCCAGGCCAGCGCCGTCACGCCGCGCGCACCGAGCATCGTCCACATCGCCATTTCGAAAGCGCCGGTGTCCGAACCGGGCACGATGCCGATGCGATGCGTATCGGGCAGTTGCAGCAGTTCGCGCATCAGGTCGATGCAGGTGCCGAGACGCGACTTGCCGATCCTGGCGCGATGCGAACGGCCGAGCGATTCGGTGGCGAGTTTTTCGAGAGCATATCCGGGCGGCTTGGCGCAGGGACCGGAAGAAAAGAAAGGGCGCGCAGGTTTGCGCGCCGGCATCTGTGCAGTCATGTAGTCTCTCCTTGCAGAGAGCACGCGCGGCGTTGGGACCGCGTGGCCCGGGTGCGCCTTTAATTCCCCGCCCCGGCAAGTCAAGCCGCATCCGCTGAAAGGCAATGCCGCGTTCCATCGTATTTCTGCGGATAAAGCCTGTCTCCAGGAGCTCGGGAGCTTGAAATTCGATATCGTGGCCGCAGGATTCGCGCATGCGGCGGGTTCTTGTTCTCCTTCCTTGCCTGGCCATTCTGACCGGCTGCATGGGCGCTTTCGAAGATCCGTCCAGGCACCGCAGCGGTCCGGCCTTCACCCCCGGTCCCGAAGCGGGGCAGTGCCTGTCGAGCCTTGGCGGAACCCGGGCCGATTTCACGCCGCTGCCCGATCGGTATTTCGGCGCCGGCTGCGCGACCGTGAACACGGTGCGGCTGACCGGCCTGCAAAGTGATTCGGCCTCGCTGGCGCTGTCGAACCTCGGCCCTGTAGCCTGCCCGCTCGCCAGCGCTTTCGCTGCCTGGGCGCGCTTCGGTGTCGACCGCGCCGCCCGGCAGATCCTGGGCAGCGCGCTGGTGCGGATCGAAACGATGGGCAGCTACAGTTGCCGCAATGTCGCGGGATCGGAAAGGCGCTCGGCGCACGCCACCGCCAATGCGATCGACATTTCGGGTTTCGCACTGGCCGACGGCCGGCGGATCACCGTGCTCGAAGGCTGGAACGGCGGCACGGCAAGCGAGCGGCGGTTCCTGCAAGTCATCCACGCCAGCGCCTGCAAGCGCTTCGGCACGGTGCTCGGCCCCGGCTACAACGCCACGCACCAGGATCATTTCCACGTCGAAATGTCGATCGGCAGCAGCTTCTGCCGGTGATTTCCCGGCACCTTCCTTGGCGGGGAAAGGGGGCGCAGGCTGGCCGGCGCTGCCAAGGCTTCCCTTTTGTTCCGCCCGCAGCTATGGCGCCCGCGATAAACCTTGCAAGAAAAGTGGAAACCGATCGCCGATGGCGAAAGAAGAACTTCTAGAAATGCGCGGCATGGTCGTCGAACTGCTGCCCAACGCCATGTTCCGGGTGAGGCTGGAAAACGATCATGAAATTCTGGGCCACACCGCCGGCAAGATGCGCAAAAACCGCATCCGCGTTCTGGTGGGCGACGAAGTTCTGGTCGAACTCACCCCCTACGATCTGACCAAGGGCCGCATCACTTATCGCTTCATGCCCGGCCGCGGCGGCCCCGGCTCCTATTGAGCATGGGTTCCGCGGGCGTGACAGCGCCCTGCCCGATCCCCAGGCTGGTATTGGCTTCCGCCAGCCCGCGCCGCCGCGAACTGCTCGCCCGCCTGGGCATCGTTCCCGCCGGTATCGACGCTGCCGGCATCGACGAGACACCCCGCAAGGCCGAAGTCCCGCGCGACTACGCCCGGCGCATGGCGCGCGAGAAGGCGCTGGCAGTGGCCGGCGGCGATGCGCATGTGCTTGCGGGCGACACCGTGGTCGCGCTCGGCCGCCGCATCCTGCCCAAGACCGAGGACGAAGCGGCCGCGCGCCGCTGTCTCGAACTGATCTCCGGAAGGCGCCATCGCGTACTTTCCGCCGTTGCGCTCAAGGCGCCCGACGGCTCGCTGCGTGAGCGCCTGTCCGAAACCATCGTGCGCTTCAAACCGCTCTCCACAGCCGAGATCGACGCCTATATCGCCGGCGGCGAATGGCACGGCAAGGCCGGCGGCTATGCCATCCAGGGCACGGCCGAAGGTTTGATCGCCTGGATATCCGGCAGCCATTCCGGCGTCGTCGGCCTGCCGCTCTACGAAACCCGCGCGCTGTTGAGAGCGGCGGGCTTCCCCCTTGGCTGAGTGGCTGATCGAGGAAGGGATCGGCGAGCACCGCGCGATCCTCGCCGGGAATGGCGAAGCACTGGCCGCCCGGATCGACTGGCCGGGCGCGCTGGCCGCCGGGCAGATCGAGGACGCAGTGCTCATCGCGCGGGCCGCCGGCACGAAACGCGGCACGCTGCGCTTCGCCTCGGCCGAGGAAGCGCTGGTGGACGGCCTGCCGCGCGACGCCAGCGAAGGCGCCACACTGCGCGCTATCGTCACTCGCGCCGCGCTCGCCGAGAAAGGCCGCCTGAAGCGCGCCCAGGCCCGCCCGACCGACCGGCTTCCCCGCCCCGCCCCGACGCTCGCCGAACGGCTGCGGAGTGAAGGCCAGCGTGCGCGTGTCGTCCGCCGCTTTGCCGGGGATCAGGCAGGAGACTGGGAGGAACTGTTCGCCCAGGCCTGGTCCGGCGAGGTCGCCTTCGCCGGCGGCAGCCTGACCTTCAGCCCGACCCCGGCGATGACGCTGATCGACCTGGACGGCGCCCTGCCCCCGCGCGCACTGGCGCTGGCGGCAATCCCCGCGCTGGCCTCGGCCATCCGGCGGCTCGACCTTGCCGGATCGATCGGCATCGACTTTCCCACGCTCGCCGGGAAAGCGGATCGCCGCGCGGTCGACGAGGCACTGGCCGCCGCGCTGGCCGGCTGGCCGCATGAGCGCACGGCGATGAACGGCTTCGGCTTCGTCCAGATCGTCGCACGACTCGAACGCCCTTCGCTGCTCCACCGCATCGCCCACGACCGCGCCGGTGCGGCCGCCCGCCTGCTGCTGCGCCGCGCGGAACGGCTCGATGGCCCCGGCGCGCTGCTGATCGCCGCGCATCCTCAAGTGCTGGCGGCGATCCGGCCCGAATGGCTCGATGACCTCACGCGCCGCTCGGGCCGGGAATTGCGCCGGCAGGCCGATCCGGCGCTTGCGCTCGATGGCTCCTATGCCCAGTTGGTGAGCCTATGACCCGCCCGCCGAAAAAATGCCCGATCTGCGGCAAGCCGCGCGTCGAGGAGCACGCGCCCTTCTGCTCGACCCGCTGCCGCGACCGCGACCTGCTGAAATGGCTGGAAGACGGCTATGCCCTGCCCGGCCCCGCAGCCGATCCCGCCCCCCCGCAGGACGAATGACCGGCAACCGCCCCGATTCGCTTCAAGGGCGCTGCGGCCGGCGCAGCATGTCGAGCAGAACAGCGTCGAATGCCTCCGGCCTTTCATACATCGCCCAGTGGCCGGCACCGGCGATAACCCGGAAATCGCAATCCGGGTGGCTTCGGCGGATCACCGCCTCCTGCAACGCGGGATCGGGGTGCGGCCGGTCGAACTCACCCCAGATCGCATCCACCTGCACTCTCACTTCGGGCAGGATCTTCACCAGCCGGTCGGGAATGACGAGCCCGGGCACCGCCAGCCGCGCCTTGCGGGCATTGATCACCAGCAGGTGCTGTGCCAGCTCGTCGGCGCTGTCCGGGTGGTGCAGCATCAGCCCGAGCAGGTTGGCCTTGAGCATAGCCTTGCGCTCGTCGCCCCGCAGCCCGGCAACGCGGCCCAGGTCGACATGGCCATGCGGCGTGTCGAGCCCGCCGCTGCCGATGATGACCAGCCGCCTCACCAGCTCGGGATAACAGGCTGAAAAATAGGCGAAGGCACAGCCGCCAAAGGAGAAACCCGCCAGATCGGCCTTTCTCCCTTCGCCCAGAATCTCCCGCAGCCCCGCGGCGAGCGCGGCCGAAATGCCACGGTGGTCGGCCGGCTCGGGCATGGCGGAATCGCCGTGGCCCGGCATGTCGACGGCGATCACCATGCGCTCGGCGGCCAGCCGGTCGATGTTGCGTATCCAGTGCGACCAGGCACCTTGCGCACCGTGGCCCAGCACCAGGGGATCGAGCCCGGCGTTTCCGGTTCCCCAGATGCGCCAGGCCAGCGTGCCGTCCGCGCAAGGCGTATCCACGCGCCGCGCGCGCGCCTCGAAACCGGCGACCAGCGCCGCGGGTTCCGGTGCCACAGCCGCCTGCCTGCTCATCACCAGTAGCGACCGCCGGCAACCTCGGCCTGGGGAAAGGCGGCGTCGATCGCGGCGAGATCCCGGGGCGTGAGCACGATATCGGCCGCGCCGACATTCTTCTCCAGCCGCGCAAGCTGGCGCGTGCCGGGAATCGGCACGAAGTCCCGGCCCTGGTGCAGCACCCAGGCGATCGCAAGCTGGCCCGAAGTGTAGCCGGTCTTCGCCGCCAGTGCGGCCAGCGCCTGAACCAGCGTGTAGTTCTTCGCCCCGCTCTCACCGCCGAAGCGCGCCATTTTCGCGCGCCAGTCGCCTTCGGGCAGCGTATCCGGCTTGACGCTGCCGGTAAGGAAACCACGCCCCAGCGGACTGAACGGCACGAAGCCGATGCCCAATTCCTTCAGCGTGGGAAGGATCTCCGTCTCCACATCGCGCGTCCACAGCGAATATTCGCTCTGAAGCGCCGTCACCGGCTGGACCGCATGGGCGCGGCGGATGCTCCGGGCGTCGGCCTCGGACATGCCGAAAGCGCGGACCTTGCCCTCACGGATAAGATCGCCCACCGTTCCGGCAACGTCCTCGACCGGCACGTCGGGATCGAGCCGGTGCTGGTAAAGCAAGTCGATATAATCGGTCCTGAGCCGCCGGAGCGATGCCTCGACCACCTCGCGGATGTGCGCGGGCCGGCTGTCGAAGCCTTCCCGCTGCGTGCCGTCCGGGTTGATGCGGAAGCCGAACTTTGTCGCGATCACCACTTTGTCGCGAATGCCCGAAAGCCCGGCCCCCAGATATTCCTCGCTGACAAACGGGCCGTAAAGCTCGGCCGTATCGAAGAAGGTGACGCCCCGGTCACAGGCCGCGCGCAGCAGCTCGACCGCCTCTTTTTCCGAAAGCGCCGGGCCATATGCCCCGCTCAGGCTCATACAGCCCAGCCCCACGGCCGAGACTTCGAGCTTTCCTCCCAGAATTCGCTTGTGCATCACTGCCTCCGCAATCGAGTCGATAGCATCCGACCATGCGGGGAGCGCTATCGCAAGCGGCGAAACTTTAGAATATGGCCCCGCTTGCTCCCGGCAATGGCGGGGCGGGCTTTGCAAGGGAGGCACAAATGGCGAATGAACTGGCCGGAAAAGTAGCGATCGTCACCGGCGGGTCGCGGGGTTTGGGTCAGGGCATGGTCGAACTGTTCGTCGAGGAAGGCGCGCGCGTGGTCATCGCCGATGTCCGCGAGGAAGCAGGCCGGGCGCTGGCCGGCACGCTGGGCGATGCCGTCCGTTTCAGGCAGACCGACGTTTCAAAGCGCGAGGCGGTGCAGGCGCTGGTCGATTACACGATCGCCGAGTTCGGCGGGCTCCATGCGATCTGCAACAACGCCGGGTTGACCGACGAAGCCTACGGCTCGCTGCTCGATGCCGATTTCGAAGCGTTCGAGCGGGTGATGGCGGTCAACGTCAAGGGCGTCATGCTCGGCACCCAGATCGCCGCGCGGCACATGGCGCAGCACGGCGGCGGATCGGTGATCAACATTTCGTCGATCAGCGGCATCCAGCCCGGTTACGGCTTTTTCAACTACCGCGCCTCGAAAGCCGCCGTGGTCAATTTCACCAGGACCGCGGCGATCGAGCTGGGCGTCAACCTGGTGCGGGTCAACTGCATCTGCCCCGGCAACATCCCGACCGATATGGGCACTTATGCGGCATCGGAGGACGACGCCAAAGCCCGGAAAATCAAGGATGCAGTTGCGGACGTTCGCATGGGCTGGCAACCGCTGAAGCGCCAGGGCTCCCCGCGTGACATCGCCGAGGCGGCGCTGTTCTTCGCCAGTGACCGCTCACGCCAGGTCAGCGGCCAGATCCTCTCGGTCGACGGCGCCGCCACCGCCGGCATGGCCAAGAGCATGATCGCCGAGATTCTCGAAGCGCGGGCACGGGTCGAGGCGGAATAGCCGGACCGGCCGTGCCCGCCGCCCCTCAGCGGCTGGTAATCGCCCCGTCGACCGGAATCGCCTGGCCATGCACGAAGCCCGCATCCGGGCCGCAAAGCCAGAACACGGCGGAGCCGATCTCCTCGGGCTGGCCGATACGCCGCAGCGGGCTGACCTCGACCAATCGGGCGATCACCTCGCTCATGCCGGGTTTCTGCGTCATCGGCGTCTCGATCATGCCGGGGCAGACCGCGTTGATGCGGGTGCCCTGGCTTGCATATTCGAGCGCCGCCGCCCTGGTCAGCCCGACGACACCGTGCTTGGAAGCCGAATAGGCGCCGCAGAAAGCCGCGCCGCGGATGCCCGCAGTCGAAGCGCAATTGACGATCGCGCCGCCGCCCGTCTTCAGCATCGCCGGGATCTGATGGCGCAGACAGTGCCAGACGCCGGTGAGGTTGATGCCGATCACCCGGTGCCAGTTGTCCATGCTGCAATCGGCGGTCATCCTGCCGACTTCGCCGTCGACGCCGGCTGCGTTGAAAGCGGCATCGATGCGGCCATAGGCGGCCAGCGCCTGCCCGACCGCGTTGCGGACCGAGGCATCGTCGGCGACATCGCAGGCGATGAAGCGCGCCTCGCCGCCGGCATCGCGGATGGCCGCCTCGGTTTCGCGGCCGCCCTTCTCGTTCATGTCGACCAGCGCGACGGCATGACCGCGCGCGGCAAAGAGCCCGGCCGTCGCCCGGCCGATGCCCGAACCCGCACCCGTGATGAAAGCGATCCTGTCCGCCATGCCCGTTCTCTCCCTTGTTTCCGTTAGAGCATCGTGCGCAAAACGATGCGGCAACAAAAGCCTGAAGCGTAGCCGGCATGGACGAATGCGCAAGAGAACGGACCATTGCACAGATCCGGGCTATCGAATCGACTGCGCCGAACGGAAACATGGGGTATGCTCGCCCGAACGACGGCCTTCCAGCAGAGGACGCACGGCAAGGACATGACCACCTCTCTTACCCGCGATGCCCTGGCATACCCCCTGTTCCCGCCCGGCTTCTGGCGCCGCATCGTGCTCTATCCGGGCGGCCATTCATCGATCGGCGGCTGGATCGGTGCCGCGCTCGAGGATGATATGCACCGCTTCCATATCCGCATCGACCATGTCGAGGGACGCATTGCCGCGGTGGCCGCCAGGGCCATGCGCCATCCCTGGTCGGCCTGTCCGGGCGCGGCCGGCTTCATCGCCGGGGATCTGACCGGCGAACTGCTCGCCGATGTTGCCCGGCGCGATCCCTCGCAGCATTGCACCCATCTCTACGATCTGGCGATCCTTGCCGCCGCACATGCCGGCGACACCGCGCCGACGCGATACGACATGAAGGTTGCCGACCGGGTCGAGGACCGCACCACCGCGACACTGGCCGAAAACGAAGTCGAAAAGCTGCGCTGGCAACTCGTCGGTACAGCGATAGCGGGCACGGATCGCAACTTGCGCCAGCTTTCCGGGTGGAAGCAGGAACTGCCCCCGCGCGAGGCCGAATGGACAACCCTGCTGCGCCGCGCGGTCTTCGTTTCGGGCGCGCGGCAGTACCGGGCGCCGTCGCTGGCGGAAACCGCAACGATGAACCGGGGGCGGATGGGCGTCTGCTACAATTACCAGATGCCGCAAGCCGAAACCTCGACCCGCACGCCCGACTGGCACCGGGATTTCTCGGAAACGGGGCACGAGCCGCTCGCAGACCTCGATGCCGAAGGCGAATTTCGCGCGATGGGGGAACAGGCATGAGGAAGGTCGCAATCGCCTTGAAATCGCTCTGGCCGGCACTTCGATTTCATGTTACATAGTGCGCATTCATATCACTGTGTAACACAAATGCCCTGAAGGGCGGGAGTTGAGGGATGCATTCGATCGAAGTGCTGCCGCTGCGGGACGACTTGCCTTTCGGTGCGCGAATCCGCGGCGTGACGCGTGACGCGCTCGCCGACGAAGCGGTTCGCCGTCGGATCAACGAGGTTTTCGAAGCGCGCGGCATGATCGTGTTCGAGGACATCGAGCAGACCGCGAAAATGCAGGTCGAACTCAGCAATGTCTTCGGCCCGCTGAAGGATCACCCGGTAAAAATGGTCGAGCGGCTCGACCAGGACACGATGCCGGGCGTGATCACCATCCGCACTTCTCCCGATTCGGCTATCTGCGAGATCGACGGCAAGCCGCTGATCACCTGGCAGCCCTGGCACTTCGACCACACCTACAACAACGAGTTGAACCGCGCCGGCGTGCTGCGCGCCGAGACGGTTGCGCCCGAAGGCGGCATGACCGCTTTCGCCGACGGTATCCAGATCTACAGGGACATGGACCCGGCGATGCGCGCGAAAATGGAAGACATGGAGCTGCTCTACACGCTCGACATGCATTACGAGCGCCAGTTCTTCGGCCTGCCCGGGACTTTCCGCGAGATCCAGCCCAAGGACGACGCGATTCTGGAAGTCGCCAGGACTTTCCCGCGCGCCATCCACCCGGCAGTCTGGACCCGCGCAACCGGCGAGAAAGTCGCGCATATGTGCGCTTACGGCTGCCGCGGCATCGTCGGCAACGAGACGCCCGAAGGCAATGCGCTTCTGGCCGGGGTCTATGACGCGATGGAAGCGGCGATCGTGCCCTATTTCCACGCATGGCAGCCGACCGACATGCTGGTGTGGGACAACTGGCGCATGTTGCACCAGGCCTGCGGCTGCGATCCCAAATACGAGCGGATCATGCACCGCACGACAATCAAGGGCGATTACGGCCTGGGCCGCTGGGAAACCGAACCCGGGGCGCTGGAAGCCGTATAGCCGCTGTGTCCCGCTCCGATCCAGGTAATCCGCTCTTTTCCGAATGAGCGAATCGA